>FUZR01000003.1 GCA_900167895.1 Bacteroidales bacterium WCE2004 | reverse complement strand
GCATTTTCATGTACTTGAGACGATCTGCGTAAGAATGCTTTTTTTGCATAACAAAACCCCGAAAGTTTTTTGTCTAACTTTCGGGGTTCATGTCAAAATCGGTCGCCTGTTTCATTTGATTCAAGAAGCCTGTAGCTGTATCGGGATTCTAGAACGGTCCCATATTCCCATTCCCGTTAGGATTATAATCGCCATCAATCCAATCGCACGGAACAAGCGGTCCGAAAGCAGAATTGTTGACCATAATATAGGCAACGTAATGCTGACCGGTTGAGCTTACGATCTCGATTCTCCAACGGCCATTGGAATTGCAGCCTGAGGCTAAATCAAGCGCACTGGTAGTACGATAAACCCACTCAGTGAACGTTCTGCCGGTATGCTCATTCGTAAGCACGACATATTGCACGTCTACCAGCATATCAAGCTGAAGACTTGTACGGAACGGACTCACCGTAATAATACCAGAAAAACTATCACCAAGTGAATTCGAGAATTGCGTAGAAAACACTTCAACGGCCGGGCGGACCGGTAAAGGTATATTGCCGGGAATCACCGGACCCGGATTTGGGTCCGGGTTAGAAGTCCCACCAGTATTTGACGGCAACCTTATGCCCGAATAAGAAACAAAAGGAGAAGAAACAAAAAAAGTTGCAAGTAGCGCAAAGATTCTTTTCATGATACTTTATAGTTTTGTTGTTTGTTTTGCAAAAATATGTGTCTTTTGCTCAAACGCTTAATTTCCAAGATTAAAATTTCTTACAACAGATCAGCCCGCACAACAGCATAACTATCACCCATTGAATTATTTACGGAAAGGAAGACGCATTACAATAAAACGATTAATTCTTACAATCCGCGTAATATGCTGTTATTCAATTCAATATAAAAACACTCTCCGCGCAAGAAACTACAGTTTTTCTACCAGAACAGACAGCAACGGATCGTTCAGTTCGCGGATCCGGGCGCGCAGACGCGAACGTTTCACGTAGACATTGGTCCGGGACATATCCAGGATTTCTGCAATCATCTCCGGCTCCAGGTCCAGGATACAGCAACACAGGAACAGGACCTCCTGCGGCTTGCCGCGCAGATGAAGGCCCTTGCGCAGCCGGGATATGGCGCCGTCCAGTTCATCGTCCAGGCGACGGATCAATGCGGCGCCGTCGTTGTCGGTCTGATAGACATAAGAAATCTCTTTCTTGATCCGCTGGATGGCTTCGGCCTCCCGCATCCAGCCGTGATCACGCCACCAGAACGTACTCCGCAACTCGCCCAGCTGGCGAAGCCGCTTCACCCGTTCGCGCGTATAGATCTCGCGCTCCCGCGCGACATGCTCTTCCATTTCCCGGATGCGGTCTTCCTGACCGCTGAGCAGCTCCGTCTTCTCGACATTCTCCTCCTGAACCCTGTCCAGTTCCTCCTGCATCTGCTCACGGAGATCGACCAGGCGGTCGCGTTCCGCTTCCACTTTGCTCTTGCGCAAGAGTAGCAGCAGGAATGCCGACAACAAAGCGAAAAAGGCCCCTCCGACCCGGATCCAGGTCCGCTGGAGCTCCGCCCGGGCTTCTGATGCCTGCCGGGCGCTGTCGTCCCGCAGATTCTTCGTAACGGAATCATCCAGGGCGTTCTGGATGATGCTCCTCTCCTGCGAATAAAGCCCCTTCCGCTCCTGAAGAGCTGTCGCATAATCCCCTCGGGCCTCATCTATATCGGCCAACCATACCAGCGCAGAATACGCATACTCGCCAGTAACATTCCGCAACGCTGGAATAAACTGATCCGCTATCTCCCGATTACCGAGCAGTTCGTGGGCGTAAGCATATACGCCCATCTCCGTTATATCAAAAGCTCCTACGAGTTCCCAGTACCTCTTCAGCAGTTCGATCGCCCCTTCAGGATCTTTCTCGGGTTGAAGGACTTTCAATAGGGCATATTTAGAATAAAAGAAATGCGCAAGAGAAGGGACGCTTTCAAAATAAGGCCGGGCCTCCCTGTATACCGAATCCGCCTGGGCCCATTTTTCCTGACCTTGATAGGCCATCGCCAACATACCGAGCGCGTGGCCGGTCAGCGGATCATCCGTCCGCTTGAAAACATCCACCGCCTTCTCCGCATACTCCTGTTCTCGAGCCGGATTGTAAACATTCATATAGACGTTCTGCATCGCCAGATATAGGAGTCCAAGGGCATGCTGGTCCTGCACCTGGTCCGCAAACGTTTCTGCCCGAGAGAACGCCAATGCCGCCTCATTGTTATCCTTCAAACTTAGTTGGATGCAGCCCCGATAGAACCAAAGCTTCATCCGTTCGTCCGGCGTGCCATGCCGCTCGAACCAGGCGGCATCGTCGAGCAGACCCGGAATCGTGATGTCGTCGTAGCATTTGTCCTGCGCCATGGTCCGCAGCAGCGAATACCGCGCCCGAAGGCGCCGCGTCACGAGTTCAGTGGTGTCCAGCGCCTGCAGCGCCGTCCGGGCGCTGTCCGGGGCCTCGTTGATATAAGACTCGATGTCGTCCAAGAGCGTATCGGAACGCGAGACAGGGCCACAGGCGGCAAGCAGCAGCACGCCCAGCAGCGGCAGACAGTTCAAGATTCGGGGGGTCATTAGCGTCAAATTTGAACAAAAATAGCATTTTTATCCGAACGGAAAAAAGAAAAAGGCGCCCCGGAAAGGGACGCCTTCAAAAGCGTTTCGTCTTACGGCATCAACGGCAATTCGTGATCGTAAGGGTCTATGTTGCCGGAGCCGCTACCGCCTCCGCCCGACGGATAGTTGTCGACAAAGAAGAGCACGTTGCACGTGCCGCCATCGGTAAAATGAGGCACAAGCTCCCAGGTCCCGAGATACCCCGAGACAGGAACCGTCACATTGAGTGCATAACCGGGAGACACAAAGTGGTATTCGCCCGTGTTGCAGTTCCTGAGGGTAAACCAGGCCACCGGAGTCTCGGGGAAACGGAACGTGAAGGCAGAGGCGCCAAACGGATCAAAAGTGACATTCACGGGATACATGCTGTCGTTCATCACGTTCACCGTGTTGATTACGGGGTTGCGAGGCCCGGCGTTTGCCACGGACACCGCCGACGCCATGCAGGCGAGGGCAAGGATCAAGAGAATCTTTTTCATCGTTTTTGTGTTTAAATTGTTAAAGGGTTGTACTACAAAAATAATATCTCTTTGATCCAAAAACAAGTGTTCAGGTTACTCGTGGCTGGCGAAGCGCTGCTCGGCGAGCTGCTCGTATTTCGTGCCCGGGCGGCCGTAATTGGCGTAGGGGTAGATGGAGATGCCGCCGCGCGGGGTGAAGAGGCCCGTGACCTCGATGTACTTGGGATCCATCAGGGCGATGAGGTCCTTCATGATGGTGTTGACGACGTCCTCGTGGAAATCGCCGTGGCTGCGGAAGCTGAAGAGGTAAAGCTTGAGGCTCTTGCTCTCGACCATCCGCACGTCGGGGATGTAGCTGATGCGCAGTTCCGCGAAGTCCGGCTGGCCCGTGATCGGGCACAGGGTCGTGAACTCCGGGCAGTTGAAGCGCACCCAATAGTCGTTGTCGCGGTGCTTGTTCTCGAAGGTCTCGAGCACGCCGGGATCATAGTCCTGGCTGTATGCGGTCTTGCGGCCGAGGGCCTGCAGGCCGTCCTTGGTTCTGTCCATAATTTACTGGATATCGCTGATTTTGAAAGGGTTGTATGAGATCCCCCTGTCGATGACGTCCACGCCTTCGGCCCGCTTGGTGTGACGGACGAACCAGGCCGTGACCGGCAGGATGACGATCTCGTAGAGGACCTTGGCGCACACCTGCGTCAGGGCCAGGGAGACGACGGCGCCCAGGGGCATCACGCCCCAGAAGACCACCGGGAAGAAGATGAGCGAGTCGGCGAGTTCGCCGCCCACGGAGGAGAGGATGGCGCGCACGCCGAAGAGCTTGCCGCCGGAGCGGGCCTTCATCCGGCTCATGATCCACGCATTGACCGTGGAACCGACCAGGAAGGCGACCAGCGAGGCGGCCGTGGTCTTGGGGACCATGGCGAACAGGCCGTTGAAGCTCTCGGCCACGGGCTTGCTGCCGTCCTGCAGGGGTTCGGGCAGCCAGCACACGAACTGGGCCATCAGCGCGACGAAGGCGCTGAGGGCGAAGGCGAGCCAGATGACGAAGCGCGCCTTGCGGTAGCCGTAGACCTCGGTGATGCAGTCGTTGAGGATATAGGACACCGGGAACAGCAGCACGGCGCCAGAGAGCTGCAGCGGCAGCCCGGCCACCTGCCAGAGGCGCGGGACGAAGAAATTGGATGTAATGAGGCAGACAATAAGCGTGACTGCCATCACCAGGAACCTGGTGCTGAAAACGTTTGACTTTTCCATGCTTGTTTTTAACGTGGTTTCAAGAACACAGGGCCCGCCGCCTGTCAAGTCCGGCGGCGGATCCCTTATGATGAATGATTAAACTTCTACGGAAGTGCTGAACTCCTGGAGGAAGCGCATGTCGTTCTCGAAGTAGTGGCGCAGGTCGTTGACGCGCCACTTGAGCATCGCGATGCGCTCGAGGCCCATGCCGAAGGCGAAGCCGCTGTATTTCTTGGAGTCGATCCCGCTCGCCTCGAGGACGTTGGGGTCCACCATGCCGCAGCCCAGGATCTCCAGCCAGCCGGTCCCCTTGCAGATGTTGCAGCCCTTGCCGTGGCAGATGTTGCAGCTGACGTCCACCTCGGCGGACGGCTCCGTGAAGGGGAAGAAGGACGGGCGCATGCGGATCTCGGTCTCGGGACCGAACATCTCGCGGGCGAACAGAAGGATGGCCTGCTTGAGGTCGGCGAAGGTCACGCCCTCGTCGATGTAGAGGCCCTCGGCCTGGTGGAAGATGCAGTGCGCGCGGGCGCTGATGGCTTCGTTGCGGAACACGCGGCCGGGGCAGATGACGCGGATGGGAGGATTCTTCATCTTCTCCATCGTGCGGACCTGCACGCTGGACGTGTGCGTGCGGAGCAGCAGCGGGTTGGGATGGCCGACGGACACGAAGAAGGTGTCCTGCATGTCGCGGGCCGGGTGGTTCGGCGGGAAGTTGAGCGCCTCGAAGACGTGGTAGTCGTCCTCGATCTCCGGGCCCTCGGCCACGTCGTAGCCGAACTTGCGGAAGATGTCGACGATCTCCTGCCGCACGATCGAGACCGGATGGCGGGAACCGAGCTCCAGCGGGTCGCCGGGCATCGTGAGGTCCTGCTTCGGGCCCTGGCTGCCGCTCTCCTCGCCGACGATGTCGCGGAGATTGCGGATCGTCTCCTCGGCGATGTTCTTGAGCTCGTTGAGCGTGCGGCCGAACTCGCGCTTCATATCCTTGTCCACGGTGCGGAACTCCTCGAAGAGCGCCGTGATCTCGCCTTTCTTGCCGAGGAAGCGCACGCGCGCCTCTTCAACCTCTTTCTGCGTCTTGCACTGGAGCGCTTTCAGCTCCGCAAGGACCTTGTCGATATCTTCTCTTTTCATAATGTGCTACTTGCGTTTGGCGGCGCGCTTGTCGCGCGCCTTCTTGTCGCGCGCGGCGCCGGACTTGAGATACTTGTTCCACTGCTCCTCGGTGAAGACCTTCTGCAGCGAGACGTAGACCTGCTCGGCCCACTTGTCCTGCGTGACCTGATAGATGTCGGCGTTGGACACCTTGGCGTCGCGCAGGGACTTGAGCTCGATGCGCAGCGCTTCGTAGTCGTGGGTCAGGATGGAGTCCACGTAGAACGACTGCCAGTCCTCCAGACCAAGCTGGGTCTCATAGTTCGCGACCGTCTGGTCGATGACCTGACGGAGCTGCTTGAGCTCTTCTTCTTCGGCCTGCGGCTGCTGCGCGCCCGCCAGCAAAGGCAGGAGCAGCAGGGCGGCAATCCCGAAAAATTTTATAGCTTTGTATCTCATAAGCCTGCAAATTTATAAATAAAAGATAAAATGCGAAAATTTCTCTGCACCATCCTGGCTTTGACGGCTTTCGCCGCCGGCCGGACGGACGCCTGCACCAACGTGATCGTGAGCCCCGGCGCCAGCGCCGACGGCTCCAGCATGGTCTCCTACGCCGCCGATTCCCACGGCCTCTTCGGTGAACTCTATTTCCGCCCCGCGGCCCGTTTCACGGCCGGCAGCCGGCTCGCCGTCCGCGAGTGGGACACGGGCAGGCCCCTGGGCGACATCGCGCAGGTGGAGCGCACCTGGCAGACCGTCGGCAACATGAACCAGCGGCAGCTGATCATCGGCGAGACCACCTGGGGCGGCCGCGAAGAGCAGGTCAACCCCGACGGCATCATGGACTACGGTTCGCTGATCTATATCACCCTGCAGCGCGCCACGACGGCGCGGGAGGCCATCCAGACCATCGTGGACCTGGCCAATACCTACGGCTACCCCTCCGAGGGCGAATCCTTCTCGATCGCCGACCCGAAGGAGGCCTGGGTGATGGATCTCGTGGGCAAGGGCGCGCAGAAGGGCATCGTGTGGGTGGCGCGGCGCGTGCCGGACGGCTATATCTGCGCCCACGCCAACCAGGCCCGCATCACGCGTTTCCCCCTGGACGACCCGGACAACTGCCTCTACGCCCCGGACGTGATCAGCTTCGCCCGCGAGCAGGGCTGGTATGAGGGCGAGGACGCGGATTTCAGCTTCCGCGACGCCTACAATCCGCTCGATTTCGGCGGAGCCCGCGCCTGCGACGCCCGCGCCTGGAGCGCGTTCAACATCCTCTGCGACGGCGTCTTCACCTACGAAGAGAACGGGCAGGAGGTCTCCCGCCCCGCCGCCGACTGGCTGGACTACGCGATGGGCTATGACCTCAAGGGCGAGATGCCCCTCTTCGTCAAGCCGACGCGCAAGATTACCGTCAAGGACGTGGCCGACGTGATGCGCGACCACTTCGAGGGCACCCCGATGGACATGACCGCCGACATCGGCGCGGGCGGCAACGGCCTGCCCTACCGCTGGCGGCCGATGAACTTCACCGTGGACGGCAAGACCTACCTCAACGAGCGGGCCATCGCCACGCAGCAGACGGGCTTCTGGTTCGTCGCGCAGGCGCGCGGCTTCCTGCCCGACGAGGTCGGCGCCCTGATCTGGTTCGGCTGCGACGACGCCGCCACCTCCTACCTCACCCCGATCTACGCCAACCTCACCCAGGTTCCGGAGTGCCTGCGCGAGGGCAACGGCGACCTGCTGCACTACAGCCCCACCGCCCAGTTCTGGATGTGCAACCGCGTGGCGAATGCCTGCTACAAGATGTACGACCGGATGGCGCCGGTGGCGCGCGCGGCGGCGGACCGCTTCGAGCGGGAGCAGCTGGAGCGCGGCATCCCGGAGATGGACGCCCGGCTGAAGGCGCTCGTGGAGCGCGGCCGGCTGCGCAAGGCACGCAAAATGATGACGGAATACAGCGTGGAGACGGCCCAGGCGCAGTTCGCGGCCTGGACGAAGCTGGAGGAGACGCTGCTCGTCAAGTTCATCGACGGCAACATCAAGGCCCAGGACGAGCAGGGCAATTTCCTGCACACGGAATATGGCGCCGGTTTCCCCGACAAGCTCCAGTACGGCGGCTACAACGAGATCTGGAAGCGCGCTGTCGCCAACGACCCGCACGCGCCGGTGCTCGAAAGCAAATAGCCCCTGCGGGGCAAAATGAAAGGACCGAGGCTCAGCCCCGGTCCTTTTCTTATTCTACCTTGAATGCCAGCGGATCGCCTGAGGCGCTGTCGCCCGCGATCCATAGCTGGAAGTCGCCCGGCTCCACTTTCTTCGTGCCGTCGGCGCCCCAGAATGCCAGTTCCGACACCGGAATTTCCACCTCCACGCGGCGGCTTTCGCCGGGCTGCAGGGCCACGCGCTCAAAATGCTTGAGCTCCTTGACGGGGCGCGTGAACGAGCCCACCAGGTCGCGCACGTAGACCTGGACCACCTCGGTGCCCGGACGGGCGCCCGTGTTGGTCAGGGTGCAGGCGGCGCGGACCACGTCGCCGCGGCCGTAGACGGCCTTGTCGAGCGCGGGCTCGGAATAGGCGAAGGTCGTGTAGCTCAGGCCATAGCCGAAGGGGAAGAGCGGGTAAGCGCCGTAGTCCAGATAGTAGGACGTGTTGCCCAGCGAGGTCTGGCCCGCCTCGGGCCCGATCTCGTCGAGCAGTTTCTCGCCCCGGTAGGGACGGCCGGTCATGTTGTGGCTGTAGTACATCGGCACCTGGCCCACCGTCCGCAGGAAGGTGACGGGGGTCTTGCCGGAGGGCGCGGCGTCGCCGAAGATGAGGTTGGCGAGCGCCGGGCCGCCCATCGTGCCGGGATGGAAGCTGTAGAGCAACGCCCGGCAGTTGGGCAGGTCGCGCTCGACGGTGAGCGGACGGCCGGCCATCACCGTGGCCACGACCGGCTTGCCGGTGGCCTGCAGTGCGGCCAGCAGCTCGCTCTGGGAGCCCTTCAGGTTGAGGTCGGCAAGCGAATGGGCTTCGCCCGAAAGGATGGCTTCCTCGCCGAGGAAGGCCAGGACCACGTCCGCACGGCGGGCGGCAGCCACGACGTCGTCGAAGCGCGCCCGCTTCTCACGGCTGTCCTTCAGCCCGGGCACATAGATCACCCGGCCCGGGAAACGCTCCCGCAGCGCCGCGAGCGGCGTGACGGTGTGCTGTTTCTGGCCGTCGAAGGCCCAGGTGCCCAGCTGGTCGTGGGGCGCGTCGGCCATCGGGCCGGTGACGAGGACCGTCCGCACGCGACCGGCGTCCAGCGGGAGGACGCCGTCATTCTTGAGCAGGACGGCGGACTCCTCCGCGGTGCGGCGGGCAGCGTCCAGGTGCTCCGGCGCATACTGGACCGCTTCCGCGGCAGCGGCGTCCACGTAGGGATGCTCGAACAGGCCGAGCAGCACCTTGACGCGCAGGATGTTGCGCACGGCGTCGTCGATGGCGGATTCCTTGACCTCGCCGGCGCGCACCAGCTCTTCCAGGTGGGTGATGAACCCGAAGGTCATCATGTCCATGTCCACCCCGGCGTCCAGCGCCTGCCGCGCCACTTCGCGGCGGTCGGCGCCATAGCCGTGGGAAATCATCTCGCCCATCGAGTTCCAGTCGGTGACGACCAGGCCGTCGAATCCCCATTCTCCGCGCAGGATGTCCCCGACCACGAACTTGTTGCCCGTCGAGGGCACGCCGTCGTTGTCGTTGAACGAAGTCATCAGCGTCAGCGCGCCGGCCTTGACGGCCGCCTCGAAGGGCGGCAGGTAGACGTTGCGCAACTGGTTCTCCGTCAGGAAGGTACTGTTGTAGTCGCGCCCGCCCTCGGCGGCGCCGTAGCCCACGAAGTGCTTGATGCACGCCGCCATCGCGGTCGTGTCCCACTGCGCGCCCTGGTAGCCGCGCACCATGGCCTCGCCCATCCGGGCGTCCAGCCAGGTGTCTTCGCCGCTGCCTTCCGCCATGCGGCCCCAGCGGGGGTCGCGGGCGATGTCGAGCATCGGCGAGAAGGTCCAGCGGACGCCCTGCGCCGTCGCCTCGACGGCGGCCACGCGGGCGCCTTCCTCCACCAGCGCCGGATCGAAGGTCGCGGCGAGGCCGAGCGGGATCGGGAAGACCGTATGGAAACCGTGGATCACGTCGCGGCCCACCAGCAGGGGGATCGCGAGCCGCGACTCTTCCATCGCGATGCGCTGCAGCTCATTGATCCTGGCCGGGTCCACCACGTTGAGGACCGACCCGATCTGCCCGCGGCGCACGGCTTCGGCATAGTTTTCCACGCCGCCGTCGGCCGAGACCTGGTTCATCTGGCCGATCTTCTCGGCCAGGGTCATCTTCGCGAGGATCTCCTCCACGCGTCGCTCCACCTCCGGCGTCGTGCCGACCGTGGACGGCCGCTTCGGGCCGCCACAGGCAGCCGCCGCCAGGCACGCGGCCGCCAGGAATAAGTTTCGTATCGTCTTTTTGCTCATTTTCTATTTCTGGTACACCCGGACATAGTCCACCCGCATCGTACAGGGCAGGGCGCTCTCGTCCACGCCGGACATGCCGCCCCAGTCACCTCCCCATGCCAGGTTGAGGGTGATGAAAAATTTCTTGTTGAAGGGCCAGGTGTCATCGTTCCCGGCCTGGTCGTTCTTGAATTCGAGAAGTTTTTTTCCGTCTACGTAGGTCCTGATATAGTCGGCCGTCCACTCGAGGCCGTACACGTGGTAGCCGCTCTCGGCGCCCGCCGTCAGGCGTTCGGCCGTCTTCTGCGTCCCTTTGACGTGGTTGTAGGCCTGGCAGTGGATGGACGAGGAGGTGTAGTCGGCATGCACGCCCACTTCCTCCAGGATGTCGATCTCGCCGCAGGCGGGCCAGCCCCGGGACATGTCGTCCGGCATCATCCAAAAAGCGGGCCAGGTGCCCTTGCCTTCCGGGAGCCAGATGGCGGCTTCCATATAGCCGTAAAGCCAGGAGCCGCGGGTATTCATCCGGGCGGAGATCACCTGCTTGCCGTCTTTGCGCGCCACGATGTGCAGCGCGCCGTCCTCGACGTAGGACGTCCGCCGGTCGTCGGGCGTATAGCGCTGGAGCTCGTGGTTGACGCGGCCCGGCGCCCAGTCCTCGAAGCGCCACTTCGTGGCCAGCTCCGACGATGCGCCCGAGAATTCATCCTGCCAGACCATCCGGTAGCCTTCCGGGACAAACGAGCACGGCTCCTGCCGGACGACGAGCGTCGCGGTGTGTTCGCCGCTGGTGAAGCGGAGTTCGCCCTCGCGGGCGTTGCCGCCCAGGTTGGGCTGCGCAGATACCTTCAGCAGGCTCTCGCCTTTGAAGATCTGCTCCGGGGAGGCCAGCGCGAACCAGTCCTGCCCGTCCGTCGCCACGGTCCACGCCGCCGTCGCCTTCACGCGCACCTTTGTCTCGCCCCCCTGGGGGTCAAGGGCCATTTCCGTACACGCGAAAGAGATTTCGGGAGCGGCCGGCACGGGTTCCGGCGTCTTCTCGCCGCAGGCGGCCAGAAGCAGGAAGGAAGCAATCAGGGACAACATTTTCTGCATAGTTTTTCGATAAAGGGGGGCGGGCCCATTAAAAATCCCGCCCCCGCGTCCAATTAACCCAATGTTTATTATCTATAACCTAATCAATATATTCCTGGAAAACGATGTCCGTAACCGTGATCTTCGTACCGGCCGGGATGCGACCGAAGTCGAAGATCAGCTGGACAGCATCCGCATCCAGCGGCTTCGGATAGATGTCCTTGAGCCGGTAGGTCACTGCGCCCTCGACGATGCCGACGGCGTTGTCGTAGTTGAGCAGGTGCGCGTCCTCCTCCTCGGGATCGTTGGAGATCTTGACGGTGATGGTGCCGGCCGCGGTCGAAGCGATCCGGGCGGAGAACTCATAGCGGTGGGCGTTCAGGGCCTGGATGTCGGAGTGCAGGGCGAACTGGCCCATCCACTCGCTGCCGCCGGTGCCTTCGGGGACCGTCAGCTCGAAGCCGTTGCCCTCCAGCATCTGGTAGTCGGCCGTCAGGCCGCCGGACCAGTCGGCACCGCTGAACCACTGGGAAGCGGTCACGGTGGCCGCCGGCCAGAAGTTCACCACCTCGGGCTTCTCGCTGAGGGGGATGTGCTTCTGCAGGCAGAGGTCGGAGATGGTGATCACGGACCCGGCCGGGAAGCGGCCGAAGTCGAAGACCAGCAGGACGCTCTCGGTGGCGTCGAACAGCATCTTGTCCGCCTGCTCGAAGGTCACGCCGCCGCCTGCCGGGACGGCGATGTTGCCCTCATAGAAGAAGGAATCGTCGGCAGGGTCGTCGGCGGCCGTCATCTTGACGGTGGCCGTGCCGGCCTGCGTGGAGGCGATGTTGCAGCTGAAGTCGAAGCGCTCGCGGGCGCCGGCAGGGATCTTCGTATGGATCTTGAACTGGCCCATCCACTCGCCGCCGCCGATGCCCTCGGGGACGGTGATCACGATGTCGTTCTTGACGGCGATGCCGGCCTCCAGGCCGCCGGCCCAGTCGGCGCCGCTGAACCAGCTTTCGTAGTCCAGGCTCATGCCGAGCAGGTTGGTCGGGGCGTTGGGACGGAACCAGGCCGGTTCGGACTCCGGTTTCGGCTCGATCGGGGCCGGCTGCGGCTCCACGAGCTCGTCTTCCGGGACGAAGATGAAGTACCAGGCGTTGCCGGGTTCGGCCGCGCTGCGGCACCAGACATAGAGCATGTGCTCGTCGAGCGTGATGATGTTGTATTCGCTCACGCCGGTGTAGAAGCCCAGGAAGGCGTCGCCGCCGAGGGTCAGCACGCCGGCCGCCTCGTCGAGGTTGAAGGTCAGGCCTTCGGCCGGGGTGTACGGCACGTCGAAGTCGCCGACGGCGGCGTTGGGCGTACCCTGGACGCCGAGGTGGTTCATGCCGTTCTCGTTGGTGTAGATATAGCCTTTGTTCTCCCAGATGAGGCGGGTGCCTTTCTGGATGAAGGTGTATTTGTTGTCATAGAGCGAGCTGCCGTCCTTGCCGTTGGCGGGGCACTTCCACCACGCCGGGCCGTTGGCCTCGGGCGCGGCGTTGACGTCGCCCACGCCGAAGTGGCCCTCGGTGTAGCGGGCGAAGACCCAGGTCTTGCCTTCGGCGGCATCGGCGCCGCCGGTCAGGGCGTTGAAGCCCGGGGTGTCCAGCAGGCCATAGTCGTCGCTGTCGACGGTGACCACCTGGGAAACGGTGGCGAAGCCGCCGGTCGTGTAGAGAGACATCGTCACGGTGTATTCTCCCTTGAAGGGATAGGTCGCGGAGACCTTGTCACCCTTGGCGGTCGCGCCGTTGCCGAGGTCCCAGAGGGCGACACCCTTCACCGAAGAGGTGTTGGTGAGCTCGAGGATGTTGGGGGTGTCGGCGGACGGTGCGCAGGAGAAGGAGAGCTGATCCTCGGAAGGAGCCGCGCCCAGCTGATGGACGTCAAGGTCCATCGGGCGGCAGGAGAACAGCAGGGTCGCCGCCGTCCCGGCCAGGAGGATGAGATTGAATATCTTCTTCATAATCAGATGCTTTTATCCATTAATAACCATTGTTCTGGTGGAGCTCGAACTCGCCGGTGCCGGCGGTGCGGCTCATCTCGCTCTGCGGGATCGGGAGGTACTTGTCCTTGGCCGGGTTGAAGGTACGGACGCTCTGGTGCGCCTCGTCGTTCTCGGTCAGCACAGAAGCGGCGTCACCCCAGCGAATGAGGTCCCAGAAGCGCATGCCCTCGCCCACGAATTCCTTGTGGCGCTCGGCCTTGACGCTCTCCAGGCTCACGGGGACGGAGCCCAGGCCGGCGCGGGTGCGGACGGCGTCCAGGCACTCCTGCGGAGTGAGCCCGCCGGCCGCCGCGGCGCCCTGGCAACCCACCAGCTCAGCATAGTTGAGCAGGGTCTCGGCGTAGCGGAAGATGATCAGGTTGTTGGGATAATTGAGGTCCACGGTACCGATCGGCGAACGCAGGGCGGTGCGGGCGGCATACTTCTTCTGGAAGAGGCCGGTGTCCTGGAAACGGGCGCCGTAGGTGCCTGCCGCGAACTTGTTGATGGAACCCTCGCGGCGGATGTCGCCGTCTTCATACATGTCCCAGGTGCTCTGGCGCACGGGACCGAAGCCCCAGCCGCCGCAGAAGACGGGATCGCTGAGCTCGTTCGGGGAGATGTAGGCGGGGAGGTTGGTGCCGCAGCCGACCCAGGCGCTGCCCCAGTCGCGCTTGCCGTCGGAGATCTGGTTGGTCTCGAAGATGGACTCTGCGGTGAAGTCGTTCTCGTCGGCGCCGGTCCACAGGCTGTCGAAGTCCACCAGGCTGTAGCTGCCGGCGTTGATGATCTCCGCCATGTCAGCGGCCACTTCGTCGTAGCGGGCCTGGTCCTGCTGGTACATCACCACGCGGGCCTTCAGCATGTAGAGCGCGGCCAGGTTGACGCGCGCCTGCTTGGCGCCGCCGTTGGTGCAGAGCGGGAACTCGGCGCCCGCCTGGGCGGCCGCGGTCTCGGCGTCGGCGATGTCGGCCATGATGCAGTCATAGATCTCGTCGGCGCTCTTCTGCGGAGCCATGAACGGGTCGTCCAGCGGCTCGGTGAAGAAGGGGATGTTGCCGTAGAGCTTCCACAGGTGGTGCAGGTAGTAGGCGCGCAGGAAGAGCGCCTCGGCGCGGTAGCCGGCCAGGCGGGCCTTGGCCGCGTCGGAGTCGAAGCCGACGGCGTTGTCGATGGCCAGGACCGTGTTGTTGGCGCGGGCGATGGCCGTGTAGTAGAGGCTCCAGATGCCGGTCGGACTCTCGGAGGCAGGGATCTGGAACAGGGACAGGTGGTACATCCAGGACTGGTCGCCAGCGTCGCCGCCGCCCTTGTAGATGTCGTCGGAGCGGAGGTCGGAGAGCAGCAGGATATGGTTGTAATTGTAGTCAGCGTAGGAGTCCATCAGCAGCGGCTGGTAGGCCGCGGTCAGATAGGACAGGATGGCGCCTTCGGTCGCTTCCGCTCCTGCCTCTCCCTGATGGGTCGCGTGGGAGGTGAGGAATTCATCCCCACAGCTGGTCAGGACCAGCCCCGCAACGACGGCTGCAATGATTCTATGGAGTTTCATATTCTTGTGTGCATTAAAGGATTAGAAGTTGATGGAAGCACCCACGGTGATGGTCCGGGCCTGCGGGTAGATGCCGCGGTCCACGCCGATGGTCGTGTAGCCGTCGGAGGCCATTTCCGGGTCGAAGCCGTCGTACTTGGTGAAGGTGAGGAGGTTCTCGCCGGCCACGTAGACGCGGACGCTCTTGACGGAGACGCTGCGGAGGAGTTTCTCGGGCAGCGTGTAGCCGATCTGCGCGGTCTTGAGGCGCAGGAAGGAGCCGTCCTTGACCCAGAGGTCGGAAGAGCGCCAGTTCTGGTTGGGGTTGGCGTTGGTCAGGCGCGGGATGCGGTTGGACGTGCCTTCACCGATCCAGCGGTCGAGGATCCAGGCCGGGCGGTTCATCGCGGGGATGTCGCCGCGCATGGAGTAGTCGAAGACCTGGTTGCCGAGGCTGCCCTGGAAGAACAGGGAGGCGTCGAAGCCTTTCCAGTCGGCGGCGAAGGTGACACCGAAGGTCCAGTCCGGCATACCCTTGCCGATCTTGGTGCGGTCGTCGTCGTTGACATAGCCGTCGCCGTTGTAGTCCACGAAGCGGACGTCGCCCGGCTGGGCGTTGGGCTGCATCAGATGGCCGTCCTTGTCCTTGTAGGCGTAGACCTCGTCCCAGTTCTGGAACAGTCCGTCGGTCTTCATGCCGTAGAAGTACGGCCAGACCTCGCCGTTGGAGCCTTTGACGTAGTCGCCCACGCCGGAGGCGCCGTTGCTCTGGTAGACCGCCTCGCCGGACTCGTTGCCCAGGTTGATCAGGCGGTTGCGGAGCAGGGACGCGTTGGCGCTGACGGAGTAGTGGAAGTCGCCGGCCTGCTGCTGCCAGCCGAGCTCGAACTCATAGCCCCAGTTGCGCATGTCGCCCAGGTTGGACATCGGCGCGCCCTGGCCCACGTAGGCGGGAATCGGCTTGTTCATCAGCATGCCGTTGGTCTTCTTGTTGTAGAAGTCAAAGCCGAAGGTCAGGCGGTCACCCAGCAGGCGGGCGTCGAAGCCCAGGTCGACCTGCTCGGACTCTTCCCAGCGGATGGCCGGGTTGGCGAGGGCGGCCGGCGAGGAGCCCGGCTGCATCGTGCCGTAGTCGCCTTCGTTGCCGAAGTAGTACTCCTGGCCCGTATCCATCAGGGACGCGTAGCGGAAGTTGCCGATGTTCTCATTACCGTTCTTGCCCCAGCTGGCGCGGAGCTTGAGCTGGTCGATCCAGCCCGGACGATTGTCCTTGAACCACGGCTCGTTGGAAAGGTTCCAGCCGAGGGAAGCGGCCGGGAAGGTGGCCCACTTGTGGCCGGGGCCGAAGCGGGAGGATCCGTCGCGGCGGATCGTGAACTCGACCATGTAGCGCTCGTCGTAGTTGTAGTCGAAGCGGAAGAAGTAGGAGGCCAGACGCTGCGCGTCGAAGCCGCCGGTGCCGCCGCTGGTGCGCTCGTCGTCGGTGGAGCCGATGGCCGAATCAGGATAGGCCATCGCGGGGTTGGTCTCCTTGAGCTGATAGTCCGTGCCGGACACGTACACATAGGAGTAGCTCATCGCGGACTGGCCGAGCACGGCGCTGATGAAGTGCTTGCCAAGCTGCTTGCTGTAGGAGAAATAGTTCTCGGTCTGCCAGCGCAGGCCTTCGTTCATGCCCATGTTGACCCAGCTGGTCAGCGTCTGGTTCATCGAGCTTTTGTACTGCTCGAAACCATAGCCGCGGTTGCGCCAGAAGGCGAGGTCCACGCCGTAGCTGCTCTTGAACTTGAGGCCCGGGAGGATGTCCAGTTCGGCGCCGAAGTTGGCCACGAACTTGTGGGTCTTGTAGAGGGTGTTGGACGGGGTGTCCAAGTTGGCGACCGGGTTGGTCAGCTCCTGATAGCCGGTCGGCGGCAGGGAGTAGACGCGGCCGTCGGCGGCCACGATGGCCGTCGGGTGCTCCGCCAGGATGCGGGCCGCCTCGGCCTCGGAGGCAAACACAGGGATGGACGGGTTGAACGCCACGGCCGAACCGAGGATCGAACCGAACTCGGAGTTGGTGGTGATGCCCGTCGAATTGATGTTGGAGTAGGCGATGTTCGCCGTGAGGGTGAGCTTGTTGAGATAGTTGCGGTCCTCCGTCTCGAAGGGGACGTAGGTATTGTTGGAGCGGAGCGACAGACGGTCGAAGTTGGACTTGCCGTAGTTGCCGCCCACGATGCCGTCCTGCTTGAAATAGCCCAGGGACACGAAATAGGTGGCCTTGTCGGTGCCGCCGCTCACGGACAGCTGGTGCTGCGTGATGGGAGCGTTGTAGTTGAAGGTCTGGTCCTGCCAGTCGGTGCCCTTGCCGGCGGCGGCGATCTCGGCCGCGGTGTAGAGCGGCTGGCCGCCGTCGTTGATGCGGCCCTCGTTCATGATCACCATGTATTCGGTGGCATTGAGGACTTCCTTCTTGCGCCAGGGGTTCTGCCAGCCGTAGCTGCCGTTGTAGGAAATGGAGGCCTGGCCTTTCTTGCCGCTGCGTGTGGTTACGAGCACGACGCCGTTGGCGGCACGGGCGCCGTAGATGGCGGCGGAAGCCGCGTCTTTGAGGATCTCGACGGAAGCGATGTCGGTCGGGTTCAGGTAGTCGATGCCGCCGTCAACGGGCATTCCGTCCACGATATAGAGCGGATCGGAATTGTTGACGGTGCCGATGCCGCGGATCTTGATCTGCGAGCCGGAACCGGGCTGGCCGGAGGCCTGCGTGATCTGGACGCCGGACACCTTGCCCTTGAGGGCGTCGTTGACCGTCGAAGCGCGGACGGTGTTGAGGGCGTCGCCGTCCACCTTGGAGATGGATGCGGTCACGACGCTCTTCTTCTGGACACCGTAGCCGATGACCACGGTCTCTTCCAGCATCTCGGCGTCGTCCGCGAGGACGATGCGGAGTTCGCGGGCGGACGTCGCGGTCACGCGCTGGCTCTCATAGCCGATGCAGGTGATTTCCAGCTGCGCACCTTCGGACGCGCGGAAGGAGAATGTTCCGTCCTCGCCGGTCATGGTGCCGTTGGTCGTCCCCCGCTCCACCACGAAAGCGCCGACAATCGGCTGGCCGGCCGTGTCAAGGACGACTCCGCTCACGGAGGCGTTCTGGGCCAGGGCGACCAGGCTCAATCCTAACGAGAGGATCAAAGAAAGAATTTTTTTCATACGCTTTTTTTGGAGTTGGTACGTTGGTTATTGTTTGTCGGACGGTTGGTAGCCGTCTTGTCTGCGGCAAATATATGGAGTCTGAAAACCCGTTCCGCCGACAAGAATGAAATAGTAGTGGACTGAAAAAACAAACCCGCTGACAATCAGCGGGTTCTAGATTGGATGGACGTGTAAAAATGTAGTGATAATGAAAACCGGAAAGTACTACTTCCCGATCTTTTTCACCTCCTCCTCGAAGCGGTCGCGGTCGCCCAGCGCCGCATTCTTGACGGACACCTTGTAGTTGTAGATGGTGCTCTGGGAATAGTGGAGCAATTCGGCGATTTCGCGCGAGTCGTCGACGCCGAGGCGGATCAGCGCGAAGATGCGCAGCTCCGTGGTCAGCGCGCCCGGCTTGGGATGGAAGCGCGCGTCTTCGCGGAGCAGCGCATTGAAGCGGTCCACGAAGTCGGGGCAGATGGCCTGCAGGAAAGTCTGGTCGAAGGTGCGGTAGAACTCCTTGAGGCTCTTCTCCGAACGGGTCGAGAGCGAAAGCTCCTTGAGGAGCTGCTCGGCCTTGCCCTGCTTGAGGAGGTTGCGGGCGTGGTTGTCCTCGCTCTGGATGAAGTTGACATTGTCCGAGAAGCGGCGCAGGAAGTCCACGATATATTTCTCCTTGACCTGGTCGGTGCGGGACAGCTCCTTGTTGAGCTCGCCGAGCGAGCCGTTGGCGGCGGCGAGCAGGAGGTTGCGCTCCGCAAGCTCCTTCTGCATCCGCGACAGCGAGCGCGAGCGCGTGATCAGGAACCACGACAGCAGCAGGAGCAGCAGCGTCAGGGCCGCCAGCAGGAAGGAACTGATGAGGGTCGCGCGCTGGGCGCGGATGCGGCGCGCGGAATAGGCGTCCTCGATCTCCATGAAGAACTGGGAGATCTGCCAGGGGCGCAGCTTGGCGTTGTAGGCGATGGCATCTTCCTGCGCGATGCGCAGATAGCGGAACGAGCGCTCCACGTCCGTGGGAAGGACGATCTGGGAGATGACCGCGAGCGAAGCGTAGTCCTTGACGGCGTTGATGATGTCGCTTTCGGCCGACTTGACCAGCCAGTCCAGGCGCTCGTCGTCCCGTCCGCGCATCTCGGCGATCACCGAGCGCTCATAGGCGTAGATCGCATAGGCGTGCTCCTCCGGCTTCGTGCCGGCCAGCAGGAGCTGCGCCAGGCTGTCGGCCGCGTCCAGCTTCTCCGCCGTCATCAGTTCGTCCATCCGCAGCACGCGCCATTGCTCCGAGTCTTTCGGCAGCAGGCCGTAGAGGCGCTGCCGGTACACGTCGCGGTCCTGGATCGGCGGCCGCTCCACCATGCCGGAATTGCCCGCCAGGTCGCGGCTGAAGTCGTAGAGCGCCATCAGGTAATCGATCCGGAGCGGATCGGAGAGGGTGTTCGTGTCGATCTGGGAGAAGAGGCGGTTGTAGGCCTCCATGTAGTGGCCGGCCTTGGCGTAGAGGTGGCCCAGGCGGATGGCCGCACGGTTGTAGCGGTCCACGTCGCGCAGCTGCGTGGCGATGTCGAGGCAGCGCTTGAGGTAGAACTGCGTGGAGTCGAAACTGTAGGAGAAATACTCGTCGGCGGCATACATCCCGTAGTCGAACAGGCGGCGGGAGCCGCTGGTGGAGGCGGCCAGCTTGCGGATGCCCTCCAGCTGGTCGCGCTTGCGCGTCTCGTAGACGGGGCGGGACGCCACATAGCCGTCCAGCTCCGCCAGGCGGCGCGACGGCGACGAAGCGTCCCGGCAGGACGGCATCAGCGCGCAGGCAAACAGCAGGAAGATACGGACCGGAAATCTATGTGGCATAACAAGACAAAGTTATAACTTATTTCCTGAACGAAATAAAAAATTGTAAAACAAATAAAATATTGTATCTTTGTCGTCCCAATACGGAGAATTCCAAGTTTGGAGACCTTCTGAAGGGTAAGATTGGAGAGGTGGGAGAGTGGCTGAATCCACAGGTTTGCTAAACCTGCATACGGGTAACCGTATCACGAGTTCGAATCTCGTCCTCTCCGCGCAATGCAATCAGCAAGCAGATGCCGCACCGACTGGTGCGGCATTTTCGTATCCGGGCGCGCCGGATTGAAAACTATTTTTGACTCTGAAGAATCCACAGAAGATGCTCTAACGCAAAGTGGATTCAACCCAGAGAACGCGCAGGGTTGCTTACGGGTTGTCGGGAGAAGTGTGAACGTGATTGGTGCTCTCCCCAAAATATACTAACAGCCAGAAAATTACCATAAATATGTTTTGACGGGAAATGAGACTCATAATGCCTCTATTTCCTTTAAATCCGTGAATGCCAGTTTTACACCGAGATAAGGACGATAATCTAATACAACTGTATTTGCGGCCGAAATGAATGAAAGCAACTCATAGATAAAATAATTGAAAGACAGCGGATTATCAACAAAATTAAAAAAAGAAGTCGCACCTTGTCTTCCACATAAAATCTGATTAGGTTTCCCTTGTTGTAAATACCCGTAATAAGCGCCTTCAGTCGAAATCATCCGATTTGGATACTGCCAGTCACCCGAACATCTTTCTTTCAAGACAGAGATGATCATTTCTGTTGTCATATTGAACCTTTGACAAAGCAAGAAAGTAAAGATTTGTTTCTTAGCATCATTCTTCGGCTCGTATGGTCTAGACTCTTCGAAAGTCTCCATTAATGCTTGAGATGACAGGTAGTTCCGCAAAGACTTTCCATCATCTTTTCTCTGTAGGCTTTTTACTATCAACAACTTTTCTATAGAGTCCTCTAACTCCTTTCTCGTAACAATAGACTTAACTTCTCCTACAGCAATCACACTTTCGCAATTATAGAACGTGTTTTCAGCATCCATATTTGGACAAACACGTAATGCGAAATCTTCTTCGTAAAGAATTATATCACATTGACGGGAGGTATGGCCAAAGCTGTCTATGACAAAACCACTACCTACGCCGACACCGGCAGGAAGTATCTGTTTGAGTTTCTGTTTCGCACTTGCTTCTCGTCCAGCACCTACAGCAACAGGATGCGTCATTATTCCTGCTTTTTCAAATTCGGAAACCAACTCCTGCCCCAAAATTCTTATATACTCTTTTAGATTGAATGATGATTCCATCTATCGCGATCTATGGTTTTCTGTTAGTTATGATGCTTTATTCTTCTTCTTAAAAACAATACAACACGCTAAAGTTCAGTACGTTACATAATTCTATTCTTTAGAAAAGAAAACTATTCCCTTTTTTCTGCCACATTTTTGAAGAAAGAACTAGGGCAAACGGTATCGGCGGAATTTCCTGCCCCCATTAGGAATCAGCTCCCCTTCTGACGCCATTTTTCTTACCATCTTTTGGAGATCCTTAAAAGGAACGTCTGGTAATCTTTGTGAAATATCTGACACTAAACTGAGTTTGTGATACTTAAGATCTTGCTTTATTAACTCTTTGAGCCGATATGGTTCGATTGCTTTTAATGTAGTCTGAATATTCGCTTTCGAATCTGAAATAATAGCAGGATTGACATAATACCTTGTTCCTTTCCCGCGACCGCGAGACAGGATAATATTCTGAGAAATTAATGGCTCAACATAGGAGCGTAACCTATCCGCTTCTGGAAGTTGAAGTTTCTGAGCGAGATCTACAGATGAAATAATCTCTTCTTGAAAAACAATCCCAAAAGTTATCAATGCTTTTTGATTCTGGGCTATCTGAGGAAAAAAATACTGGAGATGTTCAAAAACACGAGAAGCTTCCTTAGACACGATCTTTCTTTCAACAGTAACAGAAACGAAATCATCTCCTTCGAAAAGAATCGGAATACTCTTTCCTAAAGATAACTGAGTTTCATACATCAAGTCATAACCGGTACCTTCTCCTTCCATGATATGAAGAGCGTATAGAATTCGAGATAGTTCTTGATTGCGTTTTACTGTTTTCTGTAGTATGTTTTTTGGTGTAACACCAAAAGGAAGGCGCCCTGGATTTACAACTACCATTTTATCGGGATACATATTGATGAAAATGTCTCCTCGTGTTGTATACGGCCTGTGCGCTATGGCATTACACAAAACTTCCCTTACAACCTTTTCATCATAAGCTGGTATTTCTTTTCTCCAAAGGCCATCAGAAATCTCGTTGGATTCTCTCCAATCAGGCACACTTCTCCAAATATCTTCAAGAAGTTCTTCGGGATTCATTGAGTTGTCATCCCAGACTTGCTTGAGAACCTTATTCCCGCTGCCATCATACTTAATATACTGAACAGTAGGAGCATACAACAATCTAGACCGTTGAGGTTGAGTCCCAAGCCATAGAATTCCAAGATGAGTCATAAAACTATCCTCATCCGCTAATGAGAAATACTCCAAAATTTCTTCAACTGTTTTTGATTTAACAAAATCAGAAACACGATCCGAATTACGTATTTCTTCAATAAATGCTGACAGTTTCTTTTCGTCGCACTGTGTGGTTTTGTACTTAGTAGAAACCTTCGTTTCCCAGGAAAAAGAAGGCTTGTCGGTTATTGCCCGAAGAAGTTCATCTGGCGGAAGAGGTTTACTTTCATCATTATCTCTATAATAGTAACCGCCTTTGGTTGTCCCGGCAACAGAGGACTGAGATTTAAACACCTCAAGGTCAATATATTCCCCACCATTTGGTGCTTCGACTATCGTCCCATTAGTCGCAACATTAATTGTTCTTTCTCCTATTCGCTTAATGGTTAATTCCATTAATCCTTTGGGAATTATTTGATTCGGCGCAGGCAACTCATCTGCGTCCTCTATACCAATTGCTAGATGACCACCCTCTGTATTAGCAAAAGCAACGCAGTCTTTAGCGAGCTCATCAAAACCAGCCGCTTTCCCCTGTACTGTTTTCAACGATTTCTTATCAAATTTAAGACCCTCTTTCATATCTATATCGTTTATTCCGCTAAGTTAATGAAAAACCCCTGCATTTCTAAATCAACCGATCAAACTTCGTCATCGATCGTGATTTGATGGAGTCCACAATGTTGATTCGAGGCCTCATACTCTTGTGTTCAGAGTGGGCGACCCCCGGCCGGGTAAATCTCGCCCCCTGCTGTTTTAATTCTGCCGAACTATCTCTATCTTCACAGCGACAGAATCAATACAATTGAGATTATGAGAAACACCTTACGCATCCTTATCTGTCTCCTTTCGCTTGCATTGTCACTTTCCGCCAATGCGCAAAACAACAATCAGCTTCCCCAGAATGTCGCCAGCACAGGGGAATTGGCATCAGACCCGTCGGCCATCATGTTTGTCGTCGACGGATATCTCTGGATGTCGCCTGATTTCACCTACGAAAAACTCGGCCCCCTCGATGTTGAAGAAATCCTTGACCGTTTTGTGCAGGCCATCCCCTTCATCTCGAAGGAGGATATTGATTCCTACATGCTCCGCAAAGCCAAAGAATTGGCTGAACACAATATCTATGCGCGGGTACCCAAGGACGTTATCTTGATCGCCACCAAGAAAGAAAGCGCGATCAAATCATTCATCCTGAACGGAAAACCGACAGAACGACTTCGTGGGATAGAATTAGGGACGCTGTTGGAAGAACCCCTGTTAAAAAAGCTGATTCAAAAGAGATGGAGAATCAGGTCCCGCGCGATAAAGAGCCTGACAATCGAAGGCAAGACACTCAGCATCACGACAAGGTAGCTCTTAAAGATAGCAAAGTAACCGGGAATCCCGGATAAAGCCTATATTTGCATCCAAGACGGGCAATTGCCACGAAAAGTAGCATCGCACCTGACGGATGTAAACCCGTGTTGCTTGACCGGAATGGCGCCGGGCGATACCTTTGCCGGAAAAACACTTCATTATGAAACTGCAAGAAAAAATCAAAGCGCTACGCAAAGGTGCAGGACTGTCCCAGGAAGAATTCGGGGCAAGACTGAACGTATCCCGACAGGCCATCACCAAATGGGAAAGCGGCGAGGGTCTGCCGGACATCGGCAATCTCCTCGTACTCTCCCGCATGTTCAAGATCAGCATCGACGATCTCCTCTCCGAGGAGAAAGCCCTTGCGGAGAAACTCTTCCTCTATGAAAGCCGCATCGCCTGCGACATCGACGCCCTCCGGGACTTCGACATCCGCCTCGGCTGCGCCGCCGAGGTCTCCGTCAGCGGCAGCGCGGGCGAGAAGCTGGAAGTCGTCTGCTCGTCCAACGACATCGCCGACCTCTCCGGCCTGGTCAAGATCAAGGTCGACGACGAAGGCAAAAGCGCCGACGTGGACCTCAGACTGAGCGACGGCATCACGGAAACGCTTTGCCGGGAGGCCCTCCACGTGGACATTTCCCTCCCGCAGCGCTATGTCCGCAAAGTGGAAGTGGCCGCGCGCACGGGGCGGTTCTCCGTCCGGAATCTCGAATATGAGCGCCTGGAATTCGGCGGCAAGGCCGAAGAGATCCTCCTTTCCGAAATCAAGGGCAATACGGAACTGGACGTCAATTCGGACGTGGCGATCAAGGCCGGGTCCTTCTCCGGCGAAGTGTCCCTGAACCAGGTCGGCGCCGTGTCCACCCTGCACATTTCCGGCGACAAGCCGGTCGCCACCCGCACCCGCGGCATCCGCACCCGCATCCTCTGCCCGCAGCCGGAGCGGATCGCGCCCGACGCCCCTGACCTCATCGAACTGAACGGCATCAAGACCGAGCTGACGCTGGTGTTTGAAAGACAATAATATCCGCATTCCATGGAATTGTTTATTATATTTGCATCATATTGAAAACAATTCCTAAAATGAAAAAACTCCACCTTCTCGCTCTGCTCGGCCTCGTGCTGGCTTTCTCTTCGTGCAGCACGGCCCGCTTCTACTCCGGTTTCTCGGCCGATACGGCCAGCCAGGGAATGA
This sequence comes from Bacteroidales bacterium WCE2004, assembly GCA_900167895.1. Classification (NCBI taxonomy): domain Bacteria; kingdom Pseudomonadati; phylum Bacteroidota; class Bacteroidia; order Bacteroidales; species Bacteroidales bacterium WCE2004. Next base: position 336,474 of record FUZR01000003.1, on the reverse strand, counting down.
TCTTGCTGGGCCCGAGCGCACTTCATTTTTATCTGGACGAAAAGAATCAGGCGTCGCTCAACGACTCCCTGACGTTCGAGACGCAGGAGCTGCTCGCGTCTCTCGTGTCAAGCAAATCCCTGCCCGTAACCCGGAGGGTCCAGCTGGATTCCGCCCAACATGTCGAAGCCGCCGCCTTCATGGACTACCTGAAGGGCCAGACCAAGATGAGACAGAAGAACAGCCCTATCCCGACCGCGCTGGACGAGCTGCTGGAAGCGGAAGGCGAGCGATATGGACTGCTGCTCTTCGCCGAAGGCATGAGCCGGGATCGGAAAGGATATAAGAAGGCCGTGACAAAAGGCGCCCTCCTGGGTCTTGCCACAGCCATCCTGACATTGGGTGCCGCCACCTCCTATTCCGTGCCCGTCAAGACGTACTCAGGCATCTACGCCGCCGTGCTGGATGCGGAGACGAACCAGATCGTATTCTACAATTTCAATGAGGCAGAGCGATCGCCCCTCGATCCCGGGAGCGTCAGCGAGCAGCTCGAAAGAATGCTCGCGAAGCTCAGAGAATAAGACTGAATACCGCCCTAGTCCGGGCGGTATTCCAATATATCCCCCACGCTGCAGTCCAGCACCCGGCAGATCGTATCCAGGGTGCTGACGCGGATGGCGCGGACCTTGCCGGTCTTGAGGATGGACATGTTGGACAGCGTGATGCCCACCTCCTCCGCGAGCTCGCTCAGCGTCATCTTGCGCTTCGCCAGCATGACATCGAGATTGACCACGATCATAGGCTACACCATGAATTGCTGGTCCTCCTCCATCATACGTCCCTTCGCGAAGATCTGCGCGAAAAACAGCAGCGCAAAACCCAGCACCAGCGGATAGACGTTCGGCGCATCGAACACGATCAGATAATCTTCCAGCTTCACCAGCTCCCGCGCGCGGAAGAAAGCCGACAGCGTCTCGACCCAGCCCAGCGCGTACCAGCCGAGCAGGATGCCGCCCATCCAGCGGAGGGTCTTCTCGTTCCCTTTTAGGAAAATGCCGCCCGACTTGATGGACGTGACGAAGAGAATCAGCAGCAGGACAAAGGCAATCGCCGCGCCGATCCCGAGCAGGCCGATCACGACGGGAAGCCAGACGATATCCTCCAGGTCCTCCTTGGGAATCGCGAGCTTGACCGCCTCCGGGGCCATGGGGACCTCCGCGCCCGTCATGGTGTTGCGGAATGAGAACGGGAAAGCCCGGTAGTCGTGGCGCGGGAGCAGGCGGAGCCGGGCGATATAAGCCTCTTCCGGATTCTCTCCGGCATCCTCATCGGACCCGAAGCCGGGCTCGAACTTGACCGTCTCTTCCTCCGCTCCTACCCGGAATCCCTCCCGGAAGGAGGCGTCGGAGCAAGTGGACAGGCCGCCCAGGACAATCGCGATGACGAGCAGCGTGGCGAGGAGATTGATTTTCTTCTGCATGGTTCGGATGTTTTGTGTTTTGCTGGGGCAAATATACACAGGATTCCCTGAAATCCAACAACAATTTATCGAAATTTAATAAACTCTCCTCAAATTTCAGCAAGCTCCCGCCCAATAGCGGTCTTTTGCCGGCGGGCGCTGTCAAGGGTCCGGCAGCTGGGGCGGCACTGCATTTGCAAATTGGGGATTAGTAAATGAACCTTTTAAACTACATCGCTTATGAAAAAGATTGCGCTCCTGTGCCTTCTCACGGCATTATTCTGCAGCTGTTCTGTCCTTTCCACGACGACGGACACCTCCATCCGGGATTCGAAGGAACACCCCCTTGGCGGATACAAGTATTTCCACGTCTACTCGGACACGCAGTTCCGGGCAAGCACCAGCACGTCCCGTACGGAGAACGGTACGACGACCACCACCCACAGCCTCTCGAAAAATGATCCGGCCGAATTCGTGTCCGGTTTCCTGATGAAGAAAGGGTACATCTTCGTTCCTGAGACCGACACCTTCCCCGAGGGCACCATGCTCGTCACCTGTGCGAAAAGCGGCGAAGGGAGCTGGACGACGGAAGCTACCGTGCAGTTCATGGACGCACAGACGCAGGAACTGCTGATGACCGTGTCGGAAATAACCGTCGGCAACGCGGCAAAGGCTGTCTACAGATGTCTGGAAAAGGCTTTTAACCCAAAAAGCCTTAATCCCAAAAAATAATCGTACCTTCGGAAGCATCAATTGAAAGACCGCATATGAAGAAGCACACACAGACCGTCTTCTCGCTGCTGGCCGCGCTGGCGCTGGGCGCCGGCACGGCGGCGGCCCAGCCCGCAGGCGCCCCGGAGGCGCCGGTGTTCCATTTCCCGCAGCCCGACGCCGTCATCGACCTCTGGCCCGACGGCGCGCCGTCCGACAACGGCTTGACCGGCGACGAGATCGACTACGGCAACCACGTCTCCAACGTGACGAAGCCCACGCTCGCCCTGTTCCTGCCGGAGAAGCCGAACGGCGTGGCGCTCCTCGTCTGCCCGGGCGGCGGCTACGTGGACGTGTGGGACAAGACGGAGGGCTATGCCAACTCCAAGTGGTTCACCGACCAGGGCATCGTGTACGCGGTGCTGAAGTACCGCCTGCCGAACGGGCATCCGGAAGTGCCGATGGACGATGTCCACGAGGCGATGCGCATCCTGAAGGCGCGCGCCGGCGAGCTCGGCTTCAGCAAGCTGGGCATCGCGGGCTGCTCGGCCGGCGGGCATCTCGCCGCGACGGCGGCGACCCATTTCGCGACGCCGGAGGAGCGCCCGGATTTCCAGATCCTCTTCTATCCGGTCATCTCGCTGGACCCGGCCATCACGCACGCCGGCTCGTCCTATTTCCTGCTGGGCGCACAGCCCGCGCAGGAGCTGCTGGACAAATACAGCAACGAGAAGCAGGTGACGCCCGACGCGCCGCCCGCATTCATCATGGCCAACTCCGACGACGACCTGGTCCCGTGCGAGAACAGCATCCGCTACTACGAAGCCCTGCGGGCCAGCCACGTCCCGGCAGCGCTGCACATCTATCCGGTGGGCGGCCACGGCTGGGCCGACCACGAGGATTTCGCGTACCGCGCGGCCTGGATGGGTGACCTGCAGATCTGGCTCTCCGCTTTCGCGGAAAGCGAATAGAACACCCTAACATCCTCATTATATGACACTGAAAAGTCTTTTTGCCTGCATCCTGGCGGCGGGCATCGCCATGAGCGCCGCCGCGCAGGACCTCAAACCGGTCAAGGACAAACAGACCCAGAAATACGGCTACCAGGCCAAGGACAAGAGCTGGGTCATCGAACCCGTCTTCGACGGCGCGAAGCGCTTCGTGGACGGCTACGCCGAGGTGACGGTAGGCGAGCATATCGGCCTGATCGACGCCAACGGCGACTGGGTCTTCCCGGCGGAATACGACGACATCAGCAAATTCTATAAGAACGGTCTCTGCGAACTGATGCGCAAGGAGGGCCGCACCAAGCTGCGCGGCGCAGGCGACCAGACGGGGCGCATCGTCGTCCCGGTGGACTGCCAGGCCATCAACATCCCCAAAAAGGAAGGGTTGATCACCGCGAAGCGGACCGCCCGCGGCGGCGCGCTTGACGGCGAGCCCGCGTGGGGCGTCTACGACCAGCGCGGGCGCGAGGTCTTCGCGCCGCAGTTCGCCTCGGCGCCTTCTTTCCGCAACGGCGTGGCCATCGTCAAATCCGCGGCCAACGGCCTGGAGGGCGTGATCGACGAGAACGGCCGCGTGCCCGTGCCGTTCGACTACCTGTCCGTCGGGACCTACGGCTCGGAATACGTGTCGCTGGGCCCGGACTTCACGCAGACGCTCTGGGACGGCGCCTTGCGCAAGATGCGCTCGGCCCCGCTGCCCGGCTCCGTCAAGCCGTACGACCCGCAGGGCAATGCGGTCCGCGCGGCCGCGTGGCACAGCGGTAACGACTGCATCGGCGTGCGCCTGCACCGCAACACGGTCAAGAAGATCGTGGGCTTCGTGAACCTGTCCCGCGACAACCGGGTGTCCTGCCAGGATGTGCGGGAGATCAACTGGGGCCGCGGCGGCCGCTTCCTGCGGCTGGAGCCGGTCCCCTTCGAGCACGAGAGTTTCGAAGACGAAGAATGGTTCGGCCAGCTGGACGACCCCTACGACGAGGACACGAAATATTGGCTGCAGGCCCGCCTGTATGAGGCGGACGGCACGCTCGTGGACGTGGTCTGCGACGCCGGCTCGGTGCTGGCCACCTTCGACGGCGGCCTGATCTACCGCCCGGCAGCCAGCCTCGAGCATCCGGAGAAGCTTCCGCTCGACGACCTCCTGATCCTCAACGACATCAACACGACCGGCCGGGACCGCTTCACGATGCTGCTCAGCAAAGTGCAGGAGGTGTCCGGATACAGCGTCTACGAGAACCTCGGGCTCACCCGGGGCGAGGTGATGCAATATATGGATCCGGTCACCTACTCCCGGCGCCTGATCGAGATCGCCGAGGGCGACAATGTCGGCGTCACGTCCTACCAGGAGCCGGACATGGCGTTCCTGCGCAGCCCGGCCGCGCGCGACCTGATGCGCGCGCCGCTGTTCCGCTACCCCTACCACATGGGCGAGGTGCTCAACTGCTCCGTCCATGTCCGCGCGGAAGGCATCGACGTGGACCTGTATGAGAATCTGATCTGCCGCTTCGAAGACCACATCGAGAATCCCTACTACCGGATGTCCGGCCAGGAGGAGATCTACTGGGGCCCGAACAACGCCCGCACCATGCGCCTGAGCGTGGAGCCGGTCAGCGGCAACGTGACGGCGCTCGAGGACGACATCACCAAGACGCTCACGCACTACCAGATCGTCCTCTCGCTTTATGAGGAGGACGGCTCCTGGCTGCGCACGCTGGCACGCGCCGACTATGCGGACTACGTCCAGCAGGGCGTCATCGTTTTCGACCGCCTGGGCATCGCCGTGGTGGCGCCGGAAGTGCTGCGCCTCGCGGAGCGCTTCGGGCGCTTCTCTTCCTGGAGCTATGCACGCAGCGGGCGCGACGCGCGCGGCGACGTCATCCACACCCTGCATCTTCCCAATGCAGAGCGCCTGCCCCGGACGCTTTCGGCGTTGGAGCAGGCGGCTAAAGGCGGCTTCGCCGAGAATCGCTTCTCAGGACGCCGTCAGTGGAGTTATTAGCTATTTGAGCTCTTTGAGCGCCGCTTCGATGCGGCGGGAGAGGGTCTGCCAGTGTGCCTGGGTCGCCGCATCGGACGACTTCGCCCTGGCAGCCTTTTTCTGTATCTGCGTCAGCTGGCCGATCAGCAGGGTGCGGCCGTTGCTCAGGCGCGCGCCCTCGTTGCCCACGACCGACAGGGCCACGGTGACATAGCGGTTCTGCATGTAGCGGCGGTAGCTGTCGACCTTGCCTCCCTTGTTGAGTTCGGTGAAGATCATGCCCTCGAGGTCGGCGAGGTATTCCTCCGGCCTGTAGTTGGCGCCGTCATAGAGCGAGAACTGCTCCAGGCGCATCAGCTTCTGCAGGTTGAGGAGGGTGCCGGCGCTCACGACGTTGTCCACCAGCCCGTAGAGATAGCGGTCGGGCGTGTCGGTAATGTCCCAGATATAAGGAACTTCCACCAGCCAGGACGGCTTCTTGAAGAGATTCGCGTCGAGGAAGTCGAGGGCGGCTTTCTGGCGGGCCTTCGGCACGGGAGCGTACTTGACCAGGTCCGTCTGCTCGATGCTGTGGTTGGTGATGAAGCGGCCGCCGAGGTTGGTGGCCACGTGGCCGAGGTAGCGGTTGTACTGGCTGATGACGGCCTCGTACATCCGGCTGACGTTGGCGTACATGTCGGACTCCTCGGCGTTCCAGGCCGGGATCTCGGCGATGGCGCGCTTGAGGTTGAGGATGCCGTAGTTGCTGGCTGCCACGGCGTCGTCGCCGAGGTCTTCGGTCTGGGCGCGCGGGTCGCCGTCACGGCCTTCGCCGCCGAACCAGAGGCGCGGGTCGGCCGCCAGGCGGTCGATGATGACCTTGTTCCAGTAGAGATGGTCCTCCTTCGGGGTGGCGAAGTAAGTCGGCTTGTAGCCGAACTCGATGGCCCACTTGTCATAGTCGTTGATACGCGGGTAGAGGCCCGCCTTGCCGATGTTGTCTTCCGGCTGGGCGACGTAGTTGAAGCGGGCGTAGTCCATGATGCTCACGGTGTGGCCGTGGGCCTCGACCCACTCCTTGTCGCGGAGTTTCTCCACCGGAGTCTGGGAACTGGAGCCCATGTTGTGGCGCAGACCCAGGGTGTGGCCGACTTCGTGGGAGGAGACGAAACGGATGAGGTCGCCCATCAGCTCTTCGTCATATTTGATCTTGCGGGCGCGCGCGTCCACGACGCCGGCCTGCACCTGATACCAATCATGGACGAGGGTCATCACGTTGTGGTACCAGCCGATGTGGCTCTCGATGATCTCGCCGGAGCGCGGGTCGTGGACGTTGGGTCCGTAGGCGTTGGCGATCGGGGAGGCGAGGTAGCGGATCACGGAGAAGCGGGCGTCCTCCAGGCTCATGTCCGGGTTGTCCTCCGGCCATTCTTCCGCGCGGATGGCGTTCTTCCAGCCGGCCTGCTCGAAGGCCACCTGCCAGTCGTTGACGCCGGCGATGAGATATTTGCGCCACTGCTTCGGCGTGGCGGGGTCGATGTAGTAGACGATCGGCTTGACCGGCTCCACGAGTTCGCCGCGCTTCTGGCGCTCGACGTCCTCCGGACGGGCCTCCAGGCGCCAGCGGGTAATGAAGCGGATGTCCTTGACGGCCTGCTGGTCGTCGGAGAATTCGCTGTAGCCGCCGGCGAAATAGCCCACGCGCGGGTCGAACCAGCGCTGCTGCATCGGGGTCTCCGGCAGCAGGACGATGGAGACGTTGAGGACAAAGGTCACGGCGCCCGCCTCGCGGCCCGCGGGCAGGTTCTGCGACTGCTGGCGGGCAGGGCCGGGGCCGCCGCCCTGGGGCGCGTTGTAGCCGTAGGTGCGGGTGACGGTGACCTCCGTGTTGATCGGATAGGTGCGGATGCTGTCGATGAAGGACGCATCATTGCGGATGTTGCCCAGGTTGTACTGGCGCTTGGTCTGGGGATCCACCGAGAAGACCTGCGTGTCGCCCTCGAAAAGGCTGTTGACCTTGATGCGGGTCGTGCCGGCAGCGGCGCCCTTTTCAGGCTTGAAGGAGGCTACGATCGGGTTTTCGGAGCTGACCTTGACGGCCTTGTAGATGTCCTGGTCCTTGGCGGCATTGATGCTGAGCACGTCGGAGCGGAGCAGGAGGTTGCCGTTGGGGGCCTTCTCCCAGTAGAGCATCACTTCGTTGACCTCCTCGCCGCCGTAGGTGCCGGCGTCGACGGTGTTGCTGACGAAGCGCGTGACGGCCAGCATGCGGCGGCCGAGCAGCGAGTCGGGGACCTCGAAATACCAGTCGTTGTCTTTCCGGGCGACGTCGTGCAGACCGGCCTTGAAGTTCAGCACGACCGGCTCTTCCTTCTTCTCGGTGTCTTTGGCGGCATCTTTGTCCGGGGCGGCGGGCTTGCGGCCCTGGGCGCCGGCCACGATGCAGAGCGACAGGAGCGCTGCCGCTACAAGGGTGAATTTTTTCATCATATCTAAGGTAACTAACGTTTGTTTCTTTTTTCAAGCGGGCTAAAGGTACGAAAAATTGCGGATTCGTCATTTTGTTCTAAAAATATGTCATCCGGCCGGCGGCGCTTGGAGGTCCGTTTTTCTCTTCTTACCTTGGGGTTATGAAAAGAATTCTGACCTTTTTCGCCACGCTGGCGCTGGCCGCGTGCACCACTTCCGTTCCGGAAAGTCCCGTCCTCACCGTCGACGGCGGACAGATCCAGGGCGTGGCCCTGGACGACGCGCCCGGCGTGACCGTCTACCGCGGCATCCCGTATGCCGCCCCGCCCATCGGCGAGAACCGCTGGCGCGCCCCGCAGCCGGTGGTGCCCTGGGAGGGCGTGCGCGTCTGCGACAAATTCGGCCATCCGGCCTTCCAGGCGGCCCATTATCCGGGCGGCTACACCACGGAGTGGGGCTATGGCGAGGAGGCACCTTACAGCGAGGACTGCCTCTATCTGAACGTCTGGACCAAGGCGCCCGGACAGACGGACAAGAAGCTGCCCGTGGCCGTGTGGATCTTCGGCGGCGGCCTCCGCGAAGGCTGGGGCTCCGAGCCGGAATTCGACGGCAAGAACTGGGCGGACAAGGATGTCGTGCTCGTGTCGTTCAACTACCGCGTGGGGCCGTTCGGCTTCTTCGCGCATCCCGCGCTGTCGGCCGAGGATCCGGAGCACGCCACCGGCAACTGGGGCACGCTGGACCAGATCGAGGTCCTGAAATGGGTCAAGCGCAACATCGCGCAGTTCGGCGGCGATCCCGACAACGTGATGATCTTCGGACAGAGCGCCGGCTCGCGCAGCGTCAAGTTCCTGAGCGCGTCGCCGCTCACGAAGGGCCTGTTCAACAAGGCCGTGATCATGAGCGGCAGCGGCCTGGCCGATCCGGTCAAGCCCGCCGCGCCGCTGTTCCCCGGCGGCCCGGTGCTGCCCGCGCAGAAGATGACGACGCTCGCCGAGGCGGAAGCCTCCATCCAGGCGGTGACCGACTGGGCCAGACTGACGGACGCCAAGGCGCTGCGCGCCGCGTCCACGGAGACCATTTTCGCCCTCGGCGGCATCTATACGGCCGTGACCGGCAAGCGCAGCGTGCTGTCGGCTTCGCCCATTTCCCCGTATATCGACGGTTATGTGCTGACCGAGTCGTTCGACGACGCCTGCATCGACGGGACGCTCGCCGACGTGCCGTACCTGATCGGCTACACGCTCAACGACGCCGGCAACATGGGCGGCCAGATCCGCGACTTCTGCCTCAACCGCGAACAGAAGGGCGGCAAGGCCTACGCCTACCAGTTCGCGCGCCCGCTGCCGACCGACGGCCGCCCGGGCGTGCTGCAGGGCGCTTTCCACTCTTCCGACCTCTGGTACGTCTTCAAGTCGCTGGAGCACTGCTGGCGCCCCTGGACGCAGGGTGACTGGGACCTCTCCGAGAAAATGCTGACGGCCTGGTCCAACTTCGCCAAGTACGCCGACCCGAACGGGCCCGGCCAGGATCTCGGCGCCGTCTGGACTCCTTACACCGCCGCCACGCCGGAGTTCATGGTCTTCAAGCTGGACGACGCCGACGCCGAGGCCTCGGCGATGGGCGAGCCGCTCGTGGCGCCGCGCCCCGCCTTCGGCCCCCGGCCGTAGAAACACCTTTGCATTCTTGATACGCGCCCGGGCGGGGTTTTGTTGCCTTTCCCGTCCGGGCGTACCTTTTCAGGGATTCAACTAAAAATTTAGTTAAAAATTTCGCGATTTCGTTTTGAAACTAAAAATTTAGTTATATATTTGCCTCGGACAACAAATTCAATGAGATATGGTCAAGCAGAACGCAAACATGCCTCAGCAGGAGCTGACGAAGGCGGAACTGGAGTTGATGCAGGTGATCTGGGACAAGGAGAAAGTCCTCGTCCATGACATCCTGGACGTGCTTCCGGAGCCGAAGCCCGCCTACAACACGGTGTCGACGATCGTGCGGATCCTGGAGCAGAAGGGATTCGTGGGACACAAGGCGTATGGCCGCACCTATGAGTATTATCCGCTGGTCTCCAAGGAGGACTACACGCAGCGCTATATGACCACGGTGCTGGACAACTTCTTCGACGGCTCGCTGAGCCGGCTGGTGAGCTTCTTCTCCCGGCAGGAGTCCATCTCCGCCAGCGAACAGGACGAAATCATCAAAATGCTCAAGAACAAGTAGCACCATGAAACCCGCAGGCATCTATATTCTGGAGGTCATCATCTGCAGCGGCCTGCTGCTGACGTTCTACCAGCTCCTCCTGGCGCGCAGGATCCCGTACCGGGCTTGCCGGCGTTTCCTGCTGGGCTCGGCCCTGGCGGCAGTGGTCATTCCGCTGCTGCGGCTGCCCATCCTGCCGGCGCAGACGGTGTATCTGCAGATTCCGGTGGCGGGCGCCGGGGCGGCGGGGGCGGAGGCCGCGGGCTTCAGCCCGGCGGCTGCAGCACCCGCGCCGGCAGGCGCCGCGGCGGCATTCCCCTGGCAGGGGGTCCTGCTCGCCAGCTATGCTGCCGTCGTCTTGCTCCTGCTTGCCCTGCTGGTCCGCAGCCTGCTTCGGATCGAACATCTCAGAAAAACTTCCCGGCTCACTCCGCTGCCGGAATACACCCTTGCGGAGCACGCACGCATCCGTTCGCCGTTCTCCTTCTGGCGGACTGTCTTCCTCCGCCTGGAGGAGCGGCCGGACGACGCGCAGCGCACGATGATCATCGCGCACGAAGCGGCGCACATCCGCCACCGCCATTCGCGCGACAAAGTCGCGCTCGGCCTGATGAAGGCGCTGTTCTGGTTCAACCCCTTCTTCTGGATGATGGAGCGCCTGCTCGCCGAAGTCCAGGAATACGAGGCCGACGAGGACGTGCTGCGCGCGGGCTATAATGTTGATAGCTACAGACTTGCTATATTCAAACAACTCTTTGGTTATTATCCGGATTTAACCTCTGGGCTTAGTCATTCACTCACCAAAAAACGCTTTACTATGATGAATCAAGCTCCGAGAGGTTCCCTCTCCTGGCTGCGCCTCACTGCAGCTCTCCCTCTTTTTGCCGGGCTCCTGGTCGCCTTCGGCGCCACCGCCCGTACTGTCTCTTCCGACCCTCAGGGCCCCGATCAAGCCCAGAGCGTCCAGAATGATCCCAACACCATTACGGTATTTATCACCGCGAACGACACCAAGAACGTAACCATCAACGGCGAGACCGTCGCCCTCGCGGACCTGGACGAATTCCTCCAGAAACCGGAGTTCGACGCGCCGTTCATGTTCACACTGGAATCCGACGCGGAGACCCGGATGGAAACGGTCCTTAACGTCCGTGCCCAATTGGAAGATGCATACGTCCGAAAGGGATTCCCCACCTCCCCGGAAGCACAAAAAGGATCCTTGGACCTGAGAAAGCAATTTAGAAACACTGCGCGGAAGGATTTCGCCATAATCAGAATCAATTCCGCCAACAGAGTCCTTTTCGGTGATAAAGAGATCCATATCGGAGACGACTTCGCCCCGTACCTGAAGGACTTCTTCCGCGCCCACGGTGACAAAGCGATCATCAGCATCAAATATGATTTAGCCGCTAGCTATAGATGCTATTGCCAGGTTAAGCAAGAAATCTGGAAGGCCCATAGAGAGGTTCTCGACGAGATTGCTTGCAGCCGCTACGGCAAGCCATTGGAAGAGCTCGATGAAGAATCGCAAAAAGTTGTCTACGAGGCGCTTCCGCTCACCACGGTCGAAACCGATACAAGAACGAGATAGCGATTATCAGGGTTTTCTCCTCACGCCCCGGACGGCCTCCGCTTCGAGCGGGTCGTCCGGCCAGGCGTGGCGGGGATAGCGGCGGCGCAACTCTTTCCTGACTTCGAAATACGTATTGGTCCAGAAGCTCCGCAGGTCCGCCGTGAGCTGGACGGGCTTGTAGCCCGGCGAGAGCAGCTCCATCAGGACGGGGCGCCGGCCGTCGTCCACGCGCGGGGTGTCGGTCATCCCGAAACATTCCTGCAGCCGCACGCGCAGGACGGGGGCGTCGGCGCCCTGCCGGTATTCGACGCGGATGCGGCTGCCGGTCGGCACGGCGATGTGCGACGGGGCGAGGCGCTCGACGGCCTGCTGCTGGGCATAGTCCAGCAGGGTCCAGAGGGCCGCGCAGAGGTCGATGCGCTTGAGCTCCGCGACGGTGGTGGCGCGCCCCACGAAGGGGGGCAGCCACTGCGGAGCGGCGGCGAGGACGGCCTCGGTGGAGAAGTCCGGCAGGCCGAGCTCGGGGTGCCAGGCGGCGACGGCGGCGACGCGGCGCTGGAGGTTCCGGACATCGTCCGAGAAATCCAGCATCGCGGTGCCGTCTTTCTGCGCCGCTTCGCAGATGGCCTGCGTGAGGAGGTCGCGCACGCCCTCGGAGAGGGGGCGCGCGTCCACCAGCAGGCTGCCGATGCGGCGCTCGCGCTGCGCCGTGGCCGTGCCGGCTTTGCCGTCCCAGGCCACGCGGTCGCGCGTGCGGATGAGCTCCGGGAGGTCGGCCGGATCGACGGGCGCAGCCAGGAAGATCCGGCCCACGCCGCCGGGGCGCACGCCGAGCGACGCGACGGCGAGCCAGTCGCAGGCGGCGAGGGCGTCGCCGGGATCGACGGCGGCCAGCTCGCCGGTCGCGAGCTGGAAACGCCCGGGCCCTTCGGGCCGGGCTTTCGCGACGCGCTCCGGATACGCCGCCGCCAGCAGCCGGCCGACCTCGAACGGGTCGTCCCGGTGCCGATTCTGGCCGTTTTCGGCGCCGACCGGGGTCCCGGAAAGGCTGTCGGCGCCATTTTGGGCGCTTTTCGGCGCCGACTTCCGTCCCGCCAGCGCCCGGTACTGGTCGGCGATCTGCAGGATGCGACTGTAGCGGCCGCCGCGGCCCGCCCGGCGGGCGGCGCGGAGCGCCTCCAGCCGGGTCGTCAGCGCGGCGTCGTCCGTATTCCCCGCAAGGGGGTCTTTCTCTTCGAGCAGCGCGGCGATGTCGGCCGCCTGCGTCGCTTCCTCCGCTCCGGTGGCACGCACCAGCATCTGCGCGATGCGCGGATGGCAGGGCAGCGCCGCGAGCCGGCGCCCGTGGGGCGTGATGCGTCCCGCCTCGTCCACGGCGCCCAGCAGCTCCAGCAGCCGCGCCGCCTGCGCCAGGTGCGCGGCCGGCGGCGGCGTGAGCCACGCGAGCCGCTCCGGATGGCTTTCGCCCCACGCCGCCGCGTCCAGCACCGTATTGGCCAGATCGGCCTCCAGGATCTCCGGGACGCGCGTCGGCGCCATCCGGGCCTCGGTGCCGGGGCCCCAGAGCCGGTAGCAGACGCCCGGAGCCACGCGCCCGGCCCGCCCGCTCCGCTGGTCGGCCATGTCGCGGCTGATCCGCACCGTCTCCAGGCGGCTCAGCGCGTTCTGCGGGTCGAAGACCAGCCGCCGGCAGAAGCCGCCGTCCACCACGACCCGCACCCCTTCGATGGTGAGCGAAGTCTCGGCAATCGGCGTTGCCAGCACGATCTTGCGGCTCCCGGCGGGGCTCGGCGCGATGGCCGCCCGCTGCTGCTCCGGCGGCAGCATTCCATAGAGCGGATATACTTCTATGCTATCTTTTCCGTCCTGCCCGCCGACTCCCGCCAGCATTTCCGCGCAGCGGCGGATCTCCCCTTCACCGGGGAGAAATGCAAGGATGTCGCCTGCATGCTCCCGCAGCGCGCGCCGCACCTGCTGCGCCACGCGCTCCGCGACGTTCTCCGGCGTCGCTTCCTCGGCCGTATGCCGGACCTCCACCGGGAACATCCGCCCGGCGCTCTCGATCAGCGGAGCGTCGAGCGCCGCGCACAGCGCCGCCGCGTCGATCGTGGCCGACATCAGCAGGATACGCAGGTCCGGGCGCAGCACCTGCTGCGACTCCCGGGTCAGCGCCAGGGCCACGTCGCTCTGCAGGCTCCGCTCATGGAATTCGTCGAAAATCACGACGCCCACGCCCTCCAGGCCCGGGTCGTCGACCAGCATCCGCGTCAGGATGCCCTCGGTGAGCACCTCGATCCGCGTCGCCGCGCTCACGCGGCTCTCGAAACGGATCCGGTACCCCACCGTTCTGCCGACCGGCTCCCCCAGCAGCGCGGCCATCCGCTCCGCGATCTGACGCGCCGCCAGCCGCCGCGGTTCCAAAATCAGGATTTTGGAACCATTCTCCACAAAACCGTCGAGAATGGTAAGCGGCAGCACGGTGGACTTGCCGGCACCCGGCGGCGCCGTCACCACCAGGCACGCCGCCTCCGCCAGCCGCCGGTTCACGGCGTCGGCAATCTCCAGCACAGGCAGTTCGGGGAGTTTTCTCATCGCCCACAAAGATAGCGAAAAAACCCGCGTCCCGCCCCCTCTGTCCATCCTGTCCACCTCGTCCATCCAGGCCATCCCGTCCACCCTGTCCATCATGTCCTCCCTGTCCATCCCTTCCACCTTGTCCCCAACGTCCTTCCCGTCCACTATGTACATCCAGTCTACTTTGTCCACCTCACCCTCCTTATCCAACATGTCCACGCTGTTCACCCCTTCCAACTTGTCCCTAACTTCCTTCCCGTCCACACCGTCCATCCCGACCACGCTGTCTACCTCATCCATTCTGTCCTCACCATCCACCTCGTCCACGCCGTCCGCACTGTCCACAACGTCCATTCTGTCTTTATCGTCTCTACAGTCCAACCAGTCCACCCCCGTCCAACTGTCCGCTCTGTCCAACTGTCCACCACGTTCACCAGGCCAAGCATGCGATGTAATAAATTATATATCAATGTTTTAAAATTTTGTCCTTGCCCGTTTTGAGGCAGGGACAAAGTCTTGAATCACAGTATACCAGCGAGTTTAAGCCCACGCGTCCTGAAGCCCCAAAAAGACAACCAGCCAATACAAGAGACAGACCGCCAACATATATATAATAGCACACGGCCCGTTTTTCGTTATTTCTTCAATATCAACACTTTACGCGATTATACGGGGTAAAAATCGGGCACGTATGTTTTCATATTCTTTTGATTATTTGCAAGTTACGAAAAACGCTCGCGATGTCTGGCGGTGGTGCCAGGTCCTGCCCGGCCCACCAAGTCCTACCTGACCGATCTTGCATCTAAAGGCGGGTCGTTTTTGTAAGTGGTTGAGGGCGAGGGTGTTCTGATTTTGCTCTGGGGAATTTTCCCCTAAGCAAAACTGGAAAATATTGACAGTCAGCAATATGCGAAAACGGGGTGCGGCGGAGACGGTGAGGACGGTGAGGACAATGAGGACAGCGGGGACGGGAGAGGTGTGGAGACCGGATGGGCGGAGTGAGGTGCTCCTAGGGGTCCAGAAATTTGCAGGGTAGGAGCAAAAACGGCCTATTTTGCTCTCAGGGGTCCAGGCGATGGACCCCTAGGAGCACTTTCGAGCCTGGTCGCCACAATATGGGAGATGCCCGACCAGGTCGGACATGACGGAGGGAAAGCAGGGCAGGATGAGGAACGGCAGGAGAGCGGCGGCGGGAGAGGAAGGGGCAGGATGAGAACCGGAGAAGGACCGGCGGGAGCGGGGGAAATGGGATGTCGGGAGTTTTTGCTATCTTTGCGGGGCTATGTATTACATCTCCAAGAAAATCCGCGTGGCGGCGAGCCATCACCTGGTGGTGGATTATGCCACGAAGTGTGCGCGGCCGCACGGGCACAACTATGAGATCGAGGTCTTCTGCAAGGCCCCGGAGCTCGACGCGAACGGGATGGTGGTGGACTTCAAGCTGATCAAGGAGCGGGTGATCGACCGCATCGACCACCGCGACCTCAACGAGGTCCTGCCTTTCAACCCGACCGCGGAGAATCTCGCCCGCTGGATCTGCGGCGAGATTCCGCACTGCTACAAGGTGACGGTCAAGGAGACGGAAGACAATACGGCAACTTACGAGTTATGATTACGGAAGAACAAGCCAAGCAGCACATCCGCGAACTGCTGGAGTATATCGGCGAGGACCCGACGCGGACGGGCCTGCAGGACACCCCCGACCGGATGATCAGGATGTTCGGGGAGATGTTCCGGGGCTATGACCCGGCGCAGGCACCGGTCGTGACCACCTTCCCCAACGGGCAGGACGGCATCGTCTATGACGACATGGTGGTCGACTCCGGCCCGTTCTATTCGGTGTGCGAACACCATTGCCGGACCTTTTTCGGCGAATACTGGTTCGCCTATCTCCCCAATCCCAAGGGCCGCATCCTCGGGCTGAGCAAGATCGGACGCGTGGTGGACTACTGCGCTTCGCGCCTGCAGGTCCAGGAGCGCCTGGTGCACGACGTGGTGGAGATGCTGACCGAGGCGCTCGGCACGGAGAACCCGCCGCGCGGCATGGCGCTGATGATGCGCGGCCGGCACATGTGCAAGGAGAGCCGCGGCGTGCGCAAGAGCGGCCTGATGACCTCGACCTACCTGACGGGCTCGTTCCGCACGAATCCCCAGACCCGCAATGAATTCCTGTCCTACATCGACAAGAACGGACATGTATAAGGTCAAGAAAACGATGACCGTCTCGGCCAGCCACCACATCTCTTTCGCAGGCGGCACGCAGACGGAGCCCGACCACGGGCACAACTGGAAGATCACCGTGTACTGCGCATCCGAAGAACTGGACGCCGACGGCATGGTGGTGGACTTCTGCGACATCGAGCGGCGCATCTGCGGCGCGCTCGACCACGCGGACCTCAACGAGGTCCTTCCCTTCAACCCGACCACCGAGAACCTCGCGCGCTGGATCTGCGAGCAGATCCCGCAGTGCTACAAGGTCGAGGTGGAGGAATGCCCGGGCAACGAAGCCTCCTACGAACGATGAGAATCGCCATCATCGGCGGCGGGGCGGCCGGGTGCTTCTGCGCCATCGGCGCGAAGCGGCGGCTGCCGGAAGCCGATGTCACCCTCTATGAATCCGGACCCAAGTTGCTCGCCAAGGTGGCCTTGACGGGCGGCGGCCGCTGCAACCTGACCAACAGTTTCCGGGACGTGGAGCGCCTGGGCGAGGTGTACCCCCGCGGCGAGCAGCTGATGCGGCGCGCCCTGCGGGTGCTGAGCCCGGAAGCCACGCAGCGGTGGTGGGAGGCAGAGGGCGTGCGCCTGACCACGCAGGAGGACCAGTGCGTCTTCCCGGTGAGCCAGGACGCGATGCAGATCGTGCGCACGCTGGAGCGGGACCTGCGCGTGGCGGGGGTCCGCATCTGCCTGAAGGCGCCGGTGGAGCGGGTCGAGGCGCTGGCGGACGGCCATTTCCGCGTGCGGGAAGAGAATTACGAATGCGTCGTGGTGACGGTGGGTGGCTGCTCGCGCGAAAAGCTGGAACGGCTGCTGCCGGAAGGGGTCGCGGTGACGCCCTGCGTGCCGTCGCTCTTCACCCTGAAGATTCCCGACGAGGGCCTGCGCGCCCTGATGGGAACGGTGGTGGAACAGGCGGGACTGAGCCTCGCCGGGACGAAATTCCGCGCGGCGGGCACGCTGCTGCTGACCGACTGGGGCGTGAGCGGCCCTGCGACGCTGCGCCTGTCGTCCTACGCCGCCCGCCACCTGGCGGAGAACGGCTACGCCGGCACGCTGCTGGTCGACTGGCTGGACGCGCCCGAGGCGCAGGCGCGGGAATGGATCGCCGCAACGGCGGCGGAAAATCCGCGCAAACAAGCCGCCGGCACGCCGCCGGCGGGGATTACCGCCCGGCTCTGGCGCCACATCCTGCGGCGCGCCGGGCTGCGCGACGACCTGCGCTGGGCCGAGCTCGGCGCCAAAGGCGCGGCGCGGCTCGCCGCCACGCTCTCGGCTGACGCCTACGCCGTGGCCGGCCGCGCCCGCTTCAAAGAAGAGTTCGTGACCTGCGGCGGGGTGGACCTCGCCGGCGTGAACATCAATACTTTGGAATCCAGACAGTACCCCGGCCTCTTCTTCGCCGGGGAGGCGCTCGACGTGGACGCCGTGACGGGCGGCTTCAACCTGCAGGCCGCCTGGTCCACCGCGGCCGTGGTGGCCGCCAGCCTCAGGCCCGCGTCCGGCGACCCCGGACGTGGAAAGTGAGCGTGGCGCCGGCTTCGGTGACCGCCAGCGTGCTGCGCGCACCGATGAGCAGCGGCCAGTTCTCCGCTTCGTGCCCGGCCGGGAAACCGCAGCAGACCGGAATGTCGTAATCGCTTAAATATGAGCAGACCAGATCCTCTGCGGAGTCGTATCCGAGATTGGCCTCGCAACCGGTGAACTGCCCCAGGATGACGCCGCGGCAGCGGTCGAACACGCCGTGCAGCCGGAGTGTGTTGATGAGCCGGTCGATGTGGCGGAAATCCTCCTCGATCTCCTCGATGAAAAGCAGGATCTCCCGGCCGGCGGTGGCGTCGGCCCGCGTCCCGAGGAGCGGCACGAAGGTGCTGAGGTTGCCGCCCACCAGCGGGGCCGTGGCCACGCCCGGCCGCGAAAGCGGATGCGGCGGCAGCGCGTATTCCGGGACGGTGCCCGTCAGCAGCCCGCGCAGCAGCTCGGCGGACTTGCCCGCGCCCCTGTCCTTCGCCAGGAACTTGCCCATCGGGCCGTGGATGCTCATCACCCCCGCGCGGGCTTCCATCCCGCACAGCGTGGTGATGTCGCTGAAGCCGACCAGCCACTTGGGATGCGCGGCGAGCTCCTCC
Source organism: Bacteroidales bacterium WCE2004 (assembly GCA_900167895.1). Classification (NCBI taxonomy): domain Bacteria; kingdom Pseudomonadati; phylum Bacteroidota; class Bacteroidia; order Bacteroidales; species Bacteroidales bacterium WCE2004. The sequence goes on along the minus strand of FUZR01000003.1, from coordinate 318,197 downwards.
GGCGGGAGCGTGTCCACGAAGCGGATCGTGCCGTAGCCGCCCCGGTTGCACAGGATGGCCTTGATGGAAGGGTCCTCCAGCGCGGCGCGCAGGTCGGCGAGCCGCTCCTCGGGCGAGCCGGCATAGCTGCCGCGCCACCTCCTGCCGACGTGGGCGCCGACGACGGGCTCGAAGCCCCAGCCGCGCAGCACGGCGGCGGCTCCTTCGACCGCCTGCATGGGCACGTGGTATGACGGTGAGACCAGGGCGACCCGGTCCCCCGGGGCCAGGAAAGGCGGAGCGATAATTCTTTTCATCCCAGATGTTTCAATTTCACAAATTTAAGGTTTTTTCCCAAACTTGTCCGGAGGGGCGGAAAGGTTGTATTTCGTAGAAAATAGTTATCTTTGCGGCGTTGTACTTATTATAAAACCGTACCAATGAAAAGAATCTTAAACGAGCTCTGTGCCAAGTACACGCTCGCAGATGAGGTCAAAGCGCAGGGAATCTACCCCTACTACCGCCCCATCTCTTCCGGACAGGATCCCCTCGTCACCATGGCTGACGGAAGCAAGGTCCTGATGTTCGGTTCCAATTCCTACCTTGGACTTTCCGACGACCCGCGCCTCAAGGAGGCCGCCATCAAGGCAATAGAAAAATACGGCACCAGCTGCTCCGGCAGCCGCTTCCTCAACGGTACCCTCGACATCCACGAGGAGCTGGAGGAGAAGCTGGCCAAGTTCGTGGGCAAGGACGCCGCCGTGACCTACAGCACCGGCTTCCAGGTCAACCTGGGCGTCGTGGGCTGCCTCGGTTTCCGCGGTGGCTACATCTTCCTGGACGCCCTCGACCATGCCTGCATCATCGACGGCAGCCGCCTGAGTTTCAGCGAGGTGCGCAAGTTCGCGCACAACGACGTCGCAGCCCTTGAGCGCAAGCTCTTCATGACCCCGAAGAACGCCCCGAAGCTCATCGTGGTGGACGGCGTATATTCGATGGAGGGCGACATCGCCCCGCTGCCCGACCTGGTCCGCCTGGCCCAGAAGTATAACGCCGCCGTGATGGTGGACGACGCCCACGGTCTCGGCGTGATCGGCGAGAACGGCTCCGGTACCGCCAGCCACTTCGGCCTGACCAAGGAGACGGACCTTATCATGGGCACCTTCTCCAAGAGCTTCGGCTCCCTGGGCGGCTTCATCGCCGGCGACAAGGAAGTCCTCAACTACCTCAAGCACAACTCCCGTTCGCTGATCTTCAGCGCCTCGATGACCCCGGCCGCCGTGGCCGCCGCCTCCTGCGCCCTGGACATCATGATCAACGAGCCGGAGCGCCGCGAGAACCTCTGGAAGGTCACGCGCCACGCGCAGGAGGCCTTCAAGAAGGCCGGCTTCGACACGGGCCACACCCAGTCCCCGATCATCCCGCTCTTCGTGCGCGACACCTTCAAGGCGATGCAGATCGTGCGGATGGCCTACGAGCAGGGCGTGTTCATCACCCCGGTGATCGCCCCGGCCGTGCCGGAGAAGGACGTGCTCATCCGCTTCGCCCTCATGGCCACGCACACCACCGAGCAGGTGGACGAGGCCGTGGCGGTGCTGACCAAGATCTTCCGCGAACTCGGCGTCATCGCATAGCGCTATGGTTATCCTGATCACCGGCATCACCTCCGGCTTCGGCCGCGCGATGGCCGCCCGGCTCAGCGCCGACGGCCACAAGGTCTACGGCACGCACCGCAAAGCCACGGACCTGCTGCCCGGCGTCACCTACATCAAGGCCGACGCCCAGCGGGCGGAGGACTGCGAGGCGGCGGTGAAGCAGGTGCTCGACGCCGAAGGGCGCATCGACGTGTTCATCAACAACGCCGGCATGGGCATCGGCGGTCCGCTGGAGTTCTCCTCGCTGGAGGACGCGGAGCGCCAGATGGACGTGAACTGGATGGGGATGGTGCGTTTCCTGCACTACGTGCTGCCCGCCATGCGTCGGCAGGGCAGCGGCAAGATCCTCTGTTTCAGCTCGATCGGCGGCCTGATGGGCCTCCCGTTCCAGGGGCTCTACTCCGCTTCGAAGTTCGCCATCGAGGGCTACTGCGAGGCGCTGCGCCTGGAGACGAAAGCCTTCGGTATCCAGGTGGTCGTGATCGAACCGGGCGACTTCGCCACGTCATTCACGGCGCAGCGCAAGAGCGTCGCCAACCCCGAGGCGTACGAGGTCTACAAGACCTATGCGAAGTCCCTCGCGAGCATCGAGAAGGACGAGACCACGGGCCTCAAGCCCGAATACCTCGCCGGCAAGATCAGCAAGATCGTGCGCAAGAAGCGCCCGCGCTACCACTACATCATCTCCACGCTGGAGCAGCGTCTCTCCGTGACGCTCAAGAAGCTCCTGCCGCCGAGCTGGTTCGCGGCCATCCTCGGAAGCTACTACAAGCTCTAAAGAAAATCCGCCGGGCAGAAGCCTGGCGGATTTCTTTTATTCCAGCCATTTCAGGAAATCGTCCACCCGGGCGCGGGAGACCGTGGGCTCGAAGGGCGGCGCCGGCTTCATCTCGAGCCGCAGGCGGCCGCTGAAGTGGCGGCTGACGCTCTTGACGGCGCCGCGCGAGACGATGGCGCCGCGCGAGATGCGGAAGAAGCGCTCCGGGTCGAGATCCTGCTCGAGCATGTCGAGCGTGGTCTCGACGAGATAGCGCGCGCCTTCGTCGGTCATCAGGTAGTTGGCCTTCTCCTCGGCGAAGAAGAAGGCGATCCGGTCCGTCGGGACGGGAATGATCTGCTCGCCGACGTAGACCACGATGCGCTCCTTGTAGTTCTTGGGCTGGCGGCCCGCCACGAAGGCGAGGAGCTTCTCCACGTCGATCGCCGGGGCCGTGGCGGCGCGCTCGCGGCAGCGGCCGACCGCGCGCGCCAGCTCCTCGGCGCCGATGGGCTTGAGGAGATAGTCCACGCTCCCGGCCTCAAATGCCTTGAGGGCGTAGGATTCATAGGCGGTAGTCATGATGACCTGCGCGCGCACGGGCACCTTCCGGAAAATCTCGAAGCAGTCGCCGTCGGAGAGCTCGACGTCCATGAAGATGAGGTCGAGCGGCGGATTGGAGGCGAGGTATTCGACGGTGCTGCGCACCGAATCGGTGGCCTGGACCACCTCGATGTCCGGGAAATGGGTCTTGAGCAGGCGGACGAGCTGCGCCTGGGCCATGCGCTCGTCCTCGACAATCAGGGCTTTCATCATAGTCTCATCATAGGAGCGGAAGTGTGACGGTGTAGTTCTGGTCGTCCGAGCGGACGACGATGGACTTGCCGGACAGGTCGCGGTACTGCTGGCGGATGTATTGGAGGCCCAGCCCGGTCGAGGCGACCTGGGTGAGCTTGGGATTGCGGTTGTTGGTCACGGTGACCTTCTCGCCGGATGCGCAGACCTTGATGCGGAGCGGCTTGTCGGGATAGATGGCGTTGTGCTTGGTGGCGTTCTCGATGAGCAGCTGCACGCAGCAGGGCACCACCGAGCGGGCCATGGCCTCCTCGGGGATGTCCACCTGCACGTCCAGCCCCTCCGGGAACCGGACCTTGAGCAGGTCGATGTACTGCGAGACGAAGTCCATCTCCTCGCGCAGGCGGACGGTGGTCTCGTCTTCGCTGCGGATCATGTAGCGGTAGACCTCCGCGAGCTTGTGCGTATAGCGGCTGGCATCCTCGCGCGGCTGCTCCTGGATGAGGTAGTCCAGCACGTTGAGCGAGTTGAAGAGGAAGTGCGGGTTGACCTGCTGCTTGAGCTTGTGGTAGCGGTATTGGGCGAGGTTGGCCAGCTCGGCGGCCTCGAGGGCGCGCTGCTGCAGCCGCAGGGAGTAGGCGGCGAGCACGAGGATGACGACGAGCGTCATCGCATAGTCGAGGAGGATGGTGACGGCGGTGTTGCGGCCTTCGTGGGCTTCGGAGAAGAAGAGCAGGATGGCCAGGCGCATCACCAGGATGAAGACGAAGGCGACGAGCAGCCACTTCAGGGAATTGACCTGCTCGACGCTGGCCGCCATCTTGCGCGCGTAGAGGCGCACCGCCCACAGCGTCGCCCAACCGATCAGGAGCGTGGAGGCGAAGGTGGAGAGGGGATAGATGACGAGCGGCGAAGCAAAGAGCGCCCCGAAAAACAGGGCCGTACCCCGGCCGAGGAGCACGCCGATCACGTTGACCAGCACGACGGAAATGGCCGTCATCTTGCCGTCCACGCGGCAGCGCAGGCAAAGCAGGACGACGAGAAGCATCGTCAGCAGGGTCAGCATCATCTCGTCCGCCAGGCCCGCCAGCCGGCAGCCCAGGGCGACGGCTGCGTGGAGCAGCGCAAAACCGAGAATAATCCAGAACTCTTTTGAAATCTTCATAATATAGCGGTTGAAGATACTAAATTTTCTTCCTAATTCGACCGTTCATCCCGAAAATAATACCATTCATCCATTTCAATTTTTTCGCGCGTGAAAGATTTTTCATTTTTGCAGCGATTGACAATAACACTACAATGCAAACCAATAAGCTCACTTTCTGGCAAATGTGGAATCTCAGCTTCGGCTTCTTCGGAGTGCAGATTGCCTATGCCCTGCAGAGCGCAAATATCAGTCGCATCTTCGCTACGCTCGGTGCCGATCCGCACCAGCTCAGCTTTTTCTGGATCCTCCCCCCGCTGATGGGCATGCTGGTGCAGCCGCTCATCGGCAAGTACTCCGACCGCACGTGGTGCCGGATGGGCCGCCGCAAGCCGTACCTGCTTGTGGGCGCCATCGTGGCCGTCCTCGTGATGGCGTTCCTGCCCAACGCGGGCAGTCTCAATTTCAGCAGCCGCCTGCTGCTCGGCCTCAACGGCGCGATGTGGTTCGGTCTGTTCTCCCTGATCTTCCTGGACACCTCCATCAACGTGGCCATGCAGCCGTTCAAGATGATGGTCGGTGACATGGTGGGCGAGGAGCAGAAGGCGCAGGCCTATTCGATCCAGTCGCTGCTGTGCAACGCCGGCAGCCTGGTGGGTTACCTTTTCCCGATCTTCTTCACCTGGATCGGCATCGCCAACACCGCCCCCAAGGGCGTCATCCCGCCCTCCGTGGTGTGGAGCTTCTACGGCGGCGCCGCCATCCTCATCCTCTGCGTGCTCTATACCTTCGTGAAAGTCAAGGAGATGCCGCCGGCAGAGTATGCCGCGTTCCACGGCATCGACCCGCAGAAGCAGGCTGAGGAGGAGAAGCATCGCCCGGGGCTGCTGAAGCTCCTGGTGCGCGCCCCGAAGACCTTCTGGACCGTGGGACTGGTCCAGTTCTTCTGCTGGGCGGCGTTCATGTATATGTGGACCTATACCAACGGGGCCGTCGCGGCCAACTGCTGGGGCACCACGGATCCCGCGTCCGAGGGCTACCAGGCCGCGGGCAACTGGGTGGGCGTCGTGTTCGCCGCGCAGGCGGTCGGCTCCATCCTCTGGGCCCTCGTGCTTCCTAGATTCAAGTCGCTCCGCCTGGCTTACGTCGTGAGCCTGCTGATCGGTGCGGCCGGTTTCATTTCCATCGCTTTCATCCACAACCAGTATCTGCTGTTCGTGTCGTATTTCCTCATCGGAGCGGCCTGGGCGGCGATGCTGGCCCTGCCCTTCACCCTGCTCACCAACGCGCTGAACGGGGAGCACATGGGCAGCTACCTGGGGCTGTTCAACTGCACGATCTGCCTTCCGCAGATTGTCGCAGCCGCCCTGGGCGGCGTGGTGCTTCACCTGGTCGGCGGCGTGCAGGCCCACATGCTCGTGATCGCCGGCGTCCTGCTCATCTGCGGCTGCCTGGCGGTCGCTCTCGTCGAAGAACGCAAATAAGTTTATTCTATCTAATAACCTTTCATTTTTATGAAAAAAATCCTATCCATCCTTGCGGCTGTCGCGCTCTCGGGCGTGATGGGCGTCACCGCATCCGCTCAAAGCTATGCGGTCCGGGGTGTGGTTGTGGACCAGATGGGACCCGTCGTGGGCGCCACCGTCATGGAGGCGGGCACGACCAACGGATCCATCACCGATCTGGACGGCAACTTCTCCCTCAGGGTTTCTTCTCCCGATGCGACGGTCTCCGTCAGCTGCATCGGCTACACCACTCAGACTTTCAAGGCATCCGCAGTGCCCGCCACCATCACCCTCGCAGAGGACAACGAGTTCCTGGACGAGGTCGTGGTCATCGGCTACGGTACCGTCAAGAAAAGTGACCTCACCGGATCCGTGTCGACCGTCAAGGCCGACGAGATCAACAAGGGCGTCATCACGACCCCGGCCGACCTGCTGCGCGGCAAGAGCGCGGGCGTGGTCGTGACCGCAGGCTCCGGTATGCCGGGCGCCGGCGCGACCATCCGCATCCGCGGTACCGCGTCGCTCAACGCCGACCAGAGCCCGCTCATCGTCATCGACGGCCTGCCCGTCTCCAACGACGGCATCGCCGGCATGTCCGACCCGCTCTCTTCCGTCAACCCGGAAGACATCGAGAGCTTCACCGTCCTGAAGGACGCTTCCGCGACCGCCATCTACGGTTCCCGCGCGTCCAACGGCGTCATCGTGATCACCACGAAGAAGGGTGCCCGCACCGGCAGCGCGCTGCCGCAGGTGGCCGTGGACTTCACCGCTTCCGTCAACACGGTCGCCAAATATCAGGAGGTCCTCAACGCCGCCGGCATCACCAACCTGATCCGCAACTTCTACGGCGCCAACTCCACCGCCGAGGCCAACCTGGGCGTGAACGGCGTCATCTACGACACCGACTGGCAGAAGGAAATCTACCAGGTCGCCCCGACCTACGACGGGAACATCTCCCTGAACGGCCGCATCGGTGAGTTCCTGCCTTACCGCGTCTCCGGCGGCTTCACCTCCCAGACCGGTACGCTGATCGGTTCCAAGATGAACCGCGGCACCCTGTCGCTCAACCTCTCCCCGAGCTTCTTCGACAAGCACCTCACCGTCAACCTGAACGGCAAGGGCACCTATGCCAAGAACTGGTACGCCAACCAGGACGCCATCGGCGCCGCCAACCACTACGACCCGACCAAGCCGGTCCGCTGCGACGACCCCGCCCATAGCCTGAACGGCTACACCGCATGGTACGACACCGCCGGCAACCTCAACGTGATGGCTACGATGAACCCGGTCGCCCTGCTGCACGACAGGATCGACCAGGCCGATGCCTACCGCTTCATCGGCAACGCGCAGTTCGACTACAAGATCCACGGCCTGGAGGCCCTCCGCCTCAACCTCAACCTCGGTATCGACTGGGCCAAGTCCGACGGTTTCAGCGAGGTGGCCATGGGTTCCGAGGGTTCCTACCACAACACCAACCAGTCCGGCGGCGGCCAGCATACCGACTATGACTACAGCCGCCTGAACACGACCCTCGAGTTCTACGCCGACTACAACCAGACCTTCGGCAAGCACAATGTCGACCTGATGGCCGGTTACTCCTGGCAGCGCTTCTACAGCGAGAACAACAGCCTGACCAACCGCATCAGCGACGGCGCCAAGCTCGCCGACGCCCGCGGCAAGGGCGAACTCTACCTGATCTCCTTCTTCGGCCGCGCCAACTACGGCTTCGCCGACAAGTACCTGCTGACCGCCACGGTCCGCGCCGACGGTACTTCCCGCTTCCAGAACCACAAATGGGGTATCTTCCCGTCCGTGGCCTTCGGCTGGAACGTGATGAAGGAAGACTTCATGGCCGGTGCCGACAAGCTCTCCACCCTGAAGCTCCGCCTCTCCTGGGGCCAGACCGGCCAGCAGGCCGTGGGTGGCTACTACGACACCTTCGCGCAGTTCCTGACCCACCAGCTGGGCTCCTACTACTTCTTCAACGACAAGCTCATCACCCCGGTCTCCGCGCTGGGCTACAGCGCCGACCTCCGCTGGGAGACGACGACGACCTACAACGTCGGTCTCGACTTCGGTTTCTGGAACGACCGCCTGACGGGCGCCATCGACGTCTATCAGCGTGACACCAAGGACATCCTCAACTTCATCCCGGTGCCCGCCCTGTCGAACCTGACCAACTACCTCAACACCAACATCGGCTCGATGACCAACAAGGGTGTCGAACTCGACCTCAACGCCATCCTGGTGGATACCCGCGACATGAGCTGGACCCTCGGCGCCAACGTCGCCTACAACTTCAACCGGATCACCAAGCTGACCGCTTCCGACGACAACGCCACGGGCGTGGAGACGGGCGGCATCTCCGGCGGTACCGGCAACAACGTGCAGATGTTCCAGGTCGGCCAGCCGATGAACGCCTTCTACGTGTATGAGCAGGTGTACGACATCGACGGCCGTCCGATCAGCGGCGTGTATGTGGACCGCAACAACGACGGCTCCATCACCGCTGAAGACAAGTACTTCTTCCACAAGCCGTTCGCCGACGTGACCATCGGTTTCAACACCAGCTTCACCTACAAGAACTGGACGGCGGCCCTCTCCGGCCACGCCTCCATCGGCAACTGGGTGTACAACAACGTGGCTTCCGACACTGAGATGCTCGCGGACCTGTGGACCAACAGCTTCATCAGCAACCGCCTCGCCTCCGCCCCGCGCGCGATGTTCGCGCAGGCCCAGTACCTGTCCGACTACTATGTCCGCGACGCGTCCTTCCTCAAGCTCGACAACTTCACGGTCGGCTACACCTTCCCGAAACTCTTCAAGGTGGCGGAGCACCGCGACGCTTCCCTCAACGTGTTCGGTACCGTGCAGAACATCTGCACCCTGACCCGCTACGACGGAATCGATCCGGAAATCTACGGCGGTATCGACGGTGCCATGTACCCGCGTCCCCGCACGTTCGTCCTCGGTGTCAAGTTCAACTTCTAATCCAGGATAGCATATGAAAAAGATCAAATATATTCTCGGTACGATCGCTCTTGCGGCTTCCCTGACCGCCTGCGTCGGTGACCTCAACGTCACCCCGATCGACCCGAACGCCAATACGGCCGACAAGGCCCTCACGGACCAGGATTCCTACAAATCCTTCCTGGCCGGCCTCTACACCGGCTTCGCGACCTCCGGTTTCTACGGCGCCAACGGTGCCGCTTCCATCTCCGGTCTCGACGGCGGCGCCTCCCAGTACATCCGCGGCCTGTTCCACCACACCGGCCTGACCACCGACGAGGCGGTCTGCGGCTGGAACGACCAGACCATCAAGAATTTCCACTGGATGAACTGGACGACCGACGACACCTTCATCTACGCCTTCTACTCCCGCATCTTCATGCAGGTCTCCATGGCCAACGAGTTCATCCGCCAGGCCAAGGCCTCCGACCGGAACTTCGCCGAGAAGGAGGAATACATCGCCGAGGCCCGCGTGCTGCGCGCCCTGGCCTACTACCACGCCATCGACAACTTCGGCAACGTGCCCTTCGCTGACGACAGCGCCATCGTGGGCCAGAACCCGGAGCAGATGCCGCGCGCCGAGCTGTATGCCTGGCTCGAGACCGAGCTCCGCGACCTGATCGACAACAGCGCCCTGGCCGCTCCGCGCGCCAACGGTTACGCCCGCGCCGACAAGGGTGTGGCGAAGTTCATCCTCGCCAAGCTCTACCTCAACGCCGAGGTGTTCACCGGCACCGCCCAGTGGCAGAAGTGCGCCGACGTCCTGAAGGACCTGATGGACGACGGCTATAGCCTCCACACCGCCTCCGCAGGCACGTACAGCGCCTACCAGGAGCTCTTCCTCGCCGACAACGACAAGTGCACGGACGAGATCATCTTCGCCGTCGAGCAGGACGGTGTCAACACCACCAGCTACGGCGCCACGAACTACCTGATCTTCGCCTCCACCGGCGGCTCGATGGATGTCTCCAAGATCGGTATCTCCTCCGGCTGGGGCGGTCTCCGCACCACGCCTGAGTTCTACAACAAGTTCTCTTCCGAGGACGCCCGCAACCTGTTCTACACCAGCGGCCAGCAGAAGGACATCGACGACATCGGCGAGTTCACCAACGGCATGGCTTTCATGAAGTACCTCAACATGAAGAGTGACGGTACGCCGGGCAAAGAGCAGGGCTTCGTGGACACCGACTTCCCGATGATGCGTTATGCCGACGTGCTCCTGATGGCCGCCGAGTGCCACAAGCGCGGCGCTTCCATCGAGGGCCTGCAGCCCCTCAACGACGTCCGCAAGCGTGCCGGCCTCGCCGCCGTGAGCAGCTTCACCCTGCAGGATGTCCTCGACGAGCGCGCCCGCGAACTCTACCTGGAGTGCTGGCGCCGCAACGACCTGGTCCGCTTCGGCCAGTTCACTTCCGACAGCTATGTCTGGCAGTGGAAGGGCGGCGTCAAGGGCGGTACTTCCGTGGACAGCCACTTCAACCTCTTCCCGATTCCGGATTCCGACCGGCTTGCCAACAGCAACCTTCAGCAGAACCCTGGCTACACTAAAGAACAGTAAAAATGAAAAAGATATTCTCCATCCTCTTTGCAGGACTGGTCGGCCTGATGGCCACCTCCTGCCTCCAGGAGCGCCTGACGACGTTCGATCCGGCCCATGCCGACGCACCTGTCCTGGGCGCCTCGGAGATCGGCGCGAAGGCCGTCACGGTGACCTACACTCCGGGAGCCTTCAACATGGGCTTCAATGAGAAGATTGCGCCCAAGCACGTGCTCGCCCTCGTCGACGTGGACGGCCATGCGGTCAGCAAGATCGTCACCACCGCCGACGACGGCACGACCCTGTCGGCGACCCTCCTCAACATCAGCAAGACCCTCGCCACCCTGGGCTTCCAGGACGGCGACGTCATCCCGAGCATCCAGCTGGCCGTCCGCGCCACGATGCAGAACCTCTCGCAGGACAACGGCGTCAACGGTTTCGTGGACTCCGAAGGCCGCGTGACCCTCAACAACTTCCAGGTGTCCCTCCCGCAGGGCAGCCCGTATGCCGACTACACCGAGGCCACGACCTGGACCGTCATCGGCGACCTGTCCAACTATGACATCAGCTGGAACGGCGACCTCGAGATGTTCGCCACCGCTGACGGCGAGCACCTGGTGGCCAAGGCCGTCAAGCTCGCAGCCGGCGACGCCTTCAAGTTCCGCAAGGACGAAGCCTGGGCCGAGAACTTCGGCGGCGAATTCACCAGCCTCGGCAGTGACTTCTCCGTGACGAAGGACGGCAGCAACATCACGGTCGGTGCCGACGGCATCTATGACCTGTGGCTCGACCTGTCCAACAATACCGCGATGGTCACGGATGCATACCTGCCTTATCCGGGTTGCACCCAGGCCAGCGAATGGACCGTCATCGGCGACCTGTCCAACTACGGCATCAGCTGGAACGGCGACCTCGCGATGACCACCGACGGCACCATCCATGTGGCCCAGGGCATCAAGCTCGCCGCGGGTGACGCCTTCAAGTTCCGCAAGGACCTGGCCTGGACCGTGAACTTCGGCGGCGAATTCGGCAGCCTCGGCTCCGCTTTCACCGTGACGCAGGACGGCAGCAACATCTCTGTCGGCGCCGACGGCGTCTATGACCTCATCCTCGATCCGACCGGTACGGCTACCATCGTCGAGACCCTCGGCGGCGGCGTGAGCGGTAAGATCGGCGGTGAGCCGGAGCCGCCGACCGTGACGGGCTGGAACCTCATCGGCGTGAACGGCGACTGGAACAACGACGTCATCGCCTCCGAGAAGGACGGCGTCTGGACGGCCAGCTTCGAGGCCGCCGAGGCCACCACGTTCAAGTGGCGCAAGGATGCCGACTGGGCCGAGAACTACGGCCTCGAGAAGGGCGGCACCTATACCGTCGGCGAGCCGTTCGCGGCCGTGGCGGGTGGCGACGACATTCCCGTGGAAGCCGGTTCCTGGACGGTCGTGCTCGACCTCAGCAACGCCGATGCCCCGACCATCACCGTGTCCGAGACCAAGGCCTCCGGCTGGTCCGTGATCGGTGACTTCAACGGCTGGGGTGCCGACGCCGACATGACCCAGGTCGCCCCGGGCATCTGGATCAGCGACGAGCTCGAGCTCAACGAGAACGGCTGGAAGGTCCGCTTCGGACACGACTGGGCCGTCAACCGCGGCGGCGCCACGCCGACCGCAGCCGGCGAGTTCGTGGCCGCCTACCCGGGCGGCGACGACATCAAGCTCGGCGGCAAGATGCGCGTCGTCTTCAACGAGAACAACCAGACCATCGGTACGCTCGTCTGGGGCGTCGTGGGCAAGATTTCCGCGATCGAAGGATTCAGCTGGAACAACGACATCCCGATGAACCTCGCCTCCGACGGCAAGTGGTACAGCGTGCCTGTGACCCTCGCAGCGGACGATGAGATCAAGATCCGCTACATGGCGGCCTGGGCCGACGACCGCGGCGGCGACGCTGCGGCAGCCGACGAGGCCTTCGCCGTGACGAAGGGCGGCAGCAACATCAAGGCGCCCAAGGCCGGCACCTACATGGTGGTGTACGACCCTGCGGCCGAGACGATCACCCTGAGCACCGACTTCTGGAGCCTGATCGGCGAATTCAACGGCTGGAGCGGCGACCGCTTCCTCCTGCCGGCCGGCGACGGCAAGTGGTCCGCCTTCAGCCAGGAGATCTCCGGCGGCTGGAAGATCCGCAAGGGCGCTGACTGGACCGTCAGCGCGGGCGGCACCTACGCCGAGGCCGGCGTTGCCTTCGAGGCGGTGACCGACAACGGTTCCAACATCTCCGTGACCGACCTGACCCGCTTCGACGTCGTCTACGACACCGCAGCCGGTACGATCACTGTCAGCAAACCTGTCAAGTAGCACAGTCTTTGCAGCCTTTTCGGGCCGGGGTCCCTGACCGGACCCCGGTTCGCCAATTCAAAAAACGATAACCGATATGAAACGCATCCACTTCGTCGTCTGCGCCCTGATCCTCGGGCTGTCGCTTTTCTCCTGCTCTTCCTGCCGGAAGATCCCCGGAGGCGGCAACGGGTCCACCACGACCATCGAGAAGGGCGACAATCTCGCCAATATCACCTACCAGCTCAACGTCTACAGCTTCGCCGACTCCGACGGAGACGGCTGGGGCGACCTCAAGGGCGTGACGCAGCACCTCGACTACTTCGAGTCGCTGGGCGTGTCCGCGCTGTGGCTTTCGCCCATCCAGGCTTGCGGCTCGTACCACGGCTACGACGTGTCTGACTACTCCGCCATCAATCCGAAGCTCGGCACGGAAGCCGATTTCAAGGACCTGATCGACAAGGCGAAGGCCAAGGGCATCGACATCTACATGGACTACGTGCTGAACCATTCCGGCGACCAGAATCCCTGGTTCAAGCAGGCCTGCGCCGACCCGGCCAGCCCGTACCGCGATTATTACGTGTTCTCCGAAGATCCCAACGCCGACATGCGTGCCGGCAAGGTGGACAACTTCGGCGGCGCCACGAGTACCCGGATGGGCGCGTGGCACCCGCTGTCCGGCGGCGTCAGCGGCCGGCTGCATTTCAAGTGGGACTACAACGCCAAGACCGTGACCGTGACGCGCACGGAGGAGGCGGCACAAAAACCTAATACCGAAGCCACCCGCTGGCTCTACTACGGCGACGGCGTGCTGGCTGGCCTCTACCAGACCTCCGCCAGCGTCTTCGAGATCACGGTGGATTTCAACTCCAGCTGGGGCTTCCTGCTCCGCACGTCCGCGACCTCGTGGGACGGCGGCACCAAGTGGGGCGGCAGCGGCAAGGGCCTCAGCCTCGGCACCCCGTATACCGTCAACAACACCGACGCACAGGACATCACCTTCGGCGGCGGCAGCCACTACTTCGCCAGCTTCGACCGCTCGATGCCGGACCTGAACTACGGTCCGTATGACAAAGTGGCGGAGTCGCCGGCCTTCAAGGACCTGGCGGCCTCGGCCGACAAATGGATCAACATGGGCGTCGGCGGCCTGCGCCTCGACGCCGTGGTGTGGATCTACCAGGAGCAGACGGCTGCCAACGTGGCCTTCCTGAAGGCCTGGTACGACCGCTGCAACACCGCCTACAAGGCCCGCGGCGGCGCCGGCGACCTCTACATGGTCGGCGAGGCGTGGTGCGATAACGCCGAGCAGATGGCGCCCTACTACCAGGGCCTGCCGTCCAACTTCAACTTCTACTACTACTGGACGCTCAAGGACCGCATCAACCGCGGCAAGGGCGACGATTTCGCCTCCACGGTGCGCTACTTCCGCAGCCTGTTCCGCCAGAACCGCGCCGACTTCATCGACGCGATCAAGCTCACCAACCACGACGAGGACCGCGCCGCCAGCGACCTGGGACGCGACATCAACAAGGAGAAACTGGCCGCGGCCGTGCTCCTGACCTCGCCGGGCAAGCCCTTCGTCTACCAGGGCGAGGAGCTCGGCTACTGGGGAACCAAGAGCCACGGCGACGAATATATCCGCACCCCGATGAAGTGGACCCGCAGCGGCAACGTGCCCGCCGCGGCCCTGGGCGGCAAGGTGGACAACGCGATGCTCTCCCCCGAAATCAGCGTGGAGGCGCAGACCGCCGATCCGGCGTCGATCCTGAACGTCTACCGCAAGTTCGCGGAAGCGCGCAACAGCTATAAGGCGCTCGCCAGCGGCGAGATCGCCGAAGTCAAGTCCGCCAACGCCGCCGTGGCGCTGTGGAAGATGAGCGCCGACGGACAGACCGTGCTCGTGGCGCACAACTTCAGCGACAAGGTGGCCACGGTCAGCCCCAGCGGCATCTCCGAGCTGTCCAAGGACGCCATCCTCGTGTCCAACGGCGCCGTGACCGTGAACGGCACGTCCCTCACCCTCGCCCCGTACGCCTCAGCCGTCTTCGCCCAATGAGAAGGATCCTGACCTGCCTGGCCTTTGCGGGCCTGACGCTGCTCGCCGCGTGCTCCTGCCGGAAGGCGGAGCCGGGCGGCGGGCAGCAGGCCGCCCGCACCTTCGCCAAGGGCGCCGACATCAGCTGGGTGACCTGGATGGAGGCGCGCGGCTTCAAGTTCTACAACGCCGCCGGACAGGAGCGCGAATGCACCGCGCTGCTCAAGGAGATCGGCGCCAACGCCGTCCGGCTGCGCGTGTGGGTCGATCCCGCCGACGGCTGGTGCGGCAAGGACGACGTGGTCGTGAAGGCGAAGCGCGCCCAGGCCCTCGGGATGGACGTGATGATCGACTTCCACTACAGCGACTCCTGGGCCGACCCGGGCAAGCAGCCCGTGCCCGAAGCCTGGAAGGCGATGGGCCCGGAGGCGATGGCGCAGGCCCTCGCCGCGCACACCACCGACGTCCTGCAGGCGCTCAAGGGCGCCGGCGTGGACGTGAAGTGGGTGCAGGTGGGCAACGAGACCACCAACGGCATGCTTTGGGAGAGCGGCCGCGTGGCCGGCACCAACGCCGGCGAATTCGTGCGCTATTTCGACGCGGGCCGCAAGGCGGTCAAGGCCGTCTTCCCGCAGGCGCAGGTCATCCTGCACCTGGACAACGGTTGGGACCTCGCCACGCTCAACTGGTTCCTGACCCTGATGAAGGGCAAGGGCCTGGAATACGACGTCCTCGGCCTGTCGCTCTATCCTTCCTACTGGCAGGACGGCGCCTATCCCGACTGGACGCCGAAGACGAAGCAGTTCGTCGACAACCTGCCGGTCCTGTACCGCAACTACGGCAAGCCCGTCCTCCTGGTGGAGTTCGGCATGCCGGCCTCCGAGCCCGACAAGGGCAAGGCCGCGCTCCAATACATCCTGCAGAACACCCGCGGCTATGATTATTTCCAGGGGGTCTTCTTCTGGGAACCCGAGTCCGAGGCCGCGCGCATCGGCTATCCCTACGGCGCTTTCGCGGACGGGAAGCCGACGGAGGCGATGGACCCGTTCGGAGAATAAAGACAATGACGATGAAGAAACTACTTTCGATCCTGACCCTGAGCGTGCTGGCGGTCGCCTGCACGCAGAAACCCGCGCAGCAGGCCGTCTCCGACGCCTGGGTGAACGACGGGACCGTCTATGAACTCAACGTCCGCCAGCTCACGCCGGAAGGCACTTTCGCCGCGGCGGAGGAACACCTGCCCCTGCTCAAGGAGCTGGGCGTGGACATCATCTGGGTGATGCCGCCCTATCCCATCGGGGAGAAGGGCCGCAAGGGCACCCTGGGCTCCTACTACGCCATCCGGGACTACTGCGACATCAACCCGGAGTTCGGCACGCTGGCCGACTTCGACCATTTCCTCGCCACGGCGCACAGCCAGGGATTCAAGGTCATCCTGGACTGGGTGGCCAACCACACCTCGCCCGACCATCCGTGGGTAACGGAGAAGCCCGCCGAGTGGTATGTGCGTGATGAGCAAGGAAATACGATCGTCGAATACGACTGGACCGACATCGCCAAGCTCAACTACGGCTGCGCCGAGATGCGCGCCGAGATGGAGAAATCGATGCGCTTCTGGCTGGAGCGCGGCGTGGACGGCTTCCGCTGCGACGTGGCCTACCAGATGCCGCAGGACTTCTGGGCGGCGGTGCTGCCGAAATTCCGCCAGGAATTCGCGCGGCCGCTCTATTTCCTCGCCGAAGGCGAAGAGGCCTGGCTGCATGACGCCGGCTTCAACACCACCTACGCCTGGAAGCTGCACCACCTGCTGAACGACCTTGCCCAGGGCAAGGCCGACGCGGACAGCCTCGTGCGCTATCTGCAGTGGAACGAAAGCACCTTCCCCGCCGGCGTCCGCCGCCTGGGCTTCACCTCCAACCACGACGAGAACTCGTGGAGCGGGACGGAGTTCGAGCGCATGGGCGACGCGTGGCAGGCGATGACCGTGCTCGCGTGGACCCTGCCGATGATGCAGCCGCTCATCTATACGGGCCAGGAGGTCGGCTACGACCACCGTTTCGAATTCTTCGAGAAAGACCATATCCCCGCCCTGAAGACCAACGCCGCCACGGACTTCTACCGCTATCTGGCGCGCCTGCGTGCGCAGCATCCGGCGATGATTGCCGGCCACGGCACCTTCAAGCTCCTGTCCTGCGACGGTGACCGGGTGGTCTATGAGCGCCGCACCGACGACGACTGCGTGACCGTGAGCGTGCAGCTGAAGGCCCCCTGGGCCTGGAGCATCACCACGGACGCCGACCGCGTGGGCCGCATCGAGCCGCCCTGCTGGTGGGTGGACATGGAGACGCCCCTCCAGCTGCTCGTGCAGGGCCCGGAGATCGGCAGCTACACGGTCAAGGCCGAGGGCCTGCCGGGCGTGCGCGTGAATGGCACGCACGCGGCGGAGAGCCCCAACTACCTCTTCGTGGACGTGTCCGTCGCACCCGGGACGCAGCCCGGCACCTGCCGGCTCGTGTTCTCGCGCGGCGACGACGCTTTCAGCGTGCCGTACAGCGTCGGCGCGCGCCGGGAAGGCTCCGCGCAGCGCGGGAGCTTCGGCCCCGACGACGCCGTCTACCTGATCATGCCGGACCGTTTCGTCAACGGTGATCCCGCCAACGACTGCACGGCCGACACCGAGGAGAAGGCGGACTACAAGGCCTTCTTCGGCCGCCACGGCGGCGACATCCAGGGCATCGAGGACCAGCTCGACTACATCGCCGACCTGGGCTTCACCGCCATCTGGAACACCCCGCTGCTCGAGGACGACGAGCCGTCTGCGTCCTACCACGGCTACGCCTGCACGGACTACTACCGCATCGACCCGCGCTTCGGCAGCAACGACAAATACCGCGAATTCGTGCGCGAGGCGCACCGCCGCGGCCTCAAGGTCATCATGGACGTGGTGACCAACCACTGCGGTGACCGGCACTGGTGGATGGAGGACCTTCCCTTCGCCGACTGGGTGCACCAGTGGCCTTCCTATACACATTCCAACTGCGCGTTCTCCGCGCAGAACGACCCCTATTGCTCGGAGCACGACCGCGAGAACATGGTCGGCGGCTGGTTCGACACCTCGATGGTGGACATGAACCTGGACAACCCTTACCTGCTGCAGTATTTCCGGCAGTGGGCCGTGTGGTGGACCGAGTGGGCCGACCTGGACGGCTTCCGCGTGGACACCTATCCCTACAACGAGAAGGAGCCGATGGCGCAGTGGTGCGCCGGCGTCCGCAAGGAGTACCCGCAGCTCAACATCGTGGGCGAGGTCTGGTCGACCAACGTCCCGCAGGTGGCCTACTGGCAGGCCGGCAACCCCAACAAGGACGGCTTCAACTCCAACCTCCCGTCCATCATGGACTTCTGCCTGCAGTCCGCCGTCTGCAACGGCATCAACGCCGAGCGCGAGAGCTGGGACGAGGGCGCCACGAGGTGGTATGACTCCATCGCCAACGATTTCTATTTCCAGGATCCGCAGAACATGATGGTCTTCCCGGGCAACCACGACACCGACCGCATCGGCGACGTGGTGGGCCGCGACCCCGCCAAGATGAAGCTCGTGATGGCGCTGATGGCCACCGTGCGCGGCTACCCGCAGATCTTCGCGGGCGACGAGCTGATGGTCGTCTCGCGCGACCGCGCCCAGGGCCACGGCGGCCTGCGCGTCGAGTTCCCGCTGGGCTGGGAGCAGGATCCCGTGCAGAAGGACCTGCACGACTATGTCCGCACGCTGCTGCGCTGGCGGCAGACTTCGGAGGCCGTCCGGCACGGCCGCACGCTGCATTTCATCAGCCGCGACAACACCTACGCCTACTGGCGCATCGCGGAGGGCGGCGAGACCGTGTTCGTGTATCTCAACAACAATCCCGAGCCGCGCCAGGTGCCCTGGGCCGACTACAAGGAGGTCACGGAGACGCTTGCGGGCCCCGGACGCGACATCTTCACGGAAGAATATGTTACCTTTGACGCCAAGACCGTGGCGGGCCGATCCGCGCTGGTCGTAGAATTCAAATAAAATGAAAATAGCATCGATCATACTGGCAGCGGTCACCCTGGCCGCGTGTACCGCTTCTCCGGAGCTCCGGCCGGAGCCGAAAGCCAACCTCGTTTCGCCGGACAGCAAGCTCCGGATGGAGTTCTCCATGACGCCCGACGGCACGCCGTGCTACGCGCTCTGGCGCGAGGACGTGCCCGTCGTGCTGCCCAGCCGCCTGGGCTTCACCCTGCGCGGCACCATCAAGGCGGAGGACCTCAAGACGGCCGCCGACGGCACCATCACCCGGCGCGACACCAGGCCGGAGATCGCGTTTGACCGCGATTTCGAGATGACCGGCCTGGAGACGGACAGCTTCGACGAAGTCTGGGAGCCGGTCTGGGGCGAAGAGTCGCAGATCCGCAACCACTACAACGAGCTGCTGGTCCACCTGAAGCAGCCGGAGAGCGGGCGCCTGCTGGACATCCGCTTCCGCCTGTTCGACGACGGCCTCGGCTTCCGCTACGAATTCCCCGAAGGGCAGCCGCTGGTGCACTTCGTGATCCGCGAGGAGCTCACGGAGTTCGCGATGGCGGACGACTGCACCGCATGGTGGATCCCGGGCGACTACGACACCCAGGAATATGAATACAACTGCACGAAGCTGTCCGGCGTGAGCCGCCATTTCTATGACAAGATGCGCGACAACAGCAGCCGGACGCCCTTCAGCACGTCCGGCGTGCAGACCTCGCTGCAGATGAAGACCCCCGGCGGGCTGTATGTCAACATCCACGAAGCCGCGCTGGCCGACTATCCCTGCATGCACCTGCTCGTGGACGGCAGACGCCACGCGCTGCGCGCCTGGCTGACCCCGGACGCCGAGGGCTGGAAGGGCAACCTGACCGCCCCCGCCAAGACGCCCTGGCGCACCGTGCAGGTGGCCGCCAGCGCCACGGAGCAGCTGGCCTCGCGCCTGGTGCTCAACCTCAACGAGCCCTGCGCGCTGGAGGACGTGAGCTGGATCCATCCCGTCAAGTACATGGGCGTGTGGTGGGAGATGATCGCCGGAGCGGGCTCCTGGGCCTACACGGACGCCGCCGGCATCGACATCGACACATTCGACTATGCCGCCGCCAAGGCCAACGGGCGCCACAGCGCCAACAACGCGCACGTCCGCGAATGCATCGACTTCGCGGCGGAGCACGGCTTCGACGCGCTGCTCGTGGAGGGCTGGAACATCGGCTGGGAAGAGTGGGCCAACTGCAACAAGGACCACGTCTTCGACTTCCAGACGCCGTATCCCGACTTCGACCTGGAGGGCCTCAACGTCTACGCGCACCAGAAGGGCATCCGCCTGGTGATGCACCACGAGACCTCCTCCAGCATCCGCAACTACGAGCGCTACCTGGAGGATGCCTACACGCTGATGAACAGATACGGCTATGATGCCGTCAAGTCCGGCTACGTGGGCGACATCCTCCCGCAGGGCCTGCACCACTACAGCCAGTGGATGATCAACCACTATCTCTATTGCGTCAAGGAGGCCGCGCGGCACCACATCATGGTCAACGCCCATGAGGCGGTGCGCCCGACCGGCCTTTGCCGCACCTACCCCAACCTGATCGGCAACGAGTCCGCGATGGGCACGGAATACCAGGCCTTCGGCGGCATCACGCCGGGCCACACGGCGATCCTGCCCTTCACCCGCCTCAACGGCGGCCCGATGGACTACACGCCGGGCATCTTCGAGCAGAACCTCGAGGCCTGGTGCGGCAACGGTTCGTACGTCAATTCGACCATCTGCGGGCAGTTGGGCCTGTATCTGACGATGTATTCCCCGCTGCAGATGGCGGCCGACACGCCGGAGCACTACAGCCGCTTCATGGACGCGTTCCAGTTCATCAAGGACGTGGCCGTGGACTGGAGCGAGAGCCGCTACCTCGCGGCCGAGCCGATGGAGTACGTCATCGTGGCCCGCAAGGCCAAGGGCACGGGCCAGTGGTTCTGCGGCGGCGTGACCGACGGACAGGAGCGCAGCTTCACGCTGAAGCTGGACTTCCTGGAGCCGGGCAACTACGAGGCCACGGTCTACGCCGACGCGGCGGACGCCCATTTCAAGAAGAATCCGCAGGCCTATGAGATCCGCCGGATTGCCGTGACGCCGGACGTCGAGCTCCCCGTCACCATGGCGCCGGGCGGCGGTTTTGCCATCAGTTTCAAGAAGATATGAACATTACATTCAAGATAAAGTATGAGACCCGCTGGGGCGAGAGCCTCGCGCTGGTCCTCCAGGACAAGAAATACCCCATGGAATGGGGCGACGGCGCCGTCTGGAGCGTGACCGTGAAAGACTGTCCGGCCGCGGCGCTCAAGGACTACACCTACGTGCTGATGTCCGACGGACTGATCGTCCGCACGGAATGGAGCCACCACTGCTCCAAGTCCGCCCGCGTGATCGAAGACGCGTGGATCGACTGCCCGATCCCGGGCTGCCCGTTCCCGCGCAGGCACCAGGCGGAGAAGTTCGACCGCCCCGGTTTCCGCGGCGTCGGCACCGCGATTCCCGTGTTCTCGCTGCGCACGGCCGACGATTTCGGCATCGGCGAGTTCCGCGACCTGCGGCCGGTCGTAGACTGGGCCGCCGCCACGGGGCAGTGCATCCTGCAGCTGCTCCCGGTCAACGACACCACCCGCAAGGGCGAGTGGGCGGATTCGTATCCCTACAGCCCTGTGTCCACCTTCGCCCTGCACCCGCTCTACATGCACCTGCAGGACCTCGGCATCAAGGCGGACGCCGCCTTCAAGAAGGCGCAGGACGCGCTCAACGCGCTGCCGGAGCTGGACTACCCGCGCGTGTTCAAGGCCAAGATGGCCTACATCCGCAAGGCCTTCGAGGCGCGCGGCGCCAAGGACATGGCCTCGGCCGGCTACAAGAAGTTCGTTAAGGACAACGCCGCCTGGCTGCCGGAGTATGCGGAATTCTGCGCGCGCCGCGACAAAAAGGAGCCGGAGTACTATTGCTGGATGCAGTACCACCTGGACAGGCAGTTCTGCCAGGAAGTGGACTATGCGCGCGCCAAGGGCGTGTCGCTGAAGGGCGACCTGCCCATCGGCGTGAGCGCCGACAGCGCGGAGGCCTACTGGCATCCGGAGCTCTTCAACCTTGATTCCTCGACCGGCGCCCCGCCCGACTACTTCAGCACGGACGGCCAGAACTGGGGTTTCCCGACCTACAACTGGGACGAGATGGCCAAGGACGACTTCGCCTGGTGGAAGGCGCGCCTGCGCAAGATGAGCCGCTATTTCGACGCGTTCCGCATCGACCATATCCTTGGATTCTTCCGCATCTGGGAGATTCCCGTCGAGTACAAGAGCGGCATGATGGGCCACTTCAACCCGGCCCTGCCGTATTCGGCGGACGAGATCTATTTCAAGCAGCTGCCGATCGACGGCCTCTTCCATCCGGACCCGCGCCATCCCGGCATGTACCAGCCGCTCATCGCGCCGGCCTCCTACAACCTGCCGCAGTGGCAGCAGGAGCGCTTCGGCGCCATGTACAACGACTTCTTCTACCACCGCCACGACGAATTCTGGCGCCGCAACGCCGAGCGCAAGCTCCCCGAGTTGCTCGGCGCGACGGGGATGCTTGCCTGCGGCGAGGACCTGGGCATGGTGCCCGACTGCGTGCCGGGCGTGATGGACCACGAGAAAATCCTCTCGCTGCGCATGCGCGGCATGGAGCAGAAGGGCGAATGGAAATACCTGAGCGTGTGCGCCACCTCGAGCCACGACATGGAGACGCTGCGCATGCAGTGCGACCATGATCCGGAGCCGTGGGAGGTGCGCCGGATGCTGTGGGAGTTCCTGGCTTCGCCATCGATGCTCGCCATCTTCCCGCTCCAGGACTGGCTGGCCCTCGACAAGGGCCTGCGCCGGGCGGACCGGGCGGCGGAGCGCATCAACGAGCCCGCCGACCCGCACCACCACTGGCGTTTCCGCCTGCATTTCGACGTGCACGAGCTGCTGCACGCCAGCGAGATGAACGCCGTGATGGAGGGCCTGATCAAGGACTCCTGCCGGCTTGCCTAAGCGCCCGGACGGGCTTGGAAGGGCTGGAAGCAGTGCGCTTCCGGCCCTTTTGTTTATGTGTATCTTTTTGTATATTTGTAAGGATATAAACTCGCTGAATTATGTGGTGGATCGTCGTTACCCTCCTGGTCCTGGGCATCCTGCTGATGCTCGTCGAGATGCTCCTGATCCCGGGCGTCGGGATCGCCGGATTCCTGAGCGTCGGCTCGCTCGGCGTCGCCTGCTGGTACGCCTTCGCCGAGATCTCCGCGACCGCGGGCTGGTGGACGCTCCTGGCCGCCATGGTGGCGCTGGCCGTCCTGATCTTCTTCGCGCTGCGCGCCCGGACGTGGCGGCGTTTCGAGCTAAAGACGGAAGTCCGCTCCCAGATGGGCACGGAGGCCTCCCAGGTGCACGTCGGCGACCGCGGCGTCGCCTACACGCGCCTCGCGCCGATGGGCACGGGCCGCTTCGGCGAGGTGAGCTGCGAGGTCAAGAGCCACGACAACACGATGGTCGCCGCCGGCACGCCGGTGGAGGTCGTCGCCATCGAAGAGAACAAACCGCTTGTCAAACCGATAACCCAAGAATAACGCTATGAACCCTATCATCTGGATCGTCATCGCGATCGCCGGACTCATCATCGTCCTCTGGTTCTTCCCCGTGGCCCTGTGGTTCCAGGCCATCCTGTCGGGCGTGTACGTCTCCCTCATCCAGCTCGTGCTCATGCGCTGGCGCGGCGTCAACCCGCGCACGATCGTCCTCGCGCTGATCACCGGCACCAAAGCGGGCCTGACCCTGAAAGCGAACGAACTCGAAGCGCACTATCTCGCCCGCGGCAACGTCACCAAGGTCGTGATGGCGCTCATCTCGGCCAACAAGGCCAATATCCCCCTCGACTTCAAGATGGCGTCCGCCATCGACCTGGCCGGCCGCGACGTGCTCGAGGCCGTGCAGATGTCGGTCAACCCCAAGGTCATCAACACCCCGCCCGTCACGGCCGTGGCCAAGGACGGCATCCAGCTGATTGCCAAGGCCCGCGTCACCGTGCGCGCCAACATCAAGCAGCTGGTCGGCGGCGCCGGCGAAGAGACCATCCTGGCCCGCGTGGGCGAGGGCATCGTCTCCTCGATCGGCTCGTCCGAGAGCCACAAGAGCGTGCTGGAGAATCCCGACAGCATCTCCAAGCTGGTGCTGGGCAAGGGCCTCGACGCCGGCACGGCGTACGAGATCCTCTCGATCGACATCGCCGACATCGACGTGGGCAAGAACATCGGCGCCGTCCTGCAGATGGACCAGGCCGATGCCGACAAGAACATCGCCCAGGCGCGCGCAGAGGAGCGCCGCGCCATGGCCGTCGCGCAGGAGCAGGAGATGAAGGCGAAGGCGCAGGAGGCGCGCGCCCGCGTGATCGAGGCGGAGGCGCAGGTCCCGCTCGCCATGGCGGAGGCTTTCCGCAGCGGCAATCTCGGTATCATGGACTACTACCGGATGAAGAACATCCAGGCCGATACCGAAATGCGCGAGAATATTGCAAAATAAGGCACCGTTGATGCCTATAATATAAATTTGGCCCGCAAAGTTTCTTTCTTTTCAGAAAAATACTAACTTTGCGGCCTATTTTGTGAAATATATTTAATTTACGATAATTATGCAAAGCAAAGGTGTCATCAGAACATTCACGATCCTCATCTTGCTCGCCTGCCTCTGGCAGCTTTCTTTCACCGCTGTAACGGCCATCCAGAACAAGAAGGCCGCGCAGCGTGCCGAACAGATTGCCCAGGCCAGTGACATCAGCGGCATCGCGGAAGCGGACCGTGCATTCTATCTCGATTCCATCCGGAAGATCGAAACCCGTCGCTACACGGATTCCCTCTCCGGTGTCAAGGTTTATTTCGGTCAGACATTCAAGGAGGTCCAGAACCACGAGATCAATCTCGGTCTTGACCTGAAGGGTGGTATGAACGTCATGCTGCAGGTACAGCTCGAGGACCTCGTCCGCGCCCTGGCCGGCAACAACACCACTCCGGAGTTCCAGCGTGCCATCGCGCTCGCCAAGGAGCGCAGCGTCAACTCCCAGAACGACTTCATCTCCCTGTTCGCAGACGCCTGGAAGGAGGTTGCCCCCGGCACCCGCCTCGCCCAGGTCTTCGGTACCTTCGAGATGCGCGACCGCATCAAGCCTGAATCCACGGACGACCAGGTCGTCAGCGTGATCAAGGAAGAGGCTGAGAGCGCCGTTGCCAACTCTTTCAACGTTCTCCGTAACCGTATCGACCGTTTCGGCGTGACCCAGCCGTCCATCCAGAAGATCGGCAACACCGGCCGTATCCTCGTGGAGCTCCCGGGTGTCAAGGAGCCGGAGCGTGTCCGCAAGCTGCTCCAGGGCACCGCATCCCTCGAGTTCTGGCCGACCTTCAATTTCGAAGAGATCTCCTCCTTCCTCGATGAGGCCAACAAGCGCCTCGCCGAGATCCTCGCCGCCGAGGAGGCCCCCGCGACCGTCGCCGAGGCCGTCGCCGCCGAGACTGACGCCGTGGCCCAGGAGCTGCAGGCCCAGTCCGGAGAGGACGCCAGCCTCGCCGCCGCCCGCAAGGCCAACCCGCTCTTCGCGGTGCTGAGCCCGTCCGGCATGCGCGGCAGCGCCTGCATCGGCTTCGCTGCCGCTGCCGACACCGCCCTCGTCAACAAATACCTCCGCATCCCGGAGATCGCCGCCATCTTCCCGGCCGAGTTCCGCCCGATCTGGACGGTCAAGTCTTCCGACTACGTGAAGGACGAGAACGTCTATGACCTCGTCGCCATCAAGGCTTCTTCCCGCGACGGCAAGGCCCCGCTCGACGGTGGCGCCGTGGTCGACGCCCACGTCGACTATGACCAGCGCCGCGGCGGCTACCCGGGCGTCTCCATGACGATGAACGCCGAGGGTGCCAACGTCTGGGCCCGCATGACCAAGGAGAACGTCGGTCGCCAGATCGCCATCGTGCTCGACGGCACCGTGTATTCCTATCCTAACGTCAACGAGGCCATCACCGGAGGTTCCTCCGCCATCACCGGCCACTTCAGCATCGACGAGGCCACCGACCTTACCAACGTCCTCAAGTCCGGTAAGCTTCCCGCCCCGGCTACGATCGTCCAGGAGCAGGTCGTCGGTCCGTCCCTCGGTGCCGAGTCCATCCGCAGCGGTCTCATTTCCTTCCTGATCGCGTTCCTCCTCGTCCTCCTGTACATGTTCCTCTTCTATAAGGGAGCAGGTCTGGTCGCCGACATCGCGCTGCTCACCAACGTGGTGCTCCTGTTCGGTATCCTGTCCGGCTTCGGCGCCGTCCTGACGCTGCCGGGTATCGCCGGTCTCGTCCTGACGCTGGGTATGGCCGTGGATGCCAACGTTATTATCTATGAGCGCGTCAAGGAAGAGCTCAAGGCTGGCAAGGGCTTCGGCAAGGCCGTCGCAGACGGTTACCGCAACGCCTACTCCGCCATCATCGACGGCCAGGTGACCACCCTCCTGACGGGTCTGGTGCTGTTCTTCTTCGGCTCCGGTCCGATCAAGGGCTTCGCCACCACGCTCATCATCGGTATCATCACCTCCGTGCTGACCTCCATCATCGTCACCCGCCTGATCATCGACGACCGCATCGTCAAGGGCAAGACGATCTCCTTCGAGCACAAGTGGTCCGCCAACTTCCTCAAGAACACGAACATCGACTTCCTGGGTGGCCGCAAGTGGTCCTACCTCATCTCCGGCGCCCTCATCCTGATCGCCATCGGCTCCATGTGCATCAAGGGCTTCACCTACGGTGTCGACTTCACCGGTGGCCGCACCTATGTGGTCCGCTTCGACAAGCCCGTGACCGCCGAGGAGGTCCGTGCCGCCGTCAACAACACCTTCAACCTGGCCGACCCGGAGTCCTCCGTCGAGGTCAAGCAGTTCGGTGGTGACAGCCAGATGAAGATCACGACCTCCTACAAGTTCAAGGAGGAGTCCTCTTCCGTGGACACCGAGATCGAGAACATGCTCTACGAGTCCCTCAAGGACTTCTACGCGGCCCCTGTGTCCTACGAGGGCTTCACCTCCACGCTGGAGAACCCCAACGGTATCATCTCCTCCGACAAAGTGGGCGCCACCATCGCAAACGATATCAAGCGCAACGCCATCATCTCCATCATCCTCGCCCTGATCGTCATCTTCGGCTACATCGCACTGCGGTTCAAGGGCTGGAACTGGGGTCTCGGCGGTGTCGTCTCCCTGGCCCACACGGCGATCATCATCATCGGTTTCTTCTCCCTGTTCAGCGGCATCCTGCCGTTCAACCTGGACGTTGACCAGACCTTCATCGCCGCCATCCTGACCATCATCGGTTACGCCATCAACGACAACGTGGTGATCTTCGACCGAATCCGTGAGAACCTCGCGCTCCACCCGGGCAGCGACTTCAAGGAGACGGTCAACAAGTCCCTCAACGCGACCCTCACCCGTACGGTCAACACCTCGGTCTCGACGCTCCTCCCGATGCTCGCCATCGCCTTCTGCGGCGGTGAGTCCATCCGCGGTCTGTCCGTCGCCCTCTGCCTCGGTGTCCTGATCGGTACCTACGCCTCCATCATGATCGGTACGCCCGTCATGTTCGACGCGGAGATGGCCGCCCGCAAGAAAGCTGCAGCCAAGAAATAAACGGCTGAAAAGTTTTCAACAAAGAACCCCCGTCCTGCTGAAGGTCGGGGGTTTTTGTTTATCTTTGCAGAAGTATGTCCTTCGTACACCTCCACGTCCATACGCAGTACTCCATCCTCGACGGAATGAGCGACATCGAGAAGCTTTTCCGGCGCGCGGAGGAGCTGGGCATGCCGGGCCTCGCCATCACGGACCACGGCAACATGTACGGCGTCAAGGACTTCAGCGACGTGGCCAAGAAGCACCCGGACGTCAAGCCCATCTTCGGCTGCGAGATCTACGTCACGCAGCACTACGACCACCGTCTCAAGGACAACGAACACAAGAAATACTACCACCTCATCCTGCTTGCCAAGAATTATCAGGGCTACAAGAACCTGATGAAGATCGTGTCCACGGGACACATCGAGGGCATGTATTACCGCCCGCGCGTGAGCCACGAGGTGCTGGAGAAATACCACGAGGGCCTCATCTGCTGCTCGGCCTGCATGGCCGGCGAGGTGCCCCGCGCCATCCTGGCGGGGGACGAGGCGGCCATCGACCGCGCGATCGAATGGCACAAGGGCGTCTTCGGCGAGGACTACTACCTCGAGGTGATGCTCCACAAGACGGAGGTCCCCGGGATGTCGCTCGAACTCTACGAGCAGCAGAAGGAATACACCGCCCGCATCTTCGAGCTGGCCGTCAAGCACGGCGTCAAGGTCGTGGCCACCAACGACGTGCACTTCGTGCGCAAGGAGGACGGCCCGGCGCACGACCGCCTCATCTGCCTGACCACCAACGCGATGGTGGACGACCCCAAGCGCCTGCGCTACACGCAGCAGGAGTACCTCAAGAGCGAGGAGGAGATGGCGGCGCTCTTCCCGGAGCATCCGGAGGCGCTCGCCAATACGCTGGAAGTGCTGGACAAGGTCGACCGCTACGAGATCGACCGCGGCCACGTCCTGCCCAAATTCGAGCTTCCCGAGGCGTTTCTGGCCGATATAGACACCCACCTGGCCAAGTACGCGGACATCATCGAGAACGGCAAATTTGACCTGTCTAAAGACGCCGACGGCAACGAGGTCAAGAACTACCGCGGCGACGAGTTCTGCCGCTCGGTCGCCTACCTCTGCCACCTGACCTACGAGGGCGCGCGGCGGCGCTATGGCGACGAGCTCGACGAGGTGCAGCGCGAGCGCCTGCACTTCGAGCTGATGACGATCTCGTTCATGGGCTTCCCGGACTACTTCCTCATCGTCCAGGACTTCATCAACTGGGGCCGCCGCAACGGCGTGTCCATCGGCCCGGGCCGTGGCTCCGCCGCCGGCTCCTGCGTGGCCTACTGCCTCGGCATCACCAACCTCGACCCGATCCGCTACGACCTCCTGTTCGAGCGTTTCCTCAACCCGGAGCGCATCTCGATGCCGGATATCGACGTGGACTTCGACGACGAAGGCCGCTACCGCGTGATCCAGTATGTGCAGGACCACTACGGCGCGGACCACATCTCGCACGTCATCACCTTCGGCACGATGGCCGCCAAGCTGGCCGTCAAGGACGTGGCGCGCATCTCCAACCTGTCCATCCCCGAATCCAACCGCCTCACCAAGATGATCCCCGACCGGCCGATCATCGTCAAGGAGAACGGCGAGGAGAAGGAATACAAGCCGACGCTGGCCAACAGCGTCAAATACATCAAGGAGCTCAAGCACGAATACGAAGAGGGCGAGCCGCTGGTGCGCGAAGTCCTCGACTACGCGCTGCGCCTGGAGGGCTGCATCCGCCAGACGGGCATCCACGCCTGCGCCATGATCATCGGCCGCGGCAACCTCACGGACTACATCCCCATCACGATGGGCACCGACAAGGCCACGGGCCAGGAGGTGTGGGTGAGCCAGTACGAAGGCACCAAGATCGAGGACGTGGGCATGCTGAAGATGGACTTCCTCGGGCTCAAGACCCTGTCCATCATCGACCGCGCGCTCGCGATGGTCAAGAAGCGCTTCGGCAAGGACATCGACATCGAGGCCATCCCCATCGACGACCCCGCCGTCTACGACCTCTACGCCCGCGGCGACACCAAGAGCATCTTCCAGTTCGAATCCGGCGGCATGAAGGAGTGGCTGATTCGCCTGCACCCCGAGCGTTTCGAGGACCTGATCGCCATGAACGCCCTCTACCGTCCGGGCCCGATGGACTACATCCCGGACTTCGTGGCCGGCAAGAACGACCCGTCCAAGATCCACTACGACCTCCCCGAGATGGAGGAGCTGCTGAAGGAGACCTACGGCGTCACGGTGTACCAGGAGCAGGTCATGCGCCTGTCGCAGAAGCTCGCGGGCTTCTCCAAGGGCAAGGCGGACAAGCTCCGCAAGGCCATGGGCAAGAAGCAGAAGGCCGTGCTGGATTCGCTCAAGGAGACCTTCATGAAGGGCGCCATCGCCAACGGCCATCCGGAGCCCGTCCTGCAGAAGATCTGGTCCGACTGGGAGGCTTTCGCCAAATACGCGTTCAACAAGTCGCACGCCACCTGCTACGCCTGGGTGAGCTACCAGACCGCCTGGATCAAGGCCCACTATCCGTCCGAATTCCAGGCCTCCAACCTCACGCAGAACATCTCGAACATGGACGAGATGAAGGAGATCATGGCGGACTGCCGCAAGGCCGGCATCAAGGTGCTCAGCCCCGATGTCAACGAATCCGACGCCCAGTTCTCCGTCAACAAGAACGGCGACATCCGCTACGGCCTCGGCGGCCTCAAGGGCTTCGGCGAGAACGTCGTGGAGGCCATCATCAAGGACCGCACGGAGCACGGCCTCTACAGCGACCTGTTCGACTTCGTGGAGCGCATGGCCGAGATGATCAACCGCCGCGTCTTCGAGACGCTGGTCTGCTCGGGCGCCTTCGACTCGTTCGGCTACAAGCGTTCGCAGTTCTTCCTGCCCTGCAAGAACGGCGAGCTGTTCATCGACGAGGCCGTCAAATATGCGGGCCTGTACCGCAACGACACGCTCGACTCCGCCAACTCGCTCTTCGGCGAGGTGGAGGAGCTCAAGCCCGTGCGGCCGGAGGTCCCGACTTCCTCCGACGAGGAGGACATCCTCGCGATGCTGCAGCAGGAGAAGGAATACGTGGGCATGTACCTGTCAGCGCATCCGCTGGACCGCTACCGCTTTGAGATAGAGACCTTTACGGATTGCAAGCTCTCGCAGCTGCAGGAGCGCATCGACGAGTGCGAGACGGCCGACAAGGGCGGCAAGGCCGCCGTGGCGGGCATCGTCACGGACGTCAAGACGCTGACCACGCGCACCGGCACGCCGGGCGCCCGCGTGGTGATGGAGGACTTCGACGGCACGTTCGAGTTCGCCCTCTTCGGCAAGGACTACGAGGCGTGGCTGCCCTACATGCAGCAGCACGCGCAGCTCTACATCGAGGGCGAGATCGCGGCGCGCTACTTCGTCAAGCCGGAGGAGCGGGCGCAGGGCAAGCGCGCCCCCTACGGCTTCAAGATCAAGAAGGTCACGCTGCTGGGCAACCTCAACGAGTCGATGCTGACCGGCTTCGCCATCGTCCTGAACTCCGACCGGCTCTCGCCGGAATTCCGCGCCAGCCTGGTCAAGCTCCTCAAGGAGCACAAGGGCAAGACGCCGCTCTCGCTCTTCCTGCACGACAAGGAGACGGGCTACAACCTCGAATTCTTCTCCAAGAAGTTCTCCGTGACCGTGTGCGAGCCCTTCATTTCGGCCCTCGAGCACCTCGGCGTCGCCTACACCGTCAACCGCAAATAAGCCTCCGGAGGCCCTCCGCGTCCGGATTGTGTCCGATTCTGTCCGAAGCGGGCTCTTTTTTGGGCGGCATTCCCGCTACTTTTGCACAAAAAACCGTATGAACAAGATCCTCCTCCTTCCGGCGGGCCTGCTGCTCCTGTGGGCCGCCGCCTGCTCCGGCCCGCAAGCGGACCGGACGCCCGCTTCCAGCCAGCCAGTCTCCTATCGCATCTATGACGGTCCCGCGCCCGGCAGCGAGGACTGGGACTGGGAGGAATACACCTTCACCGACGCCCGCGGCGAGGTCTACTACGCCAATGTCAAGGATCCAGAGGTGGTGGCCTACCTGCCGGCGCCCGACCGCGCCACGGGCGCCGCGATGGTCGTCTGCCCGGGCGGCAGCTTCAAGATCCACTATTTCACCAAGGAAGGCATCAACGTGGCGCAGTGGCTCGCCGACCACGGCATCGCCGCTTTCGTGCTCAAATACCGCCTCTTCCATTTCGCGCACGACGCGCAGGAGGCCTTCTCCGAGGTGACGGGCGCCCCGGCCCCGACCTACACGCCCGAAGAGCAGAAGGCCCTCTCGGAGCACATGCGCGCCGCCCACGGCCTGTATTACGACGACGGCCGGGCGGCCATCGCCTATGTGCGCCGCCATGCGGCCGAATTCGGCGTCGACCCGGACCGGATCGGCATCATGGGCTTCTCCGCCGGCGGCATCCTGACCGCAGACGTGGCCCTGCATCACACGCCGGAGAACCGGCCGAATCTGGTCGCCCCCATCTACGGAAGCGCCTTCGTGCTGCCGGAGAAGCTGCCCGACGACGCGGCTCCGCTCTTCGTCACCGCGCCGGAATTCGACCTGTTCCCGGGGCTGACCGGGATGAACATGGTCAGCGCGTGGCGGCAGGCGGGCCTGCCGGCGGAAGCGCACATCTTCGCCGGCGAAAGCCACGGCTTTGCCTATTATCCGGAAAGCGACAGCCCGGTCTATCTGTGGATCGACCTCTTCCACGCGTTCACGCGGAAGGTCGGCTTCCTGGACGCGAAAGGCGCCGAATAAGGCGCTATTCTTCGGCGGCCTCCCCGGCATCCTGCCGGAAAGCCTGCCGGTATTCGCGGGGCGTCTTGCCGAACTGGGCGCAGAACGCCCGGGAGAAGTAGGACGTGTTGGTGAAGCCCACCATATACATCGCCTCCGACACCGTGAAATTGCCGTTCTGCAGCAGCAGGGCGGCTTTTTTCATCCGGATGGAGCGGATGTACTCGACCGTGGAGAGGCCCGTCAGGCGCTTGATCCGGCGGTAGATGGACTTCTCGCTGTAGCCGCTCAGCGCGCAGAGCCGGTCCACGGAGAACCCGGCGTCGTCGAGGTGCTTCTCGATCAGGCCGGTGATCTCCCCAAGGATCTTCTCGTCGGAAGACATCTCGCCGCCCATCTCAGGCGTGGCGATCAGCTCCAGGCGCACCTTGTCCGCCACGCGCCGGTTCTTGGCGATCAGCTGGTCGATGCGCGCGGAGAGCGTGCCCATGTCGAACGGCTTGCCGAAGAAGGCGTCGATGTTGAGATTGATGCTCCGCTTCTCCGTCTCGCGGTCGTCCTTGGCTGTCAGCAGGATGATCGGGACGATGGAGAGCTCGGGCAGCGCGCGGACCCGCCGGCACATCTCCAGGCCGTCCATCTGCGGCATCACCACATCGGCGATGATCAGGTCCGGCTGCACTTCGCGGCAGAGGCGCAGGCCCGTCTCGCCGTCGTGCGCGCACAGGCACTCGTAGCGCTCGCGCAGCACGCCGGACAGGAAGTCGCAGATGGTCTTGTTGTCGTCGACGATGACGATCCGCGGGAGCTTGCCGACGGCCGGCTGCTCCCCGGCGGCCGCGGCCTCCGCCGCCGCCATGGGCAGGAGGATGTGGAAGGTCGTGCCCGTGCCGTCGGACGTCGCGACGATCTTGCCGCCGAGCAGCTCGACATACTTCTTGACGATGGACAGGCCCACGCCGGTGCCTTCTTTGTTGCCCTTGGTGCGCGACGACTGGAAGTAGCGCTGGAAGATGTAGGGCAGGTCTTCGGCCGGGATGCCCACGCCCGTGTCCGAAACCTTGACGGACAGCAGGCCGGACCGGCGGTCCTGCGAGAGGGAGAGGATCACCGACCCGCCGTCCGGCGTGTATTTGCAGGCGTTCGAGATGATGTTGGTCAGGATGGTCTCCATCTTGACGGCGTCCAGCTCGAGCGTCATCGCCGGCGCGTCGGAGACGAACTGGAACTCGAGTTTCGGGAAATTCTCCTCGAACACCTGCAGGATCTGGCGGGAGAACCCGACCAGCTCCAGGGCCGAGCGGGTCACGCTGTCGGTCGACTCGACCTTGTCGTTGTAGTAGTCCAGCGACATGTGTATCAGCGAGTTGATCTTCTTGGCGCTGTCCTGGACCAGCTGGAGGGCCTGGCGCCGGCGCTCGTCCCGCTCCTCGCCCAGCAGGATGCTGACCGGGGCGAGGATCATGCTGAGCGGCGTCTTGAACTCGTGGGACACGTCGGCGAAGAATTCGATCTTGGACTTGGCCTGGGCAATCTCCCTGGAGCGCTGCAGGCGCTCCAGGTGGAGCCGCTTGCGCGAAAGGTAGAGCCGCAGGCTGATGTAGACCAGCCAGGCGGCCAGCAGGGCGTAGAGGATGAATGCGGAGGTGGATGCGTACCACGGCCGCAGGATGCGGACGGAGAGCAGCAGCTGCCCCTCGCTGCCGTTGAACCCGGCCACGTAGATCTTGTGGCGGCCGGGCGAGAGGTTCGGCAGGAAGACGCGGTTGCCGTCGCCGCCCACGCTGAACCAGCGCTCGGGATTGCCGTTCAGGTAGAAGCGGAAGCGCGAGAGGTCGCTGGCCGAATAGTCGAAATCGGAGAAATAGAGATAGATGTTGTTGTGGTTGGGCGGCAGGGTGAGCGTCGCGTCCGCGTATTCGCGCGCGGGCACCGTCTCCTCCTCGTTGACCTGGATCCGGGTGATGTGCAGCTGGCGCGCCGGGCGGTGGATCCAGCTGAGCGCGTCCTGGTAGCGGATCCGGTCGATGCGGTCCAGCGAGCCCAGATAGACCAGCCCGGAGGGCTTGTCGTAGCAGAGGCTGACATAGTTGCCGTCGGCCGCGACCGGGAAGACGGCGCCGCTGGCCTTGTCCAGCAGGAAAAGACCCTGGGAAGAGGCGATCCAGAGCGTATTTTCGACCTCGACGACCGCCTTGACCTCCGTCCGCTCCCGGCCCGGAAGGACGTATTCTGCGGCCAGCAGTTCGCGCGAGAGCGCGGGCTCGACCTTGCAGATCCGGTTGGCGGACGTCAGCCAGATGTCGCCCGCGCCGTCGGCGTAGAGCAGGTCCCACACGGACGAGGGCCCCTGTCCCTTGGGGTAGAAGAGGACCGGGCGCTTGTTGGGCTCGTCGTAGAGCCAGACGTTGCGGTCGTTGGTCCGGATCCAGAGATGGTCCGTCCGGTCCTTGGCGATCTGGGCCACCTGGTTGGTGGACAGGCCCGTCTCCAGCGTCACGGCGTCCACCAGCTGGTCGTGGCGGAAGCAGGCCAGGCCGGAGAAGGACGCGATCCAGTAGCGGTCCCGCTCGAAGAGGATGTCGAACGAATTGGAGTGCGTCTGGTTCTGCGTCGTCACCTGCCGGAAGCGGAGCGTCTGCGGGTCGTAGCAGACCATGCCGCCGGCGGTCTCGGCCCAGATGCGGCCGGTGAAGGGATTCTTCTTGATCTGGCGGATCTTGTTGTGGGCGATGGGGTGCCTGGCGTCGCCCATCTTGTACCAGACGGGCTCCCCGGCCTGCGGACCGTCGCCGAAGACCAGCATGCCGTGGCTGCCGCCGGCGAAGAAGCGGCCCCTGCCGTCGCCGCAGATGCTGCTGAAGAGGTTGTGCGCCCCTTCCGGCACGCCGGGCAGGGGGCTGACGAGGCGGCTGTTGCGGCAGAGCAGCAGGCCGGTGTCGCTGCCCAGCCAGAGGTTGTCGTCCACGTCGCGGAAGATCCGCCAGATGACGTTGTCCATCTGCAGGCTGGCGCTTTCGCTGTCCAGCGAGAAGGTATAGAGGCCGTTGTCCGTGCCGACCAGGAAACCGTCATCCTCGCGGTAGAGGGTCTTGACCCAGGGGAATCCATAGAGTTGGCGGACCGCCCCTTTCCGGCGGTCAATCTCGAACAGTGCGCTGGACGAGCCGACGATCAGGCGCGTCTCGTCCTGGACGTCGATGGCGTCGATCATCGTGTATTCCTTCGGGAACCCGCGTTCGCCGTAGACTTCATGCAGCCGCAGGTCGGTCAGGCCGTAGATGCGGACCGACGCCGGATTGCGCGTGCCCAGGAAGAGCTCGTCGCCGTAGATGGCCAGGGACCGGATGTTGGACCCGCCCTCCAGGGCGACGGCCGCGACTTCGCCGCTGCGCACGTCATAGCGGTACAGGCCCACGGACGTGCCGATCCAGACCGTCTCTCCCTGGCGGTACAGGTCGGACACTTCCTTGCCGGCCAGCACGTCCGACCAGGAGAATGTGCCCTCCAGGCTGTCGTAGACCACGAATCCGCCCACGCATCCGAGCAGGACGCGGTCGCCCGCGCACACGAGGTCGTTGATCTGGAAATGGTCGTTGTTGCGCTCCCGGTCCACGCAGAGGGTCGGGGAATAGCCGTCATATCGGTAGAGATTCTTGTCCGTGCCGAACCAGATCTCTTTCTTGTCGTCCTGCGCGATCGAGCGCACGGACAGGGTCTGCGTACCGGGAACCTGCTCCGTCTGGATGGGGGAGAAGCCCGCGGCCAGGGCGGGGACGGAGAGCAGGGAAAGGAGAATATGGGTAATGTGTCTGTGGTGAGCGAAATGATGCATATCGCCGATTTTTGGGTGAATGTACACAAATCGGACGGGACTTCCCAGCGTCTGTCCGAAAAATGTCCGAAACTGTTCGATTCGGACTGCGGGCGGGATTTGGCTTTGCCTACTTTTGCAACAAACGATTCGCCACATGAACCAATTCTACTTCACCCTGACCAGCCTGGCCTGCGCTGCCATGCTCTGCTGCGGATGCCGCTCCGCGCGTCCGGCGGCGGACGGCCAGCAGCTTTTCGTCGGAGACGACATCGCCGTCGCCCAGACGACCGCCGGCAAGGTCCGCGGCTTCATCCTGCGCGACATCTACCAGTTCAAAGGCATCCCGTACGGCGCCCCGACGTCCGGCAAGAACCGCTTCATGCCGCCGCAGGAGCCGGAGAAGTGGTCGGGCGTGCGCCCGACGATGAATTACGGCGAATCCGCCCCGCAGACGATCGGCTACGACCGTTCCGTCGAGTCGATGTCCTTCTTCCAGGACCACTGGAACTACGACCTGATCGGCGAGGACTGCCTGAAGCTGAACGTGTGGACGCCAGGCCTGGACGCCAAGAAACGTCCGGTGCTGGTGTGGCTGCACGGCGGCGGCTTCTCCAGCGGCAACGCCATCGAGCAGGACGGCTACGGCGGAGAGAACCTCGCGCGCTACGGAGACATCGTCTTCTGCTCCGTCAACCATCGCCTCAACGCATTCGGATTCAGCGATTTCGCCGCCGTCGGCGGAGAGAAATACAAGCACTCCGGCAATGTCGGCATGCTGGACATCATCGCCGCCCTGAAATGGGTCCGGAACAACATTTCCCGCTTCGGCGGCGACCCGGACAACGTCACGGTCATCGGCCAGTCGGGCGGCGGCGCCAAGGTCTGCCTGCTCGCCTCGATGCCGGAGGCCCGGGGGCTCGTGCACAAGGCGGTCGCCCTGAGCGGCAGCACCACGGCCGCGGCCCGCAAGGACCAGGCGGAGGCGCTCGGCGCCTTCATCCTGCAGGAAGCGGGCCTGCGCCCGGACCAGATCGACAAGTTGCAGGAGATGCCGTGGGAGGAGTACTACACCCTGGCCCACAACGCAGCCCGCAAGTTCCGCCACCAGGCCAGCGGCGGCCGGGCCGACTTCAGCCCCGTCGGCGACGGGCTCGACATCCCCGCCGGCACCCTGTTCGACCCGCAGGACGCCACGCTGCCCGACATCCCGCTGCTGCTCTGCACCACGCTCCAGGAATGGAACCCCAACCGCGACAATCCCGAGCTCGAGAACATCTCGCTGGACAGCGTGGTGGACTGTCTCGCGCCCCTGTACGGCGAGAAGAGCCGCGCGGTCGTCGAGGCCTACGCCCGCACCTTCCCGCAGTACCGCCCGGTGGAGATCTGGGCCATGCTCATCTGGCCGCGCACGTCGGTCGTCCAGACGGCCGACACCAAGGCCGCGCAGGGCGCGCCCGTCTATATGGCCTGGTTCCAGTGGCAGCCGCCCCTGTTCGACGGGCGCCAGCGCGCGTTCCACTGCATCGACATCTGCTTCTGGCTGCACAACACGGACGTCATGCTGACCCATACGGGCGGCGGGGCCCGTCCGCGCCGCCTGTCCGACCGGATGTCCGACGCGCTCCTGGCCTTCATGCGGACGGGAGACCCCAACTGCAAGGCCCTCCCGGCCTGGCCGCCATACACCCCGGAGCGCGGCGAAGTCATGGTCCTGGACGACGAAAGCTCCGTCCAGCTCGACCCGGATCGCGCCTGCAGATCGCTGATAATCAACTGACAAGAATACCATTCTTCACTAAAACACCATCCACTAACAATTAACAGTCTTATGATGAAAAAACACCTTCAGCGGACCTGGGCCGTCCTGCTCCTGCTCGTCATCGCGGGTTCCGGACAACTCTTCGCCCAGAACCGGATTTCCGGTACCGTCAAAGATGCCAACGGCGACCCGGTCGTCGCTGCCGGCGTGTTCGTAAAGGGCACGACCATCGGCTCCACGACCGACGCCAACGGCGCCTATTCCATGTCCGTCCCGGACAACGCGGTCATCGTCGCGTCCTGCATCGGCTACGTCCAGGTCGAGCGGAAGCTCGCCCGCGGGCAGGCTCGCCTCGACTTCGTCCTCGAAGAGGACAAGCTCTTCCTGGAGGAGACCGTGGTCATCGGCTACGGTACCCAGAAGAAAAGCGACGTGACCGGCTCGGTCGCTTCCGTCGACTCCGAGTCGATGCACAAGCGTTCGCCGATCTCCATCGCCCAGGGCCTCCAGGGCGCCGCCGCCGGCGTCGTGATCACCCAGTCCAGCGGCGACCCGACCGGCGGATACAACATCCGCATCCGCGGCGTCGCCACGGTCAACGGCGACACCAACCCGCTCTGGATCGTGGACGGCATCGACCACGGCACCTCTTCTAACCTGAGCTGGCTCGACCCGCAGGATGTCGAGAGCGTGGAGATCCTCAAGGACGCCTCCGCGACCGCCATCTACGGCGCCAACGGCGCCAACGGCGTCATCCTCGTGACCACCCGCAAGGGCCAGGCCGGCAAGACCCGCGTGGACTTCAACGCCTCCGTCGGTATCTCCACCTTCGCCACCCGGCTCGACATGGCTTCCCTGTCCGACTGGCTGGGCGTGTACCGCCAGTCCATCGAGACCGACGGCCGTTCCCCCTTCCCTGCATTCGCAGGCGCCTATGACGGCCAGCTCCACGAGATCGACTGGCAGGACGTGATGACGCAGACCGCTGTCCGTCAGCAGTACAACGTCTCCGTCTCGGGCGGCTCAGAGCACGCCCGCACGAACTTCTCCATCGGCTACATGGACAACAAGGGCATCATCGTCAACTCCTGGCAGAAGCGCCTCTTCCTGCGCCTCAACTCCGACTTTGACGTCACCCGCTGGCTCAAGGTCGGCCTGTCCATCAACTTCAACACCTCCAAAGGCAAGGGCGGCGGCAACATGATCAACTACGCCCGCCTCGTCCCGACGATGGACTACATCGACCGCGAGACCAACCAGCTCGTGCACGTGCCCGTCGTCTACGAAGACGGCACGTTCGGCCACTATATGTTCCACCAGGACGTCGAGCTGTCCGGCGGCATGTACACCGGCAACCCCTACGCCGACCAGTTCAAGACCACCTTCGGCAAGGACTGGGACGGCGACAGCGGCTCCGTCCGCAACGCTTTCTGGGCGCAGGTCACCCTCGCCAGGGGCCTGACCTTCCGCACCAACCTCAAGTATGACTTCTCCGGTTCCAACAGCTGGAGCTATTCGCCTTCCTTCGTGGGCACCTACTACGACTGGCAGCAGCTCAACGGCGACAAGGCCGTGGATTCCTTCAGCACGAACGGTTCCGCCAGCACCTCGATGAGCGCCGAGAACTACCTCACCTTCGACCGCTCGTTCGGCAAGCACCACGTCACCGCCATGATCGGCCAGTCCGCCGGCATGTCCCACGGCTCCTGGAACAACTCCTCCACCAAGGACCTCACGTTCCCGTTCCTGCGCGGCTTCTTCTCCACCAACGACGAAGACTACGACAAGGGCGGCGGCGGTCCCAACATCCAGTCCAGGCACGCCTCCTACTTCGCGCGTTTCAACTACGCCTACGACAGCAAATACATGCTCACCGCGACGGTCCGCCGCGACGGCTCCTCCAACTTCGGCCGCCGGCACCGCTGGGGCACCTTCCCTTCCTTCTCGGCCGCCTGGAACCTCGGCAGCGAGCCGTTCATCAAGCAGCTCCGCCTGTTCGACGTGCTGAAGCTGCGCGCCGGCTGGGGTACCACCGGCAACTCCAACGTCAGCGCCACGGCTTCCGTGCCGCAGATGAGCACGGGCGCCACCTTCGACTACTTCGACGAGATGCGCGAGTATATCCGCCTGGTCGGCATCATGCAGTCCAGCGAAATCGACCAGGGCCTCCACTGGGAGACCTCCGTCCAGACCAACTTCGGCCTTGACCTGGCGATGCTGCACAACAGCCTCACCTTCTCGGTGGACTACTACATCCGCGACACGCGCGACCTGATCCTCAACAAGACCATCCGCCCGTCCGCCGGCTTCACCAGCATCACGACCAACTTCGGCTCGATCCGCAACACCGGTCTGGAATTCGCCCTCGGCTACAAGCGGGTGATCGGCCGCGACTGGTTCATCTCCGCTTCGGCCACCGCCTCCACCAACTGGAACAAGGCCGTGGACATTGGCGCCGGCACCACCAATTCCGGTGCGCAGGGCTCCGGCTGGGAGAACTACCAGGTCTGCTACAACGGGCTGCCGCTGGGCACCTACCAGGGCTACCGCGTGGACCACATCATCCAGGACCAGGCGGAGATCGACGCCCTCAACGCGGCCGCCGTCGAGAAGTTCGGCCCCGGCTCCTACTACGACATGGCGGGCACCGCGCCCGGCGACTTCCTCTTCAAGGACCTCAACGGCGACGGCCACATCACCACCGCCGACAAGGACTACCTGGGCAACGGTTTCCCGGCGCTCTCCTATGGCCTCAACCTGTCTGCCAGCTACCGCAACTGGGACCTGTCGGTCTATATGTACGGCGCCCTCGGACAGACCCTGCTCTCCTGGTCCAAGTGCTACCTGACCACGCTGCGCAACG
The DNA here is from genome assembly GCA_900167895.1 of Bacteroidales bacterium WCE2004. Classification (NCBI taxonomy): domain Bacteria; kingdom Pseudomonadati; phylum Bacteroidota; class Bacteroidia; order Bacteroidales; species Bacteroidales bacterium WCE2004. The sequence goes on along the minus strand of FUZR01000003.1, from coordinate 277,457 downwards.
AGAGCAACGGCTACTTCAACTTCCTGTCTGAAGCCGTCAAGGACACCTGGAGCCCCGCCAACAAGGGCGCCGCGTATCCCCGCGCCACCCGCACCGACGTGGGCAGCAATACCCGCGTGTCCGACTTCTACGTCGAGAAGGCCGACTACCTGAAGATCTCCAACCTGCAGCTCGGCTACACCTTCGACAAGAAGGTCCTCGGCGGCGCCTTCCGGAATGCCCGCATTTCCCTCAGCATCCAGAACCTGCTGACCCTGTCCCCGTACACGAAGTTCGGCGACCCGGAGGTCTCTTCGGGCGTGACGTCCACCGGCTACGACAGCGGCCGTTATCCGTTCCCGCGCACGTTCCTCCTCGGCGTCCAGCTGGGCCTGTAAGCACTTTATAGTTAATGAGTATGAAAAAGATAGCATTATATTCCCTGCTTGCCCTGGGCATGGCCGCTACGTCGGTCTCCTGCTCGGACAGCTTCCTCGATGTCGAATACTACTCCATCGTCAACCCCGACGGTGTGTATGAAGACGCCGACAATGTCTTCATGGGCCTGACCGGTGTGTACAGCATCCTGTACGCCACCTCCGACTACTATATCAAGCCGCATCCGGCGCTCGCCAACCTGCCGACCCTGGACCTGCAGGCGGACGGCTGGGACGCGGAAATGTCCAAGCACGCCTGGGGCGTGGAATCCAAGTCCTCCTTCTTCGAGAATGCGTGGAAGTATTCCTACCGGATGGTCTCCCGCGCCAACCTCTTCCTGGCCGACCTGGAGAACGTCACCGACGACGTGGTCCCGGAAGCGACCCGCAAGATCTATGAGTCCGAGGCGCGCTGCCTGCGCGGCACGGCCTACTACTACCTGACCATCAACTTCAGCCGCGTGCCGATGCTGATGACGGGCGAGACCTACGCCACTTCGCCGGAGAAGGCCCGTCCGGAGTCCGACGAAGAGGCCTGGAAGACCATCCGCGACGACTTCGAATATGCCGCGCAGTACCTTGACTGGCAGCCCGCCGAAGGAATGCTCGGCCGCTTCACCAAGGCCGGCGCCCTCGCCTATGCCGCCAAGGCCAACATGTACATCGGCGACTTCGAGAAGGCGAAAACCCAGCTCAAGGACATCATCGATCACAGCGGCCGCAAGCTCAATCCCGTCCACGGCATGATCCACTGGCAGGACTATGTGCAGAGCTGTGAGACCATCTGGGAGATCTCCTTCCCGCTGTTCCCGAAGATGGGCTGGGACATCTGGTCCTTCGCCAAGAACAACGACAACCGCTACTTCTCCATGCAGACAAAGGCGGCCGAATACGGCGGCTGGGGCGACTCCCCGCTGTCCTACGAGCTGGTCCGCTCCTTCGAGCCCGGCGACAAGCGCCGCACCTACAACATCGTCGGCTGGCACGGCACCTACGGCGACACGAACCCCTACACGGGCGACGTGATCGGCAGCAAGCCGGAATTCCAGAAGTACTTCCAGGACCGTGAGGGCATTCCCAACAACCACAGCCTGAAGTGGTGGAAGACCAACGACGTGTACAGCGCCCACTCCGTGCAGCTCTACCGCTACACCGAGGTGCTGCTCAACTACGCCGAGTGCTGCTTCCGCACCGGTGACGAAGCGGAAGGCTGGCGGATCATCGCCGAGGTGCGCAACCGCGCCTGGGGCAACCTGGAGGTCGGTTACGACCCCAACGCCGACAGCAATTCCGCCTTCGAGTTCCCGACGGAACTGCTCAACACCGAGACCGTCGAGGTGCCCGACGCCCAGACCTTCTACGCCAAGTACAAGGCCGACAAGGGCTACAAGTCCCCGCTCTGGATCGTCGCCCTGACGCAGGAGCGCCGCAAGGAATTCATGTACGAGTTCAGCCTCTGGTATGACCTCAGCCGCATGAACCTGGTCGAAGAGTGGCTCGACTGCGAATATCCGAAGAACGGGAAGGCCACCTTCTACAACACCCGGACCGGCAAGTACTATGTCCCGACCGGCAACGACTTCAACGAGCCCTACGACAAGGCTTCCGCGGAGGAGCGTGCCGACATGATCCCGGTCACGCCGCGCGACTGGGACTGGAACCCGATCCACCTGCGGTATCCGATCCCGACATCCGAACTGACAGCAAACCCTTTGTGCGAACAGAATGAGGGTTATGAATAGAATTGGTTAATTGATTGGTTGAAACAACAGTTTCATTGGTCCCGGGGAGCTGCCGAGAGGTTCCTCCCCGGTTTCTAATTTAAAATCAAACGCTTATCTTCGCAAAGATGATATTTCGCCACTTGCTTATCTTAATGACGCTGCCGCTCCTGGCGGCGCCCCTGGGCGCGCAGCCGGCGGAACGCAGCGACGCGCTGGCCAGGGCGGTGGAGACCGACCTGACGGAGAACATCCTCCCGTTCTGGATGGAACGCACGGTAGATCCCGACGGCGGCTTCTACGGGACGGTGCTGAACGACGGCACGGCCCTGTCCGGCTCGGACAAGGGCGCCATCCTCAACGCCCGCATCCTCTGGACTTTTTCCCGCGCTTTCCGCATCTACGGGCTGGACGCCTACAGAGAGACGGCGGACCGCGCGGCCGATTATTATAAATCCCGCTTCATCGATCCCAGATACGGAGGCGTGTTCTGGTCCGTAGACGCCGAGGGCCACCCCAAGGAGACCGTCAAGCAGACCTACGCCATCGCCTTCGGCATCTACGGCCTGTCGGAGCATTTCCGCGCGACGGGCGACCCGGGCAGCCTCGCCGCCGCCCAGGCGCTCTTCCGGACCCTGCAGGACAAGGTCCACGACCCGGTCCGGAAGGGGTACTTCGAGGTGTTCGGGCGCGACTGGTCCCGCTCGGCGGCCAAGGGCATCGACGGGCGCAGCGAGACCTCCAAGACGATGAACACCCACATCCACGTGATGGAGGCGTTCACCAACCTCTATGCCGCCTGGCCGGACCCGGAGGTGCGGGACGCCATCCTGGAGCTGCTGGACATCCTGCGCACGCATCTCTACGATGCGAAGACACACCATCTGATCCTCTACTGCGACGACGACTGGGGCGTGGTGGACACGGCCGACTCGTTCGGCCACGACATCGAGACGTCCTGGCTGCTGTGTGAAGCGGCGGAGGCCGTGGGCGACGCGGCGCTGCTCGCCGACGTCCGCAGGCAGGCCCTCGCGATGGTGGACACCGCCCTCGCGGAGGGCCTCGCCGGAGACGGGCTGATGCGCTATGAGCGCAGCGCCCGCGGCTACAGCCGCAACGTATCCTGGTGGCCGCAGTGCGAGACCGTCATCGGCTGCATCAACGCCTGGCAGCTGACCGGGCAGCAGAAATATTTCGATGCGGCCGAGAAGACCTGGGACTACATCTGCGCCCATTTCATCGACCGCGAGCACGGCGGCTGGTTCAAGGACCTGGCCCCCGACGGCAAGACGCCGTTCGGGCCCAAGGCCAGCACCTGGAACTGCCCGTACCACAACGCCCGGATGGGCTTCGAGCTGCGCAGCCGCCTGGAGCGGCCCGCCGTCCACACGGAAGTGATGGCGTGGAGCAACATCACCGGCGTGCGCAGCGAGGGCGAGCTGATCGACTTCGAGTCGTCGGTCCGCGCCGGCGTGCCGGGCGGCGAGCTCGAGGCCTCCGGCCGCGAGAAGCAGTCGCGCATCCGTTACCTGCGCGAAGGCGCCACGCAGACCACCGTCACGCCGCTGCGCAAGGGCGTGACCTTCACCCAGCACGTCACCGACGTGGACCCGTCCACGGTACGGCTCGCTTGGGAGGTCAAGGCCGAGAAGGCGGGCGAGGGCGGCGCCTATTTCTGCATGGCCTTCGGCCCGAAATATTATGCCGCCGCGCGGATCAGGACGTCCGGCCGCAAGGTCGTCGTCAGCGCGCCCGAGCGCCAGATCAGCCTCGAATTCAACCGGCCCGTCAAGACGCAGGTCCGCGAGGAGAACGGCGACAAGGTGCTCTATGTCACCTTCCTGCCGCGCCTGACGGAGGGCGCCGAGGCGGCGTTCTCCGCCGTGATGAAGGTCTCCGGCGTGCAGCACCACGAGCCGGCCCGCATCGCGCTGGACTACGCGCACCCCGGCCGCGTCTTTGCCGGATTCGGCGGCAATTTCCGCCTGCAGAACGTCCAGAAGGACCCGGCCGTGATCGACTACTGCCTGCGCAACCTGCGCGTCGCTTTCGGGCGCGTGGAGATGCCCTGGTCGCAGTGGGACCGCTACAGGCATCCGGAGACGGAGAATCCCGCCTTCCGCGGCTTCGGCGGCAAGCCCGAGGACCACGTGCGGCGCAGCGCCGAGATGGCCCGCCGCCTCAAGGCGGTCGGCATGCCCGTGATCGTGAGCTGCTGGTTCCCGCCGATGTGGGCGGGCACGGTCACGACGCGCTCCGACGGCTCCGCGTACGCCTTCTCCCTCAAGGAGGAGGAGACGGATCGCATCTACGCCTCCCTGGCGGAGTATCTGCTCTTCCTGCGCGATGAATACGGCGTGGAGGCGGACTATTTCTCGTTCAACGAGTCCGACCTCGGCATCGACGTCGTCCACACGCCCGCGGAGCACTGCGCCTTCATCAAGGGATTCGGCGCCTACCTGGCCGCGCAGGGCCTCAAGACCCTGATGCTGCTGGGCGACAATTCGGACGCGACCACCTTCGACTTCATCGTGCCGACGCTCCGCGACCCGGAAGCGCGCCGCTATGTGGGCGCCATCTCCTTCCATTCCTGGCGCGGCTGCGACGACGCCACGCTGCAGAAATGGGCGGCGGCCGCCCGCGAGATCAACGTGCCGCTGATCGTGGGCGAAGGCAGCACGGACGCCGCGGCGCATCAGTATCCCGGCATCTTCAACGAGACCACCTTCGCGCTCTACGAAATCAACCTCTACACGCGCCTGTGCGCCATCTGCCAGCCGCTCAGCATCCTGCAGTGGCAGCTGACTTCCGACTATTCGCTCCTGTGGGGCGACGGCATCTACGGCTCCGAGGGGCCGCTCCGGCCGACCCAGCGCTTCTGGAACATCCGCCAGCTCGCGCTGACGCCCGCGGACGCGTTCGCCATCCCGGCAGCCTGCGACAAGGACAACGTCAACGTGGCCGCCTTTGCCAACACAGCGCGCGGACAGGGCGCCGTACATGTCGTCAACAACGCCGCCGCCTGCACGGCGGAGATCTCCGGCCTGCCCGCCGGGGCGCAGACGGCCACCGTGCTGGTGACCAACGCCCGGCAGCACGCCGAGGCCCGGAGCCTGCCGGTCCGGGACGGCTGCGTGGCCGTCGAGATGCCGGCCGAGAGCTTCGTAAGTATCTTTGTACAATAGATTTCCACAACCGTTAACCGTATATCCCGTATGAAAAAAATCTTCCTTACCCTCCTTCTTTGCGCCGGCGCCGCCTTCGGCCTCCGCGCGCAGAGCATCCAGCCCTCCGACCCGGAAGCGACGCCCGAAGCGCGGCAGTTGCTCGAGCGGCTCGACAAGATCCGCCAGAAAGGCATCATGTACGGCCACCAGGACGACCTGCTGACCGGCCACACCTGGTTCGAGGTCGAAGGCAATTCCGACACCCGGTCCGCCACGGGCGACTTCCCGGCCATCGCCGGCTGCGAACTCGGCGAGCTGGAGCTCGGATTCGACCGGAGCCTCGACTCCGTGTCCTTCGCCCAGATCCGCAAGATGGCGAAATGGTTCTACGAGCGCGACGGCATCCTGACGGTCAGCTGGCACGTGGTCAATCCGATCACCTCGCAGTGGCCGGGCATCAAGGAGCCGAACGGCGCCGGGTCCGCCTGGGAGGTGGAGATGCTCTCCGCCGACGGGCTCAACGCCGTGCGCAGCGTGCTGCCGGGCGGCGAGAACCACGCGCTGTTCAACAGCTGGCTGGACCGCCTGGCCAAGTTCTTCCTCAGCTGGCGCGACAGCGAGGGCAAGCTCATCCCCTTCCTGTTCCGCCCGTACCACGAGCATTCGGGCAGCTTCTTCTGGTGGGGCCGCGACCGCTGCTATGACGAGGAATATGCCGCCCTGTTCCGCTACACGGTCGATTACCTGCGCGGCCGGGGCCTGCACAACATCCTCTTCATGTACAACACCGACAAGGTCTACTCCCGCGAGGACTTCCTGCGCGGCTATCCGGGCGACGCCTATTGCGACTTCCTGTCGATCGACTGGTACGGCTCAGGCGCGGAGTTCGAGCGCAACGTCAAGAACGCCTTCGACTTCCTGTCGGAGATGGCCGGCCAGCGCGGCAAACTGTTCGCGCTCAGCGAGTGCGGCCCGCTCAGCGACGGCCTCCAGCGCGTGCTGGCGGACTACAAGTGCAGCTACCTGCTGACCTGGCGCAACGCGCCGCCGCGCCATCCGATGCCGCAGTTCAAGGCGCCGACCGCCAAACAGCTCAAGAAGATGACGGCCGAGGAGCGTGCACGCTACGAGGCCTTCCTGCGCATGCCCAAGCCGGACGACCTGCTCCGGGCGCTGAAAGCCGACCCGCATTATCTCTTCTACGAAGACATCAAGGACATTCATTAGCATGCTATGAGACGAGCTGCTTTCTTGTTGTGCTGCGTGCTCGCCGGGACGCTGGCGGCCTGCTCTCAGGAGCAGGCGCGCCGGACCCGGGGCATCGGCGTGTATCCGGGCGATCCGGACGAGGCGGCGGCGGGCACCGTCGTCCGGGGGGACGACAGCTACCGCAACCTGGCGCTCCACCGGGCCGCGTTCCATTCCTCCAGCTATGACTACAACCTGACCGCCCAGCTGCTCACGGACGGCATCCTCTGCGAGGGGCCGCTCAGCTATGTGGACCTGCAGGCGGGCGGGCAGCCCGTGGACCGCAAGTTCCGCGAGCGGCTCATCGACGGCAAGCCGGATTCGCGCATCGCGCTCGACCCGGCCGCACCGACGGTGGAGATGACGTTCGCGGGCGTGCCGGTGACGGCCGACCGCATCGAGATCCTGGGCGGCGCGACGGTGCCGAAAGGCAGGCGCGCCGACGGGACGGTGACGGTCCTGGGCTCGGCGGACGGGACGGAATGGACCGTCCTGGCGCGCGGCAGACGTCTGCTTACCCGTACGGACCAGCCTTTCGGCAACCCGGCCGAATGCGTGCTCGCTACCACGCTCGACCTGGCGCCGAAAGGCACCTACGGGCATTTCCGCCTGGAATTCTCGCTGGCGGACGCCACGGAGGCCAACCTCCACACGGTCAATTTCTATCAGGACGGCCAACTGCTTGACGTGCTCCCGAGCACGCATTTCGCAAGCGCCTGGCGCAGCGCCGGCGCGCAGCAGGAATGGGTCAGCGTGGACCTGGGCCACGAGGCGTCCTTCGACAAGCTGGTCCTGCACTGGCTGCACCCGGCGGCTTCCGGCCGCGTTTCCGTCTCCGACGACGGACGTGCATGGACGGAAGTGGCGCAGGCCGGCAGCCCGGAGGAGTTCGGGACGCTCTGGCTGGAGCGCCCCGCCCGCGGGCGTTTCGTGCGCGTCGACTTTGACGGGTCGGCGGACGGAGCGCCGCTGGAGCTCGCCGAGCTCGAGGTGTTCGGGCGCGGGGGCGCGGCGGTGGCGCCGAAAGCGGCCGCCCGCCGCGACGGAGCGCGCCAGGACCTCTCCGGCGGCGCCTGGCGGCTTGTCCGCGCTTCCGAGACGGCGGCGACGGGCGAGCGCATCTCCGCCCCGGACTTCGACGACAGCGCCTGGCTGGTCGCGACCGTGCCGGGCACGGTGTTCGGCAGCTACGTGGACGACGGCGCCGTGCCGGACCCCAATTTCGCCGACAACCAGCTGTTCGCGTCCGACTCTTATTTCCGCTCGCCCTTCTGGTATCGCGACACGTTCGACGCGCACCTCGACTCCGAGCGGCAGTATCTCCATTTCGACGGCATCAACTGGGAGGCGGACGTCTTCCTGAACGGGCAGGCGCTCGGCCGCATCGAGGGCGCATTCCGTGAAGCCGAATTCGACGTGACCGGCATCCTGCGCGAAGGCCGCAACGACCTCGCGGTGCTGATCCACCAGAACGCGCATTACGGCGCCATCAAGGAGCAGACCGCCTGGAGCACCGACAAGAACGGCGGCGTGGTGGGCGCAGACAACCCCACGATGCACGCGACCATCGGCTGGGACTGGATCCCGACCGTGCGCGGCCGTGACATCGGCATCTGGGACGACGTCTACCTGGCCTACAAGGGCGGCGTCAGCCTGGCCGACCCGTTCGTGCGGACCGAGCTGCCGCTGCCGGACACGACTTCCGCCAGCGTGTTTGCGTCCGTGACCCTGGTCAACCGCTCGGACCGGCCCGTCTCGGGCGTCCTGGAAGGCTCGTTCGGCGAGGTCAGTTTCGCGGTGGCGCGCGAGCTCGCCGCAGGCGAAACGCAGCGTGTCGCGCTCTCGCCGGCGGAGATCCCGGCCCTGCGGCTCGACCATCCGCGCCTCTGGTGGCCGAAAGGCTACGGCGAACAGGCGCTCTACGACGTGCGCCTCGCCTTCGTCGTCGACGGGCAGACTTCCGACGAGGTCCGCTTCCGGAGCGGCGTGCGCCAGATGACCTTCTCGGTCGACGGGTACGAGCCCACCGTCGCCTCGCCCTGGGCCTTCTTCCCCGGGGCCCGGAACGAGCGCCTCAGCCTCTATGTCAACGGGCGCCGCTTCATCGGCTTCGGCGGCAACTGGGGCTTCCCGGAGCTGCTGCTCAAATACCGCGGGCGCGAGTACGACGCCGCGGTGGGCTACCACGCGGACATGAACTTCACGATGATCCGCAACTGGGTCGGAATGACGGCCGACAAGGAGTTCTACGAGGCCTGCGACCGCCATGGCGTGATGGTCTGGCAGGACTTCTGGCTCGCCAACCCCTATGACGGGCCAAATCCGGCCGATTCCAGGCGCTTCAACGAGATTGCCGGGGAGTATGTCCGGCGGATCCGCAACCACCCCTCAATCGCCATTTATGTGGGCCGCAACGAAGGCAACCCGCCGGCGGAGATCGACACCTTCCTGCGGGAGATGGTCGCGCGCGAGCATCCGGGCCTGTACTACATCCCGAATTCCGCGGCCGGCACGGTGAGCGGCGGCGGTCCCTACCGGGCCATGCCGACCCGGAACTATTTCCGCCTGTACGGCCACGACAAGATGCACAGCGAGCGCGGAATGCCGACCGTCATGAACTACGAGAACCTCGTGCGCGCCTTCGGCGAAGACCGCGTGGAGCCGGTCAGCACGGCCGCCCATCCCAACGACCTGTACGGACTGCACGACTACACGCTCGGCGGCATTCCGGACGCCTCCTCGGCCCAGGCGGCGGAGAGCTTCAACGCAATGCTCGCCCAGGCATTCGGCGAACCCGCTGACGCTCAGGAATTTGCGGAGCTCTCGCAATGGATCGCCTACGACGGCTACCGCGCCATCTTCGAGAGCCGGAGCGAGCACCGCCGCGGCATGCTGCTGTGGATGAGCCACCCGGCCTGGCCTTCGCTGGTCTGGCAGACCTACGACTACTATCTCGAGCCGACGGCGGCCTACTTCGGCTGCAAGAAAGCCTGCGAGCCGCTCCACATCCAGTGGAACCCGGTCTCCGGCATGGTCGAAGCCGTCAACTACCATGCGGGCGGCCGCACCGGCCTCACGGCGAGCGCACGCCTGCTCAACCTGGACGGCAGCGAGGCATGGAGCCGGCAGTGCACGCTGGACATTCCCGAGGACGCGACGGTCTCCTGCTTCCCGCTGGAGTATCCGGAGTCGCTCTCCGAGGTCTATTTCGTGCAGCTGGCGCTCACGGACGCCGACGGGCAGGCCGTTTCCGAAAACTTCTACTGGCGCGGCCGCGAGGAGGGCAACCTCCGGGCGCTGCGGCAGCTCGGGCAGGCGCCGCTGAAGGCCACGGCCCGGCGCACGGACGACGCGGACGCCTACCGCTTCGACGTGACGCTGGCCAACGACACGGCCACGCCGGCCCTGATGGTCCGGCTCAAGGCCGTGGACCCGAAGACGGACGACCTGGTGCTGCCGGTGCTCTACTCCGACAACTACTTCTTCCTGATGCCCGGCGAGCGGCGCACCGCCACCGTCCGGGTCCGCAAGGAAGACTGCGCAGGGCGTCCGGAGCTCGTCCTGAGCGGCTTCAACGTGCCGAAGAGCCGGGTCCGCACGCGTTGACGATTCGGAAAATTCCGTTTCGGAATCAGAAAACAGCAAAAATCAAAAACGGCTTCCGAGGTGCATCGGAAGCCGTTTTTCGAACATTCGGCGCTGACGCCGGAAAACCTATCTGACGAGCTTGAAGCCGGCATCCACGCTCTTGGCGGTGGACAGGAGGTTGCCGACGGTGGCGACACCCTGGCTGGTGGAAATCTTCTTGGCGTACTCGACCAGCTTCTGGGCGAAAGACATGAATTTCTCGCCGTTGAAGAGGACCTTGCAGCCGTCAGTCGTGGCGCTCACGGTGCCGTCCAGCGAAAGGAACGAAAGGACCTTGCCGAACTTCAGCGAGACCTTGCTGCCATCCTGCACGTACGTGCCCTTGATGGCGGGCAGGCGGCCGGCCTTGAAGGAGAAGGTGCCGTCCTGGTTGAAGGAGAACGTGGCGGCGCCGGCGGAGATGCCCGCCTTGGCGAGGATCCCGTCAGCCTTGCTTTCGATGGTGCTGATGGCGGCATTGCCGGCCACCGTGCTGAGAATGTTGTCGCTCTTGACGGCAGCGCCGACGCCGCCGTAGGTCCAGTCGCCGGTCAGGTCGACCGAACTGCCCACAACGCTCGAAAGGACGTTGCCGATGGCTTCGCCGGCCTTGTCGCCGGCGACGGATTTGATGAGGCCGCCCAGGATGTTCTGGGCACCGGCTGCGGATGCAAACAGCACCAGCGAGCTGAGAATCACAACAATCTTTTTCATAACTTATTCGGTATTAAGTGATGTCCATCCTTGTGCGGAAACGGGGTGCTCCAGACCGTCCGGCGACACCAGCACGGCGCCGGCCTCGGGCTGCGCCAGGTGGCCGATGATGTCGAAGGCCTGGAAGTCCTTGCGGAACCGCTCGAACTGCGCGATGGGTACGGTGTAGAGCAGGCGGTAGTCTTCGCCGCCGTTCATCGCCGCGGACACGGGGTCGATGTCGAGCTCCTTGCCGAGGGCGAAGCTGCCGCCCTCGAAGGGAATCTTGTCGGCATAGACCTTGGCGCCGAGGCCCGTGTCGCGCCGCAGGCGCAGCAGGGCGTCGGCGAGGCCGCGCGTCACGAAATAGCCCTGCGAGGGCGTGACGCCGCTCTCCTCGAGCTGCGCGACCGTCCCCGCGCCCAGTTCGGGCCGCAGATAGGACCCGACGAGCATCTTGTACTGCTCCAGCACCTTGGGGTCGTTGCCGCCCTGCTCGAACTTGAGGCGCTCGCGCTCGAGCACCTGCAGGCCGAGGAAAGCGGCGCCCAGCGCGCCGGACACGCAGATGAGGTCCTTGGACTGCGCCTTGGGGCGGGCGGCCGAGACGGCGGCGCTGTGGCGGCCGGTGGCCGACAGCGCGACGGTCAGGCCGTTGCGCGACGGCTGCAGTTCCAGGCAGAGACGCTTGTAGCCGTGCTCTTTGGCCGCGGCCACGATGCCGCTCCAGAGCTCCTGCACCTGCGGGAAATCCAGCTTGGCGGACACGCCCAGCTGGACGGCGAGCGTCTCCGGACGCGCCAGGACGGCATAAAGCTCGCCCGTCGCGCGCAGCACGGCCTTGCGGCCGAGGTGCTGCAGCGGAAAGTACACCAGGTCGAAATCGATGCCCTCCAGCAGCAGCGCGGACGCCGTCGTGATGCATTCCTGCGGCCGGGCCTCGAACCAGAGCGGCTCCTCGAAGGGGCGGTATCCCGTCCCCTCGAAAAGTTGGCGGACCGCCTCGATCCGGCCCAGTTCCGTGAAGGTCTGCGCCATTACAGGTTGCGGAGAAGGTTATTCAGGTTGACCTTGGCGTCGATCATGGCGCGCAGCTCCGCGATGGGCACGCGCGTCTGCTCCATCGTGTCGCGGTCGCGCACGGTGACGCAGCGGTCGTTGAGCGACTCGTGGTCGACGGTGATGCAGAACGGGGTGCCGATGGCATCCTGGCGGCGATAGCGCTTGCCGATGCTGTCTTTCTCCTCGTACTGGCAGTTGAAATCGTATTTGAGCAGGTCCATGACCTCCTGGGCGAGCTCAGGCAGGCCGTCCTTCTTGACGAGCGGCAGGACCGCGGCCTTGACCGGGGCGAGCGGAGCGGGGATGCTCAGCACGACGCGGGTCTCGCCGTTGTCCAGCTTCTCCTCGTGGAAGGAATGGGACAGGACCGCGAGGACCATACGGTCCACGCCGATGGACGTCTCCACCACATACGGGGTGTAGGAGGCGTTCTCCTCAGGGTCGAAGTATTCGATCTTCTTGCCGGAGAACTTCTGGTGGTTGCCCAGGTCGAAGTTGGTGCGGCTGTGGATGCCTTCGAGCTCCTTGAAGCCGAAGGGGAAATTGAACTCGATGTCGGTGGCGGCGTTGGCGTAGTGGGCCAGCTTCTCATGGTCGTGGAAGCGGTAGTTCTCGGCGCCCATGCCGATGTTGACATGCCATTTCATGCGGTTCTCCTTCCACTTCTTGAACCAGTCGAGCTCCGTGCCCGGCTTGATGAAGAACTGCATCTCCATCTGCTCGAATTCGCGCATGCGGAAGATGAACTGGCGGGCGACGATCTCGTTGCGGAAGGCCTTGCCGATCTGGGCGATGCCGAAAGGAATCTTCATGCGGCCGGTCTTCTGGACGTTCAGGTAGTTCACGAAGATGCCCTGGGCCGTCTCCGGACGCAGGTAGATGGTGTTGGCGCCGTCGGCGGTGCTGCCCATCGAGGTGCTGAACATCAGGTTGAACTGGCGGACGTCGGTCCAGTTGCAGGTGCCGCTGATCGGGCACACGATGTTGTTGTCGATGATGATCTGGCGGTATTCCGCGAAGTCGGACGCCTGCTCGGCGGCCACGTAGCGGTTGTGGACCTCATCCCACTTGGCCTGCTCGCGCTGGACGTTGGGGTTGGTGGCGCGGAACTGCGCCTCGTCGAAGCTGTCGCCGAATTTCTTGCGGCCCTTCTCGACCTCCTTGTTGATCTTCTCCTCGATCTTGCCGAGGAAATCCTCGATCAGTACGTCGGCGCGGTAGCGCTTCTTGGAGTCCTTGTTGTCGATGAGGGGGTCGTTGAAGGCGCTCACGTGGCCGGAGGCCTCCCAGATGCGGGGATGCATGAAAATGCAGGAGTCGATGCCCACGATGTTCTCGTTGAGGCGGGTCATCGCGTTCCACCAGTACTGCTTGATGTTGTTCTTCAGCTCGACGCCCATCTGGCCGTAGTCGTAGACGGCGGCCAGGCCGTCATAAATCTCGCTGGAAGGGAAAATGAAACCGTACTCCTTGCAATGTGCCACGAGTACTTTGAACAGTTCGTCTTGTGTCATATCTTATTTTCTAACTATTATTCAGAAGTCGCACAAAGATAGTCATTTCTGCGCAAAAATCTCATTCAGGGGCCGCATAATGAAGTCGCGCTGCTGCATCAGGGGGTGCGGGATCTGCAGCTCCGGGGTGTCCACATGCTCGTCGCCGTAGAGCAGGATGTCGATGTCGATGGGGCGGTCGTGATAGATCCGGCGGCCTTCGGCGTCGTATTCCAGCGTCTCGCGGCGCCCCATCGCCCGCTCGATGCGCTTGCAGATGCGCAGCAGCGTGTGCGGCCGACGGGCGGTGCGGTAGCGGACGACGCAATTAAGGAAAGCCGGGCCGTCAAAACCCCAGGCGGGCGTCTCGAAGACGGAGGAAAGGGCCGCGTAGGGCCGCCCGATGGCGGCGTCCAGGCGGCGCAGCGCCTCGTCGAGGAGCGCCTGCCGGTCGCCCTGGTTGGAACCGAGGGAAAAATATACGTCAACGGCCTTCATCGCCTGCGCCTAGAATTCGGGGTCCCAGCCGAGCGCCACGCGGGCCTCGTCGGAGAGCATGCTCTGGTCCCAGACCGGCTCGAACACGAGGTCGATCTTGCAGCTCTTGATGCCCGGGACGTCCTCGACGCTGCGCTGCACCTCAGCGAGCACTTCGTCCGCCATCGGGCAGTTCGGGGCCGTGAAGGTCATCTGGATGGAGACTTCGCGGTCCTTGTTGATATGCAGCTCGTAGACGAGCCCGAGGTCGTAGATATTCACCGGTATTTCCGGGTCATAGACTTGCTTGAGCGCCAGCACCACGTCTTCGTAGAGCGGCGCCAGCTCTTTCACGTCCTGTGGGGTCAAAACTTCTTCCTGTGCCATTCTACACGTGATTTTGTGCCATCTGACGGATTGTGGCGATCATCGAGGCGAGGCCGTTGGCGCGCGTCGGGGAGAGGTTCTCGCGCAGCCCCAGCTGGTCCACGAACGAGAAATCGTCCTCCGCGATCTCGCGGGCCGTCCGGCCGGAATAGACGCCGATCAGCAAGGAGATGATCCCCTTGGTGATGATGGCGTCGCTGTCGGCGCGGAAATATAGCTTCCCGTCCTCCACCACGGCGTCCAGCCACACGCGCGACTGGCAGCCCTTGATGAGGCGGTCTTCGGTCTTCAGTTCCTCCGGGAAAGCCTCCAGGCGGCGCCCCAGGTCAATCAGATATTCATACTTGTCCAGCCACTCGTCATACATCGAGAAATCGTCGATGACGTCGGCCTGTGCTTCTTTCAGTGATTTCATCCTTCCAGCATTTTGATCGCCCGGTCGAGCGATTCCATGAAATATTCCGCCTCGCGGAGGGTGTTGTACGAGGCAAACGACACCCGCACCATCCCGGTCTCGCCGAAGCGGTCCATCAGCGGCTCCGCGCACATCTGCCCGGAGCGGACGGCAATTCCCATCTTGTCCAGGATCAGCGCCAGGTCCTCGTGGTGACAATGTTCCACGGAGAACGAAAAGAGGGGAATCTTCTCCTCCTGCGTCGCGGGAACGCCATACAGGCGGATCCGGGAATCATTCTGCAACGCATTCAGCATAAACGATTTAATGCGTTCCTGCTCCGCTTCCACGGCCGGGTCGCGCATCGCCTCCGCCATCTCCAGCGCAGGGCGGAGCGTCGGCGTGCCGGCGATGTTCTGCGTGCCCGCCTCGAACTTCTGCGGCAGCGGCGCCCAGGTCGAGCCGGTCCAGCGGACCGTCCCGATCATCTCGCCGCCACCCATGTAGGGCGGCATCTGCTCCAGCAGTTCGCGGCGGCCGTAGAGCACGCCCGTCCCGGGCGCGGCGTAGACCTTGTGGCCCGAGAACGCATAGAAATCGCACCCCAGGTCGCGGACGTCCACGCGCTGGTGGACAATGCCCTGCGCGCCGTCCACAAGGACCGCACAACCCTTTGAATGACAGATACTTACGATATCCTTAACGGGATTCACGAGGCCCAGGACGTTGGACACGTGCGCGACGCACGCCAGGCGCGTGCGCTCCGTCAGCAGCTCCGGCAGGAGGTCCAGGCGGAGGTGCCCGGAATCGTCCACGGGCAGCACCTTGAGCGTCGCGCCCTTGCGCTCGCACAGGAGCTGCCAGGGCACGATGTCGGAATGGTGCTCCGATTCGCAGACCAGGATCTCATCACCGGCATGCACGAAGGCCTCCCCGAAGCTGAAGGCGACGAGGTTGATGGACGCCGTGGTGCCGGCCGTGAAGATGATCTCCTCACGGAATTCAGCATTAAGATAAGCCCGCACGGCATCCCGTGTGGCCTCGTATTCTTCCGTGGCGAGCGCCGCGGTCCGATGGACGGCGCGGTGCAGGTTGGCGTTGTATTTCTCGGACATCTCCGTCCACTTGCGGATGACGCTGCGGGGCCGTTCGGACGTAGCCGCATTGTCCAGATAGACAAGCGGTTTGCCGTATACGGACTCCGCGAGGGCGGGGAATTCCTGACGTATATTTTCGACTTGCATCATAGAGAAATGCAAAAATAAACATTATTTTTGTGATATGATAGATTACATCTCAGGAAAGCTTGTCACACTGACCCCTACGATGGCGGTGATCGACAATCAGGGCATCGGATACGCCTCCGAAATCTCCCTGCAGACCTACGACGCACTCAACGGCAAATCCGAGGCCACGCTCTACATGCAGAGCCAGATCAACCCGCGCGACGGCATCACGGTCGACTACGGTTTCGCCACGACGGCGGAGCGCGAGCTCTTCCGCCAGATCACGAGCGTGTCCGGCATGGGCGCCGCCTCCGCGCGCATGGTCCTCTCTTCCCTCTCGCCGGACGAGTTGCGCAACGCCATCCTGAGCGAGGACGTCAACCGCCTCAAGGGCGTCAAGGGCATCGGCCTCAAGACCGCCCAGCGGATGGTGCTCGAGCTGAAAGACAAGATCGTCAAGGGCGACGGAGCCAGCACGGAAATGCTGTTCAAGACCGACTCCGGCGCGGCGGCCGAAGAGGCTTCCACAGCGCTCCAGATGCTCGGATTCTCCAAGCCGAACATCAGCAAGGCCGTCCAGGCCATCCTCAAGCAGAACCCTTCCGCGTCGGTGGAAGAAATCATAAAAGCCGCCTTGCAGCGGCTCTAGAGCGAGATTTAGCGCCCGAAATACACGAGCAGCACGGATATGTCCGCTGGCGAGACCCCAGAGATGCGAGAAGCCTGGGCAATCGTCAGCGGACGATATTTTTTCAGCTTCTGTCGGCATTCTATCGTCAATCCCGCGACGCGCTCGAAGTCGAAATCCTCCGGAATCTTGAGATCCTCGAGCCGGCGGATTTTCTCCGCCATCAGCAGTTCGCGGTCGATATATCCTTTGTATCGAAGAGAGATTTCTACGTTTTCAACAACATCCTGTTGATAAGTTCCACGTGGAACAAGTTGCAGGAGTTCCCCAAGAGAAACCTCCGGCCGCGTGGCCAGATCCGCGATTTTCTTGGACTCTGAAATCGGGCTGGAGCCCACAGATTCCAGATAAGGATTCGCCTGCCTGGCGGTCAGATTCTTGCTTTCGCAATAAGATTTCAGCTCTTCCACGCGCTCGTACTTCTCCATCGTCGCCGCGTAGCGCGCCTCATCGGCAAGGCCGATTTCGTGCGCGAGCGGCGTCAGGCGCTGGTCCGCATTGTCCTGACGGAGCAGGATGCGGTACTCCGCGCGAGAGGTGAACATCCGGTACGGCTCGTCGACGCCCTTCGTCACGAGGTCGTCGATCAGCACGCCGATATAGGACTTGTCGCGGCGCAGGATGAACGGATCCAGCTCCCGGACCTTCCGGTGGGCATTGATACCCGCCACAATCCCCTGCGCGGCCGCTTCCTCATAGCCGGTCGTTCCATTGACCTGGCCGGCCAGGAAGAGGTTTTCGACAAGCCGGGACTCGAGGGACGGACGCAGCTGCGTCGGGTCGAAGAAGTCGTATTCGACGGCATAGGCCGGGCGGAAGATCTTGACATTCTCCAGCCCCGCGATGGCATGCAAGGCATCCAGCTGCACCTGCAGCGGAAGCGAAGAAGAGAATCCCTGGAGGTAGTATTCGTTGGTATGGCGGCCCTCCGGCTCCAGGAAAAGCTGGTGCGCCGGATTGTCCGGGAAGACGCGCAGCTTGTCCTCGATGCTCGGACAGTAGCGCGGTCCCCTGCCGTGGATCAGGCCGGTGAAGAGCGGAGAGTCGCCAAAGCCGGTCCGCAGGATCTCGTGGACCTTCTCGTTCGTGTGCAGGATGAAGCACGGCATCTGCGGGGCGCGACCGTCCTGGACGGCCGAAGGCTCGGACAGGAAGGAAAAGCGCGCCGGGTCGGGGTCGCCGAGCTGGATCGGGAGCTTGTCCGTGTCGACGGACGAGATGTCGATCCGGGGAGGCGTCCCCGTCTTCATCCGGTCGGTCGTGAGCCCGCGCTCGACGAGCTGCTCCGTCAGTCCGTAAGAAGCGGGCTCGCCGATGCGGCCGCCTTCCATCTGGTGGCGACCGATGAAAAGCTTGCCCGCCAGGAAGGTCCCGGCGGTCAGGATAACCGCGCGAGACTTGAAAATCGCCCCCGTATTTGTACGGACGCCGCAGATTTTTGAATTCTCAAAGAGAAAAGCGGTCGCGGAATCCGCGTAAATGTCTAATTTACAGGCACTTTCGAGGATTTCGCGCCAATGCAGCGAAAACTGGATTTTATCGCATTGGGCGCGCGGACTCCACATCGCCGGCCCCTTCGAGCGGTTCAGCATCCGGAACTGGAGGGTCGACCGGTCAGTGACCACGCCGGTCCATCCGCCGAGCGCGTCGATCTCCCGGACGATCTGTCCCTTGGCGATTCCGCCCACCGCCGGGTTGCAGGACATCTTGGCGAAGCCGAGCATGTCCATCGTCACGAGCAGGACGGACGAGCCGAGGGTGGCGGCGGCCATCGCGGCCTCGCAGCCTGCGTGCCCGCCCCCTACGACGATGATGTCATAGACCTTCTCCATCACAGCGCGGCTTTCATGTCCAGATAGTAGTTCTCCTTCCGGCGCATCTCGGCGATGTCCTCCTCCGTGTGGTCGTCATAGCCGATCAGGTGGAGCAGGCCGTGCACCATCACGCGGTTGAGTTCGTTCTCGAACTCCGTCCCGTAGAAAAGCGCGTTCTCACGCACCGAATCGATGCTGATGAACAGGTCGCCCGACAGGACGTCCTTCTCGCAATAATCAAAGGTGATGATGTCCGTGAAGTAGTCGTGCTGGAGATATTTCATGTTGACATCCAGGATATAGCGGTCGGAGCAGAAGATGATGTTGATCGCGCCGAGGCGGCGCATCTCGCTCCCCGCAACCATTTTGAGCCAGCGGTTATTCTGCATTTTCTGCTTCAGGTCGAAGCGGATATCCTCCTGGAAATAGCGTATCATATCGGCGTTTCTTTTCGGCAAATTTACATCTATTATATTAAAAAATTGGTTTTGAAAAGAAATATTTCTATCTTTGAGACTCGAATGGATTATTTAATGTAACCACAAATATGGAAGTCAAGAAAACACCCAAGGCTGATCTGAACAACAAGAAACTGCTGTTCGTTGAGATCGGTTTGGTTCTCGCCCTTCTCGTGACGATCTTCGCTTTCGAGCACAAGACCACGGAGAAGAAAGAGGCGGCGCTCTCTGCGGACGACACCGCCCTCATTGAGGAAGAGATCATCCCGATTATCCAGGATACCCCTCCGCCGCCCCCCGAGGCGCCGAAGATGCCTATCCTTTCCGACCAGATCGATATCGTCGACGACAACATCAAGGTCGATGACAACATCCTCAATCTCGAGGACGACGCCAACCTCGGTGTCGAGATCATGGACTACGTCGAGGACGTGCAGGAAGAGGTCGTCGAAGAGGAAGCCATTCCTTTTGCCCTCGTCGAGGAGAAGCCCAAGTTCCAGGGCGGTGACGCCAAGACCTTCTCCGCCTGGGTGTCCCAGCACCTCGAGTACCCGGAGATTGCCAAGGAGAATGGCGTGTCCGGCCGCGTGGTGGTGGAATTCACCGTGATGCCTGACGGCAAGGTTGCCAATGTCAAGCTCCTCCGCGGTGTCGACCCTTCCATCGACAAGGAGGCCATCCGCGTCGTCCAGAGCTCCCCGAAGTGGACCCCGGGCAGACAGCGCGACCGCGCCGTCAAGGTCACCTACCAGTTCCCCGTGATCTTCACGCTGCGCTAGTCAAAGCAAGCACCTAGAATTTTATAGAGGCCGTCCGTACGCGGATGGCCTTTTTCAGCTGAAAGAATATGGAGAATCAGAGAGAAGAAAAAGCAGTCTTCGTGGGCATCGTCAAGCAGGACGACGACGAGCGCAAGATCCTCGAATACCTGGACGAACTGCAGTTCCTGGCAGAGACGGCCGGCGCGAAGGGCGACAGACAGTTCGTCCAGCATGTGGACCGTCCCGACAAGGCCACCTACATCCGCAGCGGCAAGCTCAAGGAGATTGCGGAATATGTCGAGGAGAACCACATCGACTACGTCATCTTCGACGATGAGCTGACGGGCATGCAGCAGCGCAACATCGAGAAAATCATCACGACCGCAGCCGTCATCGACCGGACCAGCCTGATCCTCGAAATCTTCTCCCAACGTGCCCAGACGGCCTACGCCAAGACACAGGTCGAGCTGGCGCACTACAACTACATGCTCCCCCGCCTCGCGGGCATGTGGACCCACCTCGAGCGCCAGCGCGGCGGCATGGGCACGCGCGGCGGCATGGGCGAGACCCAGATCGAAGTGGACCGCCGCATCGTGCGCGAGCGCATCTCCAAGCTCAAGGAGCAGCTCAAGAAGGTCGACAAGCAGATGGCCACCCAGCGCAGCAACCGCGGGCAGCTGGTGCGCCTTTCGCTCGTCGGCTACACCAATGTAGGAAAATCCACGCTGATGAATCTCCTCTCCAAGTCGGACGTCTTCGCCGAGAACAAGCTCTTCGCCACCCTCGACACCACCGTCCGCAAGGTCGTCATCGGCAATGTTCCCTTCCTGCTCAGCGACACCGTCGGATTCATCCGCAAGCTGCCCACGCAGCTCATCGAGGCCTTCAAGAGCACGCTCGACGAGGTCCGCGAAGCCGACATCCTCGTGCACGTCGTGGACATCTCGCACCCCGACTACGAAGAGCAGATGGAGGTCGTGGACAAGACATTGAAAGACATTTCGGCCGCCGACAAGCCCGTCTACGTGGTCTTCAACAAGACCGACGCCTACACCTACGAGCCCTACGACGAATTCTCGCTCGAACCCAAGACCGAGAAGAACTTCTCGCTCGACGAAGTCAAGGCCAAGTGGATCAACGGCCGCAAGATTCCCTGCATCTTCATATCAGCCATCAAGAAGGAGAACATCGACAAGCTCCGGGACGACATCTACAAGATGGTCGCGGAGATCCACGCCGGGCGATATCCCTTCAACAATTTCCTCTGGTAAGGAAAACTTTCGTAATTATCAATCAATCTATCTATTATGCGAAAACTTCTCTTCTTCATCTTCCTGCTGACCGCTGCCGTCCAGGCAAAGGCAGCGGGCCACGAAACTGATACCCTGCGGACAGGACAGCCGTTTGTTACGGATGTCAGGGCGCTCCATGCCGGGCAGCAGCCCGGCGTCGTCGTGACCTCCTCGCTGGGCGCTCCAGGCATGACGCCGTCCGTATTCATCCAGGGCTACCACATCGACAACCAGCAACCGGTCTACATCGTGGACGGCATGCGCGTCCTGCACCTGGATACGCTGGCGCCGGACTCCATTGACGGCATCGAGTTCCTCACGGGCGCAAAGGCCATGGCCCTCTATGGACCCGCCGCGAAGAACGGAGCCATCGTCGTCAAGACCAAATCTGCCGGCAGAAACGGATTCCACGCCTCCTACGGCTTCACCGGCGCCCTACAGCAGCTGGCCTGGGAGCCGCAACCGCTCACGTGGATGGACTGGCTCCACTACTACCCGGAATTAGACGAAGCGGCCTGGATGAGCCCGCTCAAGAACGCCCAGTTCGAGACCTCTTTCGTCCAGACCCATCATCTGGACCTGCAGTATCGACACAACGACAAATTCAGCGCCGTCGCAACGTTCGACTTTCTGGACAACGACGGACCCTCAAATGACCGTCTGGATGCACAGCAACGCTTCAGCGGCTCGGCACGGATTGAATACAAGCCCGTGCGTTGGCTCCGGGCGGAAGTCTCTGCCACGCTGGGAAAGTCTGATGCTTCCCGCTCCAACGCGATGCACCGCTATTTGCTGAACCTTCCCCTCGGGGTTAGGTATAGTAACAATGAACTGCAATATTTCGAACGACACCTCGAAGAAGGCGAACGCACGTTCAAAGACTTCACGGGGAACGCCCTGGTGGAAGTACGCCCGGTCAGCGGCCTGACCGTGCGCGCCCACGCCGGATACAGCGCCCAGCGCGCAGAAGACAACTTTATCGAATTAGAAAACCAGGAATGGATCGATGGCGATTACGCCATCAAAGACTGGAAGTATTTCCAATACGACCTTGAAACACAGTATCAGCGCAGTTTTGGTTCCCACACACTCAGTGCGAACCTGCTGCTGCGAGGACAATCCGTCGTTCCTGAAGAATTGACTTTCTCCGTAGTGGGCCTCGATATCAAAGACTACCAGGACAAATACTTGCAGTTTGTGAAAGACTTAGACCAGGATCATCTTCCGTACAACTATTTCTTCTCGAGTTTTAAACCGGAAAAACCGATCACCTGGGGAGACGGTCACCTCAGCCTCACTTACGACTACGCCCACCTGTTGACGCTCGGCCTCAATTACTACCTGCTCCGTGCCGATAACAATGGACAGAAAGTTACCTACCACGTTCCTTCCGCGCAGGCCACATGGAAGATGGGACAGACCCGGTTCATGCGCAAAATCCTCCCGCGCTGGTGGACGGGATGGAGTTGGAACGCCGCCTGGTCCGGCACCGACAACCACAAACAATACTACAGCTACAGCTTTCCCATCTTCGTGGGAAAGGAGAACGTCCTGGAACCGTTTTCCCGACTGGAGATAGGTACGGACCTGCAAATGGGAAACTTCAACCTCAATGCTTCCTGGTTCTCCGGACGGGACAGCTTCGGAATCATGCCTGACATACTCAACCAGGGCTGGACCTTCGCCGCAGACTGGACCGGACGCAGCGGAGACTTTATCTTTGCCGCCGGACTGAATGCGGCGCTGTATAAAAACATGTGCCTGCCGTCCGATCCGGAAAAACTCTATTTCATTGATCTGAACCAGATAATTTGCACCGGACATCCGATCGGCACGAAGATGCTGTATCCCTACATCGGCATAGACTACGAAGGAAATCCCCATTACAAGACCACCAACAACAACAGAACCGACCAGGAATTATTCGAAAAAGGTCCCTTCCCGACCGCGACGCTCGGCGTCCACTTTGACATGCAGTGGCGCAGATGGACCTTCAATCTCGTTGCCCACGGCAACTTCGGCCAGTCCATCATGCGGGCCGTCGAGTACGGTCGTGTCGACGAAAACCACGACATGCTCACGCGGCATTATATGACCGAGAGCTGGTCCGGATCCAACTGGAAAGGAAAATATCCCAAACCTTCCTCCCTGACGAGGTACGACATGTTCTATTCTTCCTCCGCGATGCTGCACGACGCCTCCTTCTTCCGGATCGACCAGATCCGCCTGCAGTATCGCCTGCCCATCCGCCGCCTGCACACGAACGTGCGGCTGTCCGCTGCGCTGGAGAATTTCTTCCTGTTCACCAAGTATCCGGGAAGCGATCCGGAATACAATCTGAGCTGGGATAATCCGGGTTATGACCTGGGTGCTTATCCATCTACCCGGCGCATCGTCTTCGGCGTAAATATCGACCTTTAAATAACGAAAAAGAGCAGCACTTGACGGTGCTGCTCTTTTTTATGATTTCCGAACGCGTCGGAATGGATGCTTAGTCGGAGAACTTCGCCTTGAGGAACTCGCGGTTCAGGCGGGCGATGTGCGAGACGTTGATGCCCTTCGGGCACTCCAGCTCACAGGCACGCGTGTTGGTGCAGTTGCCGAAACCGAGTTCGTCCATCTTGGCGACCATCGCCTTGGCGCGGCGGTGGGCTTCCGGACGGCCCTGCGGCAGCAGGGCAAGGGAGCTCACGCGGGCCGCGACAAACAGCATCGCAGAGCCGTTCTTACACGTAGCGACGCAGGCGCCGCAACCGACGCAGGCGGCCGCGTCCATGCTCTCCTCGGCACGGTCGTGCGGAATCAGGATGTTGTTGGCATCCTGCGCCGCACCGGTGCGCACGGAGATGAAGCCGCCGGCCTGGAGGATCTGGTCGAACGCGGAGCGGTTGACCACCAGGTCCTTGATGATCGGGAAACCGGCGCTGCGCCAGGGCTCCACCGTGATGGTGGCGCCGTCCTTGAAGTGGCGCATGAACAGTTGGCAGGTCGTCACGTGGTTGTCCGGACCGTGGGCGCGGCCATCGATGTAGAGGCCGCAGGCGCCACAGATGCCCTCGCGGCAGTCGTGGTCGAACGACACGGGACCGCTGCTCTGGCAGCCGCGCTCCACCGCCACAGGGTCGCAACCCTCGCGGATGAGCTGCTCATTGAGGATATCGAGCATCTCCAGGAAGGAGGCGTCCTCCTCAATGTCGGCAATATGGTAGGTCTCGAAATGACCCGGGGTCTTGGCGTTCTTCTGACGCCATATTTTCAGATTGAATTCCATCTCGCTTAGTCTTTGTAATTTCTCGTTTTCACCTCGATAAACTCATACTTGAGCGGCTCCTTGTGGAGTTCAGGCTCCTGGTCTTCGCCCTTGTACTCCCAGGCGGAGACGTACATGAAGTTGGCATCGTCGCGCTTGGCCTCGCCCTCCTCGGTCTGGCTCTCCACACGGAAGTGGCCGCCGCAGGACTCGGAGCGGTTGAGCGCGTCGCGCGCCATCAGTTCGCCGATGTCGAAGAAATCCTCCAGGCGGAGGGCCTTCTCGAGTTCCTGGTTGAATTCAAACTGGCTGCCGGGGACATTGACATCCTCGTAGAACTCCTTCTTGAGGGCCTTGATGTCGGCGATGGCCTTCTTCAGGCCGGCCTCGTCGCGGGCCATGCCCACGTAGTCCCACATGATGTTGCCCAGGCGCTTGTGGATGGAATCTACGGTCTGCTTGCCCTTGATGGAGAAAAGGCGGTCGATACGGGCCTGGACGGCCTTCTCGGCATCGTCGAACTCCTTGGTGTTGACATCCGTCTTGGGCTCGGCAAACTTGTAGGAGAGATAGTCGCCGATCGTGACCGGCAACACGAAATAACCGTCCGCGAGGCCCTGCATCAGCGCGGAAGCGCCGAGGCGGTTGCCGCCGTGGTCGGAGAAGTTGGCCTCACCGATGGCGTAAAGGCCCGGAATGGTGGTCTGCAGGTCGTAGTCGACCCAGATACCGCCCATCGTGTAGTGGATGGCGGGATAGATCATCATCGGCTCCTCCCAAGGGGAGCTCGCGGTGATCTTCTCATACATGTCGAAGAGGTTGCCGTAACGCTCGGCGACGCGCTGGTGGCCGAGGCGCTTGATGGCGTCCGCAAAGTCAAGGTAGACGGCCTTGCCGGTCTCATTGACGCCGAAGCCGGCGTCGCAGCGCTCCTTGGCGGCACGGGAAGCCACGTCGCGCGGGACGAGGTTGCCGAAGGCCGGATAGCGGCGCTCGAGATAGTAGTCGCGGTCCTCCTCAGGGATCTGGGAGGCCTTGATCTCATGCTTGCGGAGTTTCTCCACGTCCTCCAGCTTCTTGGGCACCCAGATACGGCCGTCGTTACGCAGGGACTCGCTCATCAGGGTGAGCTTGCACTGCTGGTCGCCGTGGACCGGGATACAGGTCGGGTGGATCTGCGCGAAGCACGGGTTGCCGAAGAAGGCGCCCTTGCGGTAGCACTGCATCGCGGCGGAGCCGTTGCTGTTCATGGCGTTGGTGGAGAGGAAATAGGTATTGCCGTAGCCGCCCGTCGCGATCACGACGGCGTGGGCGCCGAAGCGCTCCAGCTGGCCGGTGACGAGGTTGCGGGCGATGATACCCTTGGCCTGGCCGTTCACGATCACCAAGTCGAGCATCTCGTGGCGCGGGTAGGACTTGACGCTGCCGTTGGCAATCTCCTTGTTCAGGGAAGCGTAAGCACCCAGAAGGAGCTGCTGGCCGGTTTGGCCGCGGGCATAGAACGTACGGCTCACCTGCACGCCGCCGAAGGAGCGGTTGGCGAGGTATCCGCCGTATTCACGGGCGAAAGGAATGCCCTGCGCGACGCACTGGTCGATGATGGCGGCGCTCACCTCGGCCAGACGGTAGACGTTGGCCTCGCGGGCGCGGTAGTCGCCACCCTTGATGGTGTCGTAGAACAGACGGTAGACAGAGTCGTTGTCATTCTGATAGTTCTTGGCAGCGTTGATACCGCCCTGCGCAGCGATGGAGTGCGCGCGGCGCGGACTGTCGCTGATGCAGAAAATCTTGACATTGTAGCCGAGTTCGCCCAGGGAGGCGGCTGCAGACGCGCCGCCGAGACCGGTACCGACCACGATGATCTCAAGCTTTCTCTTGTTGTTGGGACTCACGAGACGGATTTCCGACTTGCGCCGGGTCCATTTGCTCTCAAGGGGTCCTGCAGGAATTTTGGAATTTAACTTGTCTGACATTGTTAGGTGTTTGTATTTATTGTTATTTCATTGCATCAGAACAGCGAGCCGGCGGCGTTGCTGTCGTAGGGATCCAAGCCCATGTGCTTGTAGGAGAGTTCCGTGGCCACGCGGCCACGCTGGGTGCGTACGATGAAGCCTTCCTTGATCAGGAAAGGCTCATAAACTTCTTCGAATGTGCCCTGGTCCTCGCCGATGGCCGTGGCCAGCGTGTTGGCGCCGACCGGGCCGCCCTTGAAGGTGGTGATGATGGTCCGGAGGATCTTGTTGTCGATCGCGTCCAGGCCGCGCTTGTCGATGTTGAGCTTGTCCAGGGCGTAGCGGGCGATCTTGAGGTCGATGTGACCGTCGCCCATCACCTGCGCGAAGTCGCGCACGCGGCGCAGCAGCGAGTTGGCGATACGCGGCGTGCCGCGGCTGCGGAGCGCAATCTCCTGCGCCGCCTCCGGCTCGATCTCCACCTTGAGGATGCCTGCGCTGCGCTTGACGATGCGCACCAGATCCTCGGTGTCATAGTATTCCAGCCCCTCGGTGATGCCGAAACGCGCCCGGAGCGGCGCCGTCAGCAGGCCCGCGCGGGTCGTGGCGCCCACGAGCGTGAAGGGATTGAGGGAAATGCGCACCGACCGGGCGCCGGGGCCCTTGTCGATCATGATGTCGATCACGTAGTCCTCCATCGCGGAGTAGAGATACTCCTCCACCTCCGGAGCCAGACGGTGGATCTCGTCGATGAAGAGCACGTCGCCCTCCTCCAGGGAAGTGAGCAGGCCGGCCAGGTCGCCGGGGCGGTCCAGGACGGGACCGGAAGTAATCTTCATGTTGACCCCCATCTCGTTGGCGATGATGTGCGCCAGCGTCGTCTTGCCCAGGCCCGGAGGGCCGTGGAAAAGCGTGTGGTCCAGCGACTCGCCGCGCATCTTGGCTGCCTGGATATAGACGCGGAGCCGGGATACGATCTCACCCTGTCCGGTGAAATCTTCCAGCTCCTGGGGCCGGATAATTCCGTCCAAATCCTTATCTTTGCAGTCGTTTGCGTTATGAGGGTCGAATTCCTGCATAGGGGCCTTGACAATCAGAATACAAATATAACTCTTTTATTTTGATAATTTGATGTTTTATAATGGTGTGTTGAAATGTTCATAATTCAATAAAGCCATTATATATCAAATATTTAAAAGAATAGAAGCTGGTTAAAAAGTCTGTTGAAACGCTGTTTTTTCTCCTGTTGAAAACCGGGAGATGATTTTTTTCCACCGCCGGAAAGCCCCGGCAAACAGGATTTCAACATAGTTTTCAACCGCTTTTCGGCAGAGCATGTTGATAAGTTCAAAATCTTCGGAGTGCCTGCGCGACAGAATAAAAACCGCAAGGGAAGTATTCTGCCGCGGCCTCTTTTTGTCCGCCCGCTGGTTTGTGCTGTCGCAGGTGGCGGACAGAGGCGTGCACGTGGTGGTGCTCCCCAACCGGGAGGCGGCCGAATATTGCGCCGCCGACCTGTACCACCTGATCGAGGGCGACAAGGTTTTCTTTCTGCCCGAATCGGGACGCAGCGTGGAGCGGAGCAACTACAAGTCTTCGCTCGGCGTGCAGCGCACCGCCGCCATCGGCAAACTGCTGGAGGCCGGCAAGGACCTGCTGGTCATCGTGACCTACCCGGAAGCGCTGGCGGAGGAAGTTCCGACCACGCAGGCTATCAAGGACGCCGTTTTCCGCATCCAGGAGGGGCAGGAGATCTCCCATGCCGAAATTATTAAAACGCTCTCCGCCAACGGTTTCGAGAAGGTGGACTTCGTCTCCGCTCCGGGGCAGTACGCCATCCGCGGATCCATCGTGGACATCTTCTCCTTCTCGGAGAATTATCCGTTCCGTATCTCCTTCTGGGGCAACGAGATCGAGAGCATCCATTCCTTCGACTGCAACACGCAGCTATCCAGGGACAAAGTCCCGGCGGCCGAGATCATTTCCGACGTGGTCGGCGGCGGAGAGGTGCAGGGACAGCCCCTTTCCGACCTGTTCCCGAAGGACAGCCTCCTCTGGCTGGACTCTTCGGATATGTATTTCCGGGAGGCCTTCTTCCCGGCCCTCGAGAAGTTCCGCCGCGTGTATATCGACGCGCCCCTGTCGTATGCGGGCGACGATTTCGTCTATTTCCAGATCTCGCCGCAGCCGACTTTCAACAAGAATTTCGAACTCCTGACGGAAGACATCCGCAAGCATCTGGAGAACGGCTACCGCGTCCTGATCTACGGCGAGAAGGAGCAGCAGCTGGAGCGCGTCCGCTCCATCCTGTCGCAGAACGGCGGCCTGCTGCCGGAATTCGTGTCCGGCAAGAACATCCACAACGGCTTCATCGACGCCCAGGACAAGGTCTGCTGCTATTCCGACCACGAGATTTTCGACCGCTTCCACCGCGTCGCCCTGCGGCGCACGGTGGAGAAGAGCGAGCAGCTGACGGTCAATGACTTGAATTCCTTCAACATCGGCGACTACGTCGTCCATATCGACCACGGCGTGGGGGTGTTCGGCGGCCTGGTCCGGATGCGCGACGACTTCGGCCGCATGCGCGAAGTGGTCAAGATCACCTACAAGGACGGCGACGTGGTGTTCGTGTCCGTGCACGCCCTGCACAAGATCTCCCGTTTCCGCTCCAAGGACGGAGAACCTCCGCGCATCAACAAGCTGGGCTCCAAGACCTGGACCACCCTCAAATCCAACGCCAAGTCCAAGGTCAAGGATATCGCCAAGGACCTCATCCGGCTGTACGCCAAGCGGCGCGCCTCCAAGGGCTTCGCCTTCTCGGCCGACACCTACCTGCAGGAAGAGCTGGAATCGTCCTTCATGTATGAGGACACGCCTGACCAGGAGACGGCCACCGCAGCCGTCAAGCGGGATATGGAGGACACCTGTCCGATGGACCGCCTGGTCTGCGGCGACGTAGGTTTCGGCAAGACGGAAATCGCCGTCCGGGCGGCCTTCAAGGCCGTTTGCGACAGCAAGCAGGTGGCCGTGCTCGTCCCGACCACCATCCTCGCGCTGCAGCATTTCAACACGTTCAAGAACCGCCTGAAGGACCTCCCTTGCAACATCGATTACGTCAGCCGCCTGCGCACGGCCAAGGAGATCGCCGACATCAAGAAGCGCCTCGCCGCCGGGCAGATCGACGTCCTGATAGGCACCCACAAGATCCTGAGCAAGGAATTCGCCTTCAAGGACCTGGGCCTGCTGATCATCGACGAGGAACAGAAATTCGGCGTGGCCGCCAAGGAGAAACTGCGTACGCTGAAGGCGTCCGTGGACACGCTCACGCTCACGGCCACCCCGATCCCGCGCACCCTGCAGTTCTCGCTGCTGGGCGCCCGCGACCTGAGCATCATCAACACCCCGCCGCCCAACCGCATCCCGGTGCAGACGGAGATCATCCTCTTCGACGAGAAGGAAATCCGGAGCATCATCAACTACGAGCTGAACCGCGGCGGACAGGTCTTCTTCCTGCACAACAAAGTCGAAGAACTGCCGGCCATCCATGACATCCTGCACCGCCTGATCCCGGACATGAAGATCTGCGTGGCGCACGGCCAGATGGAGGCCAAGGAGCTGGAAGCCAAGATGCTGGACTTCATGCGCGGCGACTACGACATGATGCTCTGCACCACCCTGATCGAGAACGGCCTGGACATCCCCAACGCCAATACGATCCTGATCAACCAGGCGCAGAACTTCGGTCTGAGCGACCTGCACCAGCTGCGCGGCCGCGTCGGGCGCTCCAACAAGAAGGCCTTCTGCTACCTGATCGTCCCGCCGCTCGTGAGCATCACCGACGACGCGCGCCGGCGCCTCAAGGCCATCGAGGAATTCTCCGACCTGGGCAGCGGCTTCAACATCGCGATGCAGGACCTCGACATCCGCGGCGCCGGCAACCTGCTGGGCGCCGAACAGAGCGGCTTCATCACGGACATGGGCTTCGAGACCTACCAGAAGATCCTCGCCGAGGCGATGGAGGAACTGGGCGTGGAGACGGGCATCGTGACCCGCAGCGACCGTGGCAAGTTCGTGACGGACTGCACGATAGAGACCGACCAGCCGGCGCTCATCTCCGACGACTATATCGATGTCACGGCCGAGAAGATCCGCATCTACCGGACCATCGACGCCATGTCTTCCGACAAGGAGATCGACCGCTACGCGAGCATGCTCGCCGACCGCTTCGGCGCCCTCCCCGCGGAGCTGGAGAACCTCTTCGAGGTCGTCAAGATCCGCAACCTCGGCGCCTCGCTCGGCTTCGAAAAGGTCATCGTCAAGAACGGTCTGCTGATCGCCTTCTTCATCGCCAACCCGATGTCGCCCTACTACAAGACGAAAACGTTTGCCACCATCCTCGAAAAGACGGCGGAAATGCCGCGCTACGAGCTCAAGCAGACGGAGAACAAACTCAAGATCGTCGTGCGCAACGTCCCTTCGCTGCACGAAGCACGCGCGGTTTTGAGCAAATTACGATAAAATTCGTATATTTGTGAGTTATGCCAAATTTACTGGTAGAAGCAGGAAACACCGCACTCAAAGCCGCGTGGGCTGAGGGTACGACATTGGGCAAGACCTTCCGGTATCAGGGCGAGCGGATGATGGATTATCTCCTTTCGTTGCTGGACAAGGAGCGTCCTGAAGTGCTGACGGTAGCGTCCGCATCCGGGATCTCC
Source organism: Bacteroidales bacterium WCE2004 (assembly GCA_900167895.1). Classification (NCBI taxonomy): domain Bacteria; kingdom Pseudomonadati; phylum Bacteroidota; class Bacteroidia; order Bacteroidales; species Bacteroidales bacterium WCE2004. Next base: position 246,616 of record FUZR01000003.1, on the reverse strand, counting down.
GCCGCGGAGGAGGCTTTGTTGCGCTCCCGCTGCGGCGAGCTGCTGATCCTGGACGGCGCCCATACCGACCTGCTTACGAGCCGGAATTTTCCCGGATACCTGTCCTGCGACCGGGCCGCCGAGCTTGTCGCCGCCGGCTTCCTTTTCAAGGACAAGCCGGTGACCGTCTTCGATTTCGGCACCACCCTCACCGTCGACTTCCTGGGCCGCGGGGGCGAGTATCTGGGAGGAAATGTTTCGTTGGGATGCAGGACCCGCTTCAAGGCCCTGGAACGCTATTCCAAGTCGCTCCCGCTGGTAAATACGCCCGAGCAGACGGAGCCGGAAGGGCATTCCGTGCAGGCTTCGATCGCGTCCGGCGTCATTTCGGGCATAATGTTTGAAATTGAAGGTTACACGAGGCTCCGGCCAGAGAATATCGTGATTTTCACGGGCGGCGATGCAAATTATTTTGCCAAGAAGATGAAAAACTCGATATTTGTGGTTTCCAATCTGGTTTTGATGGGCCTTGCATTGATAACAGACGACTATGTCAAGAAAAATCTCAAATAGATGGTTCCTGACCGCGTTTCTGGCTGTGTGCGCCGTATTCACCGCGCACGGTCAGGCAGCGGGTACCTATACGCCGTACTCCATCTACGGAGTCGGCGACCTGAGCCAGCCGGGCTCCGCCTACAGCAAGACGATGGGCGGCGTCGGCGTGGCCCTGCGCAACAACCGCTACATCAACCTGCAGAATCCCGCCGCCGTCACGGCGCGCGACAGCCTCGCCTTCATGGCCGATTTCTCGTTGTACAACGACAACAAGATTTTCCGTCAGGAGGGCATCAAGTCTGCCAGCAACACGTTCAACATCAACGATCTGGCGATGTCTTTCCCGCTCTGGCACAACGCCGCCATGATGGTGGGCATCATGCCCTACAGCGACACCGGTTTCGGCTACAGTTTCGATTACACGGATCCGGACGTGATCGGCTACACGGGCAACATCAACTACTCCGCCACCGGCAAGGGCAGCATCTACAAGGCCTTCGCCGCCGCCGGCATGACCTTCTTCAAGCGCCTCTCCGTCGGCGCCCAGTGGAACACCTACTTCGGCATGGTGGAGAAGAACTTCTACACGGAGTTCAACGATGCGTCCTACAACAGCATCCGCAACGGCACGAAGGGCCAGATCACCGGCAACAACTTCAAGTTCGGCGTCCAGTATGAGCAGCCCCTCGGCGGGAAGCATTCCGTCACGGTCGGCGCCACCTACACCACCGCCGCCACCCTGTCCGGTTCGATGGAGTCCTTCCGCTTCTCGGGCGGCACTGCCGCCGCGGACACGCTCTACTACAAGGTGGACGCGCTCGGTGTGGACAGCAAGGTGCAGCTCGCGAGCGAGTTCGCCGTCGGCGTCACCTTCCAGGAGAAGGGCCGCTGGTCCGCGTCCTTCGACTATTCCCGCGCCGACTGGAGCAAGTGCGGCCTGGACGGCGCCCGCGGCTTCACGGCCAGCAAGGCGTTCTCCGCCACCACGACCGAGTCGTTCCGCGCCGGTTTCGAGATCGTCCCGAACCGCAACGACATCCGCTATTACATGAACCACGTCGCCTATCGCGCAGGCGCGTACCATAAGAAAGAATACTTCCTGCTGAACGGAAATCCGGTCACGTCGACCGGCATCACCTTCGGCGTCACCCTCCCGATCGTCAACGGCTACAACGGCCTCACGCTGGGCGTTGACCTGGGGCAGCGTGGCTCCCTGGGCGGAGAGCGCATCCGCGAGCGTTACGTCAACGTCTCGGTCGGATTCAACCTCTTCGACATCTGGTTCCGCAAACACCAATATGATTAATATATAAAACTGTAGCGATATGAAAAAGTTAATTATTGTCTTTCTGTTAGCTTCCGGCATATTGGGCGGCAATGCGTTCGCCCAGGGTAAATACGGTACCGGGCCGGACAGCACGAAGTGTCTGAACAACCTCTCTTTCTATAGAGAGTATCTGAAGGCGAAGGATTACGACAGCGCCCTTTCGCCCTGGCGCAATGCCTACAAGTATTGCCCGGCCACGGCCAGCCAGCAGATGCTCATCGACGGAACTACCCTGCTCCGCCGCCTGGTCAACAAGTCCGGCATCTCCGCAGATCACCGCAAGGCCCTGGTGGATTCCCTGATCACCCTGCACGACACGCGTGCCCAGTACTATCCCAAGTACGCCGTCACCGCATACAACACCAAGGGTCAGGACCTCCACAGCTTCGTCAAGGATCCCCAGATGCTGTTCGACGGCTTCGAGGGCATCATCGAGAACAACCAGGAGAAAGTGCGCGCGACCATCCTGCTGTATGACCTGCAGGCTGCCATCGAGCTTTTCAAGGCTGATAAGATCGACGCCGAGCGCGTGATCAACGTCTATCAGCGCAACTCCGAGATCTTCGAGAAGATCGTCCCGGCCAACGACGGCGACAGGGAGCAGATGGCCAATGTCAAGAACGACATGGGCAGCCTCTTCGCCTCCAGCAAGGTCGCGAGCTGCGAGACCCTCATCGAGCTCTACACCCCGCGCCTGGCCGCCGATCCGGAGAACCTCCAGCTCGCCCAGAACATCGCCAAGACGATGCGCATGGCTGAGGACTGCGACAACAACGACCTCTTCCTGCAGGCCGTCACCCTGATGAACAAGCTGGATCCTTCTTCCAGCACGTCCTACTATCTGTACCGCCTGCACGGTGCCCGCGGCAACGTCAAGGAGGCCATCGCCTACATGGACAGCGCCCTGGCCGGCGAGGATATCGACGCCGACACCAAGAACGCCTGGACGTACGAGGCTGCGACGTTCTGCTTCAAGAACGGCGAGAACGTCCGCGCCTTCGAGTTCGCCACCAAGGCCGCCGAGGATGAGAAGCAGGCCGGCAAGGCCTACTTCCTGATGGGCAACATCTGGGCTGCCGTCCGCTGCGGTGGCGACGAGGTCGCCCGCCGCGCCCCCTACTGGGTGGCCTGTGACTACATGAACAAGGCCAAGGCTGCGGATCCTTCCCTCGCCGAGGAGGCCAACCGTTACATCAGCCAGTACAGCGTGTACTTCCCGGCCGGCGAAGACGCCTTCATGTACGACGTCGTCAAGGGTCAGTCCTACACGGTCGTCTGCGGCGGCCTGCGTGCCACCACGACGGTGCGCCTCAGATAATTTGGGCACACGGATAAATAGAGCCAACATGCTGGCAACCGCTTTTGTGGTTGCCAGCATTGTCGTTTCTTGCCGGGGACAGATCGGCGAGGCGGACCACCTGGATCTCGCCCACACGCCCACCCAGCGGACGTATGACATGTTCGCCGTCCAGACCCAGAACGGCCGCGTGTCGATGCGGCTGGAGTCGGCGCTGATGGAGCATTTCGACACGGACACGGCCTCGTTCGACACGTTCCCGGAAGGGCTGTCGGTATTCGGCTACACGCAGGAAGGACTGCTCGAATCCGTCATCGTTGCGGACAACGCCCGGCACATCGTGCCCAAGGACCGCAGGAAGGACGAGATCTGGGAAGCCTTCGGCAACGTCATCATGCACAACGTCATCGAGCAGGAGACGATGGAGACGGACACCATCTACTGGGACCAGGCCAAGAAGGAACTCTATACGGACTGTTATGTCAAGATCTATTCCCGGCAGGGCTTCCTGCAGGGCTTCGGAATGCGCTCGGACGACCACGTGCGCAATTCCATCCTGTACCGCCCCTTCGACGGCTACGGGGTAGTGACGCAGGACAGCACGGCCGTTATCATTGATTCTGTGAATTTTATTGGGCCGTTTCCAAAAAAATAATTATCTTCGCAGCCCCTTATCGGAAAATTTAAAAAAATAAATAGCTATTATGGCGGTACTTGAAAAAATACGCGTTAAGTTCGGCCTCGCGATCTCCATCATCATCGCGCTGGCCCTCCTTTCCTTCATCATCGATCCTGGCACGCTGGATTCGGCGCTCAACACGATGTCTTCCAAGTATGACGTCGGACAGATCGCCGGCAAGAAGATCTCCTATTCCGACTTCCAGGCCGACATCGACCGTTACACCACCATCAACGAACTGCTTGGCGCCAGCCGCGGCGAGGAGAACCAGAAGCAGATCCGCAACGCTGCCTGGCAGGAGCTTCTCGACAAGCACATGTTTGTCAAGAACGCCAAGGCGGCGGGCATCTCCGTCGGCAAGGACGAAATGAAGGCCCTGCTGAGCGGCGAGATCCTCTCCCCGGCCCTGGCCCAGAACCCGCTGTTCATGGACGAGAACGGTGCGTTCTCCGTCGACCGCGTGCGTGCGTTCGTCGAGAACGTCAAGGAGGACGAGACCGGCCGTCTGAGCACCTACTGGAACTACATCCAGAACACGGCCCACAACCAGCAGTACTATGCCAAGTATGGCGCCCTGTTCGCCGCCAGCGGCAATGACAACGCCCTGCAGCTCGCCCAGGCCGTCGCCGATGGCAACACCACGGCCGACGTGGACTACTGCCTGGTGTACTACCCGGTGGGCCGCGACAGCACCATCACCGTCTCCGACGATGAGGTCCGCGCCTTCTACAAGCAGCACAAGGACTTCTTCAAGCAGCGCGCCAACCGCGAGATCGAGTATGTCGTCTTCGAGGTGGTTCCTTCCGCCGAAGACGTCGCCGCGGCCAGCAACGCCATCGCCGAGGCCTACGACGAGTTCACCACCACCGACAACCTGCGCACCTTCCTGCTGAAGAACTCCGAGCGCGGTTATGACAACTACTGGTACAAGGCCGGCGAACTCAGCACGGTCAACCCGGACATCGACGCGCAGATCTTCGGCGGCGCCAAGGTCACCGAGATCGTCGCCAACGGCAACAGCTTCTTCGCCGCCCGCGAGGTGGCCACCAAGATGATGCCGGACTCCGCTTTCGTCAAGCATATCCTCCTGCAGGGCGAAGCCGCCGACAAGACGGCCGACAGCCTTGTGACGGTCATCAAGAAGGGTGGCAACTTCGCCAACCTCGTCGCTTCCTACTCCGTCGACCAGGCCTCCGTGTCTGACGGCGAGCTGGGCGGCATCGGCTGGATGACCCAGACCTACATGATCCCGGGCTTCGAGGGTGTCTTCGACGCCAAGGAGGGCGAGCCGTACGTGCTCAAGACCCAGTACGGCACCCACGTCGTGCTCGTGAGCCGCAAGACCAAGCCGGTCATCAAGAAGCAGGTCGCCATCATGGAGAAGACCGCCCTGGCCAGCAAGGAGACCTTCAACAGCTACTATTCCCAGGCCAACACCTTTGCCACCCTCGCCGGTGGCACCTACGAGGGCTACCAGAAGGCCGTCGACTCCACGAAGATCTATTCCCATCCGATGACGATCACCGAGGCCACCGCCGACTACGGTGCCATCGACAACGCCAAGGAAGTGACCCGCTGGGCTTTCGACAACAAGGCCGGCAAGGCTTCCAACATCATCACCGTCGACAACAACTTCTTCTTCGTGGTCGCCGTCAAGGAGGCCAACAAGGAGGGCTATGCCTCCGTCAAGAAGGTGGCCAACCAGATCTACGAGCGTCTCTACGCCGAGAAGCAGCAGGCCGCCGCTACCGCCAAGGTGCGTGAGCAGATCGCCGGTGCCGCGTCTCTCGAGGAGATCGCCGAGCGTCTCGGCGTCACCGTCGAGCACCGCGACGCCCTGTCCCTCGGTTCCACCAACGTGGAGCCCGCGCTGGTCGGCGCCATCTCCGCCGCCCAGGTGGGTGAGGTCTACGGTCCTGTGGCCGGCATCATGGGTTCCTATGTGGTCCGCGTGGCCAACAAGGAGACGGGTACCTTCTACAGCGAGGCCGACGCCAAGAACCTGGCCGCCCAGAAGGCCCAGTACCTGTCCCAGATGATCCTCTCCGTCATGCAGGACTACGACAACGTCAAGGACAACCGCGAGCGCTTCTTCTAGCGGAAAGCCGCTAGAAGAACCGTCTCTTCGTTATGATTGAGGGGCGTTCCCCTCAAACTCCCCCGGTCGCTTCGCTCCGAAGCCGGCGAGGGATACAGAAAAGGCCCGGACCAATCGTCCGGGCCTTTCTTTGTGCCTTTTCAGGCCGATTTAGAGGCGTCTGGCGCCGTCGGAGATCACGACGTCATAGATCTTGGGCGCGTGGCCGAATTTGAGCGTAAACTCGGCTTTTGCGGCCGCGACGAAGGGCAGGTATAGTTCGTCCTGGACGAGGTTGATGGTGCAGCCGCCGAAGCCGCCGCCCATCACGCGCGAGCCTGCGACGCCGAGGCGGCGGGCCAGGCGGTTGAGGAAGTCGAGCTCCTCGCAGCTCACCTCGTAGAGCTTGCTCAGGCCGAAGTGCGTCTGGTACATCATCTCGCCGACGGTCTCGTAGTCGCCGCGCTCCAGGGCGTCGCAGACGTCCAGCACGCGCTGGACCTCGCCGATGACGTATTCCGCGCGGATGAAGTCCTCGCTGGAGATCTCGTCGCGGACCTCGTCCAGCCACACGCGCTTGCAGTCGCTCAGGAAGTCGATCTCGGGGTGGTTCTTCTTGATCGCCGCGGCGGCGCGCTCGCAGCTCTGGCGCCGGAAGTTGTAGGCCGAGGAGGCGAGCTCGTGCTTCACGCAGGAGTCCACCAGGACGAGCCGGTAGCCCTTCGGGTCGAAGGGGAAATATTTGTATTCGAGGGTCTTGCAGTTGAGACGGATCAGGCTGCCGGCCTTGCCGAAGCAGGAGGCGAACTGGTCCATGATGCCGCACATCACGCCGCAGTAGTTGTGCTCCGTGCTCTGGCCGATCCGGGCGAGTTCGAACTTGTCGATGCCGTTCTGGAAGAGGTCGTTGAGCGCGAAGGCGAAGCAGCTCTCGAGGGCGGCGGAGGAGGAGAGGCCGGCGCCGAGGGGCACGTCGCCCGCGAAGACGGCGTCGAAGCCGGCGACGCGGCCGCCGCGCTTGGCGGTCTCCCGGCAGACGCCGAAGACATAGCGGGCCCAGGGTTCTTCGGGCTTGTCCTCTTCGCCCAGGCCGAAGGAAGTCGTGGCGTCGTAGTCCATCGAGTGGAGGTGGACACGGTCGCTTCCGTTGAGCTTGATCTCGGCTATGATGCCCTTGTCGATGGCGCCGGGGAAGACGTAGCCGCCGTTGTAGTCGGTGTGCTCGCCGATGAGGTTGATCCGCCCGGCGGCGGCGTACATCGTGCCGCCTTCGCCGAAGGTCGCGAGGAATTTCTCGTGGATTCTGGTCTGCATGTCCATAATTATGAGGTTCTTTTTAATTGTCGCAATCACAAATGTATCAAAATTTCGCAATAATGACAATAGGCAGGTGGTCGCTGATTCCGCCCGTGTAGCGCGGTCCGACGAAGGTGCGGCGCGGCTTGGTGCCGCCGAACGCGGCGTCGGGCTGCAGCAGCGTCGGGTCGGCGAAGATCTCCTCGCGCACGGCGGAGAAGCCTTCGGCGAAATGCCCGTCGATCTTCTCCCAGCGGCCGTTGTACTTCAACGTCCCGCCCGGCGCGTCCGGCCACAGGTCCTGGTTGAAGTCGCCGATGGCCAGGACGCGGTGCGGGCCGGCGGCGCGGAGCGAGTCCGTCAGCGCCCGCATCGTGGCCCGCGCCCGCTCGCGCCGGTCCGCCTTGCCGCCCAGCTGCGAGGGGTGGTGGTTGACCAGGATCGCGAGGCTGTCGAACTGCGCGAGCAGGATGTCGCGCGTGGGCAGCACGGCCCCGGCGCTGTCGCGCACGTGCCGCGCCGCGCCTGCGCGCAGCGGCAGCGTGGAGCGCCGGCAGAGCAGCGCGCAGTCGATGCCGCGCGGGTCGGGGGAGTCGAAATGTACGATGCGGTAGTCCAACTTGCGCAGCGCCGTCTCTTCCAGCAGGCGGCGCAGCACGCGGGCGTTCTCGACTTCGGCGAAGCCGACCGCGTCCGGCAGCCGCCCGTAGCGGTCCGCGATGCGCAGCAGCGTCTTGGCCACGCCGTCGCATTTCGCCTGGAAGCGGCCCTTGGTCCAGTATTGCGGTTTGTTGTCGGAACGGTAGTCGAAGAAATTCTCGAGATTCCAAAAGACGACAAGGAGAGAATCCCTGTCCTGTGCGGATGCGCCGGCAGACAATACGGCCATCAGCAGAAGAAGTATCATAGTTCGTTTCATTCTGCGAATATGGCGAAAATTGCGTAAATTTGCACCGATAAATTTGATTGAACATGTCCCTTAAGTGCGGTATAGTCGGACTGCCGAACGTCGGCAAATCCACCCTCTTCAACTGCGTCAGCTCCGGAGGCGCGCAAAGCGCCAATTTCCCGTTCTGCACGATCGAACCCAACCTCGGCTCCACCAACGTCCCGGACAAGCGTCTGGAGGTGCTTTCCGAGATCTGCAAGCCCCAGCGCACGATCCCGGCCACGGTCGACATCGTCGACATCGCCGGTCTGGTGCGCGGTGCCAGCCGCGGCGAGGGCCTCGGCAACCAGTTCCTGGCCAACATCCGCGAGTGCGACGCCATCCTGCACGTCCTGCGCTGCTTCGACGACGGCAACGTCGTCCACGTGGACGGCTCCGTGGATCCTGTCCGCGACAAGGAAGTCGTGGACCTGGAGCTCCAGATCAAGGACCTCGAGACGGTCGAGGCGCGCCTGGGCAAGGCCGACAAGGCCGGCAAGGCGGGCGACAAGCAGGCGGCCAAGCTCGCCGCGCTCCTGACCCGCTACAAGGCCGCCCTGGAGCAGGGCAAGTCCTGCCGCAGCGTCGCGCTGCTCAACGACGAGGAGGCAGCCCTGGCGCACGACCTTTTCCTGCTTACCAACAAGCCCGTGATGTACGTCTGCAACGTCGACGACGCCTCCGTGGTCAACGGCAACAAATATGTGGACGCCGTCCGCGAGGCCGTCAAGGACGAGCACGCCGAGATCCTGGTCATCTCCGCCCGCACGGAGTCCGAGATCGCCGAGATGGAGGACTACGACGACCGCCAGATGTTCCTCGAGGAGATGGGCCTGAAGGAGTCCGGCGTGGTCCGCCTCATCCAGGCCGCCTACCACCTCCTGGGCCTGCAGACCTTCTTCACGGCCGGCGCCGACGAGTGCCGCGCCTGGACCATCCATCGCGGCGACAAGGCCCCCAAGGCCGCCGGCGTCATCCACTCCGACTTCGAGAAGGGCTTCATCCGCGCCGAGGTGATCAAGTACGACGACTTCGTGCAGTACAAGACCGAGGCCGCCGTCCGCGCCGCCGGCAAGATGGGCATCGAAGGCAAGGACTATGTAGTCCAGGACGGCGACATCATGCACTTCCTTTTCAATGTCTGATATCATTGCGAGATGCTCCCATTGCGGAGCGGAACATAGCGTCAGCGTGCCGCAGAGCGTCAACGCCGCCACTTCTCCGGAGCTCAAGGAAAAGGTCCGGAGCGGGGAGCTCTTCACCTGGAGCTGCCCCTATTGCGGCACGGCCAACCTGGTCAAGGTCCCCTTCCTCTACCACGACCCCGCAGAGCGCCTGATGCTCGTCCTCACGGACGCTCCGATGAGCGCCGAGGGCCTGCCGGAAGGCTACACGGGCCGGCAGGTGCGCAGCGTGGGCGACTTGGTCGAAAAGATCAAGATCTTCGATGCGGGCCTGGACGACCTCATCATCGAGATGTGCAAGTTCGTGACCTGCCAGGAGTTGAAGAAGGACGTCGCGCTCAAGTTCGCCGGCACGGACGGCGCCGACGGCGAGATGACCTTCACCTACCCGGCCGACGGCCAGATGGAGCTCGTCGCCGTCGGGTTCAACGTATACGAAGATTGCGCCGGCATTCTCCAGCGCAATCCCCAGATCCGGGACTCCGTCCAGGGCCTCGCCTGCATCGACCAGGCCTGGCTTTCCCGTTATTTCCGCTAAGTTTAAATCCCGCTGAAGGAACTGAAGCCGCCGTCCACCGGCAAGATGACGCCGGTGACGAAGGAAGCGGCGTCGCTGCACAGGAACTGTGCGGCGCCGTTGAGTTCCGTCAGGTCGCCGAAGCGGCGCATCGGCGTCTTGGCGATGACCTTGACCGAACGCTCGGTCAGCGAGCCGTCCTCGTTGAGCAGGGCGGCGCGGTTCTGCTTGCCGATGAAGAAACCCGGCGCCAGCGCGTTCACGCGAATCTTCTCGCCGTACTTGATGGCCATCTCGGCGGCCAGCCAGCGCGTGAAGTTGGACACGCCTTCCTTGGCGGCGCCATAGCCCGCGACGCGGGACAGGGCGTCATAAGCCGCCATCGAGGAGATGTTGAGGATGCAGCCGTAGCCCTGCTTCGCGAATACCTTCGTGAAGACGTGGCAGGGATAGACGGTGCCGTTGAGGTTGAGGTCGAGCACCTTGGTCCAGTCCTCGAGCTTCATGTCCCAGAAGTTCTGGTCCGGCATCACGTTGGCTCCGGCGACGTTGCCGCCGGCCACGTTGATCAGGATGTCCACCTTGCCGTATTTGGCGATGACCTCGTCGGCAATCTTGGACACGGCCTCCGTGTCCATCACGTTGCAGGCATAGCCGCAGGGCTTGCCGCCCAGGGCCTGGAGGGACGCCACGGTCGGTTCGACCTGTTCGGGACGGTGGACGAGGGCCACCACGTCGGCGCCCTGCGCGGCGAAATGCCGGGCGAGCGAGCCGCCCAGCGCGCCGGCGGCGCCGGTGATCACGGCCACCTTGCCGGCTACGGAATACTGTTCGTTCATATGTTATTTCTCTTTTTTGAGTTCGTTCTGGACAGCCGCCATCATGCCGCTGACCTGGCCGAGGGCCAGCATGCGGCCGTGGAAGCTGTAGCCTGCGTTGTAGCCGCGCGTCTCGTCGCCCAGCATGGTGCGGCCGTGGTCCACGCGCATCGGCAGGTCACGCCCTTCGCGCTCGAAGATGCGGATGAGCTCGACCAGGTCCACGCGGCCATCGGTGTGCGGCGCCTCCACGAAGTTGCCGCCCGGCAGCAGGTTGCAGGTGCGCAGGTGCACGAAGTGCGTGCGCGGGGCGAATTCGCGCGCCATCGCCTCTACGTCGTTGTGCGCGCCCGCGGAGAGCGAGCCGGCGCAGAAAGTGACGCCGTTGTGGAAATCGTCCACCGCGTCGAGCATCCAGCGGATGTCCTCCGCGCTGCACACGATGCGCGGCAGGCCGAAGATCTGCATGGGCGGGTCGTCGGGATGCACGCACATGCGCATGTCCCACTCCCGGCAGACCGGCATGATGGCTTCGAGGAAGTAGCGGAGATTCTCGCGGAGCTGGTCCCGGGTGATGCCCTTGTACGGTTCCATCAGGGCGCGGAACCTGGCCACGGGCGAGCCTTCGCCGTCACCGAGCGGGCCGTTGACGAAGCCCTGCGTCTTGACGATGAGCGTGTCCACGAGCTGGGCCTTCTCCGCATCGGTGATCGTGCGGTCCAGCGCCTCGACCTGCTCCAGCACGTCCTGCGGGAAATCCTTCTCCGCGCCTTCGCGCTTGAGGATCTTGATGTCGAAATAGGCGAAGCGGACCCGGTCGAAATACAGCGCCGTGGTCCCGTCGGGCATGGGGTGCTCCAGGTCGGTGCGCGCCCAGTCGATGACGGGCATGAAGTTGTAGCAGACCGTGTGGATGCCGCAGCGGCCCAGGTTCGCCAGGCTCTGCTTGTAGGTCTCGATCAGTTCGTCGCGGCGGGGACCGGCGTATTTGATCTCCTCGCTGACGGGCAGGCTCTCGACGACCGACCAGCGCAGGCCGGCCGCGGCGATGTAGTCCTGCAGGGCGCGGATGTCCGCCTCGGGCCAGAGTTCGCCCGGCGCGTATTGGTGCAGGGCGGTCACAATCCCTTCCACGCCGATCTGGCGCAGCATGCTCAATGTTATCTTGTCGGCAGGGCCGAACCATCTCCAGGTTTTCTCCATTTCGTGTAGAATTATATCTGGGCAAAGTTAGAAATAATTCCGCGCAGCGAGCGCCGTATATGTGACAAAACCTGTAGAAATAAGACCCCGGCCAAAAAGAATGGATATATGTATTTTGATTGTTGTCCTCGAATGGGAGAATTATAAACTACTGAAGTGTATTGGATTGTATGGAACTTTTATTATTTTTGCTAAACAAACAATAATTTCTAATCTTTATATTTAACTATGATTAACATGACAAGGACTATTCGAATTGCGTTATCCGTCGGAGTTGCTGTCCTATTTGCTGTCTCCTGCTCCAAGGAGCCTTCCGACATTCCTAGTGTTTTACGGCAACATCTTTCATCTACAGAGATATCTGATGCCAAGACTGTAGATCAGAAGAAGGAGGACGATTTTACCGTGACGAGAGAAATGATTGAGGCGTTTCTTCAAAGCGGGCCTGAAAAAGGAAGCGCGCGAATGTCCATTTCTCCTTACCCTTCGAAAGACAATCCTCTTTTGTATGTCATCAACTACGATAATGGCTGGAAAATCATTCCGGGAGATTCTCGTTTTGGTCTTGTTCTGGCAGAGAGCAGTACGGGACAAATAGATTTATCGGTAAAAACCAAGAATGCCACTTTCCACCAGTGGTTAGAAGAATATGCCAAACAGATCGAACAAGCGCGTAGCAGACAACTTGAGGGAAATCGGTTTGAGGAGAGCGCACGAGCCTGGTCGCTATTTCGTGCACCGGAAGAAGTGATGTTGGATGCAGAGAAGATAGCGACAACAAAAAGTAATGAGTCTAATGAATTAATGTGGGTAAAGATTAATTACCGTTGTAACAGGGTTGAGGATACTCTTGGATATGTCGCACCTCTTCTGCAAACCAAATGGGGGCAAGAGGATCCGTGGAACAAGAGTATGCCGATCTCATTCTACGGGTGGCGATCCGTGACGGGTTGTCCAGCGGTGGCGGTGTCTCAGGTCTTATTCTATTTTCACAATCGACAGAATATTCCGAATGGGCTATACAATTCTGTAAATATCACTAACCGTAATTTTTTTTATGAGAGAAAAGAGGGCGGGGATATAAGATGGTATTGTTCCCTGCAGCTGAGTAGATCAGGGTTTACGGAGAACTCTTCGCAATGGGATAATATGCCGCTGAATAATGATGATGCGACTGCAAATTATAAGCTTGTGTCAGATTTTATGCTGGATGTGGGCCAGCGGCTTGGGTTACATTATAGCGAGGCGGACACGCATGTTCACACCCACGACGGGATTTATGATACGACGCCATGTAATTTGACCGGAATATGGGAAGACTACGTTTCAACAACGCCGGAATCGGTAATATCGTCTTTAGAGTTGGGCTCTCCGGTCATTGTAGCTGCAAATAATAATCATGAAGGCCACACGTGGGTTATTGACGGCTATTTGAGGTCGGAGATTTCCATCACTCATACATATGAATGGTGGCCTGTTAATATGCTTCCTGAGATACCGGCAGTCTTTGAGTATAAGACCACCAGTGAATTGTTGAAGGAGCACAACTATATGATTTATCAAGGTATGTTGGAAACGAGAGAGGAGCATTACTCCATAAGGTTGTTTAATATGAATTGGGGCTTTGCCGGTGAGCATGATGGATATGCTAGTATGGAACCATATCCGTATGGCTGGCAGGGCTTTTCTAATCATGTGAAGGTACAGCATCATCTCGTTCCGGGTGAGTTAATAATTAATTAGGGCGTTCTATGTTAAAGCGATTATTGCTCCTGGCATCTGTCCTGTCGTTAATTGTTCAGATTGCCTGTACCCGCGTTACTGACTTGAAGCCAGAAGGTCGTGCGCAGGTCGTGGTAACGTGCGTTTTGTCCGAAGAGCCGCGGCAAAGCCTTACGTTGGATTTGACGGATATTGCTGCGTCCGAAGACCGGGCCGCTTTGTCCAATGCGGAGATTACGCTGTATGACGAGTCGGAAGGGAAAGAGGTTGGGCGGTTTCTCCGAGGAGACGGGAGTGTCTGGTATTTGGATTATGCCGCCATTCCGGAGCATAAATACAGGCTTGAGATCTTGATTCCGGGCCGGGAAGATATTTCGGCGACGACGGCCATGCCTTCAAACAGTAATATAGTTTACTGTTTTGGCCTGTGGTATCAAGGCACGATGTATTCCATCGAATCCTTGCCGGAAGGTCCGCTTTGGGTGATGGGTGTGAACCACGATCCCGGGACGGGCGAGCATAAGATCGCAGAGAAAATAGCAACGAGTCTGGAGTCGGTTGATTCATATAATGTTTCCGGGGAGGTTTTTCATGCTTTTGACTTCTTCGAGGAAATAGCGACGCTCAAGGAAGAGAATGATTTTTTCTATCCTTCTGTCGAAGGGCGGCCTCTATACGACAGGATGTTCCGTATTCCGGCGGGCTACGAAACAAGCAGGACGGCGAAAGATCCGGATGGCTTTTTCTCGGTAGCGGGATATTTCAGGACTGAATTCGATCCGTATTGGTTTGAGAGAAACGGGTTTGAGTTCACGGAGGAGAACGGCTATGTCTTGTTTATCTCTCCCTCGAAAGAATATGACAGGTTTTTACAGGACGCGTCTTCCAAGAAAAGGAAGCAGGGCGCGGAGGAAGGCTATGCCGCAATTCTTTCCCGCGAGAACGTTTATACGAATGTCGTTAACGGGCTGGGCGTTTTTGGAGCCCAGACGAGCCAGAAACTCCCGTGGAATGACAAACCGGTCGAGGTCTTAGGTGTTCTTTAGCTGTTATTAAGGATGGTCAAGATTATTCGATATATCCTCTCGCTCGCGACATTGTTTCTTGCGGGCGCGCATTCTCTTATAGGTCAGGAAGTCGAACTACGTGATTCGCTGGAAGCCGCGCGGGTGACAGACCTGCATAGGATGCGGCGAGAGGTGGGCGTGATGCTCACGACGCCGGAGAACCTTCGGGCAACGGCGTCGCCTTTGGGAGAAGGAGACGCGCTCCGTTGGGTGCAGGCGCTTCCCGGCGTGGCGACGGGTGCGGACGGAACGTCCGCGTTCTATGTCCGCGGCGGCAACAGTGGCGGAAACCTGCTGACAGTGGACGGGATTCCGGTCTATGGTTATTCTCACCTGCTTGGCATTACGTCGATCCTTCCCTCGGATGTGGTCGCAACCGCCAGATTCGTCAAGGGCGGGTTTGGCGGCGCACAAGGGAACTTCTCTTCTTCGCACATAGCGCTGCAGACAGTGGATTCCCGCCCGGAACAAAGGGAGATTACGTTGACTTTGAACAACTTTCTGGCGGGGGCCGGGGTAACCGCCCCTGTCGGAGAGAAGGGTGCGGTCATTGCCGCCGGGCGGATTTCGCCCCTTTCGATAGAATATCAAGCGTTGAAAGGCTTGATGCAGGGCGGTCTGGGCGACCTAAATGGTCTGGGGGCAGGCGTGTTCGATCTCTTCGGTAAATTCTGCTGGGCCTTTAACGAGAAGGACAGGATCTCCGCCTCGGTCCTGGGCAGCATGGACCGATACACATTCTTGACTTCGGACGGATCCGGAGAGCGGATGGGTTGGGGGAATATCATCGGCGCGGTACAATCCCGGCACGAAAGGGGTTGGGGGAGCGTCCGGCTGTCGGCTTCTTACAATGGCTACCGCAGTATCCAACAGCAGGACAAGAACTTCCGGAGCCGGGAGTATAATTTTTCCTTGACTTCTCTCCTGGATGAAATCAGTCTTTCCGCCGACGGGGCCTTCCCGCTGGGCAATGGAATTGAAGTGGATGCCGGCATTAAAATGTGCCTTGGCGGTTTTGCTCCGGGGCAATTCGGGCAAAAGGTCAACCGGAAGTGGACGGCGTTGACGTCAGGTTATGTGCAGGGTGTTTGGAGAACGCGTCGGTTGAGCGTGGATGGTGGCGTGCGGCTCAACGCATTCAAATATGATCAGACGGGTCTGGTCCCGGACTTCAATCTTTCCGCCAAGTGGCGTCCTTTTCCTTTTCTTGCCGTTGAGGGGACTTTTGACCGCATCTCGCAGTTTTACCACACGTTGGAAGGCCTCCCGCTTGGTTGGACGATGGACGTGATTGTGCCCGCGTCTTCCTCGCTTCCTGCGGAGGAACTCCGGCAGGGATACGCCGGACTGGAATTCTCCTTCGGAAGGAATCAGTTATCCGTCGGGGCGTTTGTCCGGGAAATGGACAACGTGATCTATTACAAGAACGCAGGAGATCTGTTCAGTGGCGCGCAAACCGCGTGGGAGGAAGCCGCGGAAGCGGGGAAAGGAGATGCTCGGGGAATCGAAGTGCTTTACGAGTTTTGCGGTGAAGAATTCTACGCAAAAGCGTCCGCTACGGTTGCAAATGCCACGCGGAGCGGGTTCGCAACCGTGAACGGAGGGCGGCCGTTCCATGCTGCGTTTGACAGGCACGTGGTCGCAAATGCGACGGTGGAATGGCGCCAGATTAGCCTGTCTTTTGTCTATCAGGATGGCAACTGGGTCAACGGGCGGGGAGAGCGGTATGAAGTGCCTTTTCCTGGCGATGAATCCGTGATGTTGGAATACTATTCGTCGATCAATAACCATCAGATGCCGCCGCTCGTTCGTCTGGACGCATCGTATCGTCTGAAATGGTCCTGGGGGCGCGTCGCCAATGAAGTTAATCTGGGGGTCTGCAATTTGCTGAACCATTTCAACCCTTATACGGTCTATTATGACACCAAGGAGGGGGTTTGGAAAGAAATGGCCCTGCTTCCTATCCTGCCGAACTTCAGCTGGCGGATCAAGTTCTGAGAAAGACAAAGGGGACCGTGTCAATTCACGGTCCCCTTTATAAAGAAACGGAAGAATCTTACTGATCCAGGCCCTCGATGGTCTCGATGGTGCCGTCCTCGCGGTAGGTGAGCTCGCAGACCTTGAGGCTGCGCAGGCGGTTGATGCCCTTGGAGGGCACGCTGTCGTGGTGGAAGAGCCACCATTTGCCGCCGAACTCCACGATGGAGTGGTGCGTGGTCCAGCCGTAGACCGGGGTCAGGATGACACCCTTGTAGGTGAACGGGCCGTAAGGGTTGTCACCGATGGCGTAGCAAATCTTGTGCGTGTCGCCGGTGGAGTAGCTGAAGTAGTACTTGCCCTTGTATTTGTGCATCCAGCTGGCCTCGAAGAAGCGGCGCTCGTTGTCCTCGACCTTGATCGGGGTGCCGTCCTCGTCGAGCAGCACGACCGGCTTCGGCTCCTCGGCGAACTGCAGCATGTCCTTGCCGAGCTTGACCACGCGGGCCGGGATGGCCGGCTGGCCGTCGGCGGGATAGGACGTGCCGTTGTCCTTGGCGAGGTTGTCCTCGTAGCGCTGGAGCTGGCCGCCCCAGATGCCGCCGAAGTACATGTAGTACTCGTCGTCGGCGTCGTCGTGCAGGATGGCGTAGTCGATGGAGTAGCTGCCGCGGATCGGGTCCGGCATGGCCTTGAACGGGCCGGTCGGGCTGTCGGAGACGGCCACGCCGCAGCGGAAGATGTCGGTCTTGTCCTTGGCCGGGAAATACATATAGTACTTGCCGTCACGGCCTTTCGCGACCTCGCAGTCCCAGAGCTGGCGGCGGGCCCAGGGGACATCCTTGATGTCCAGGGCGACGCCGTTGTCCTTGACCGGGGAGGTCATCGGGTCGTTGCCTTCCAGGGAGAGGACGTGGTAGTCCTTCATGTCGTACTCGCTGCCGAAGTCGTCGTCCGGCGCGGCGGACTCCCAGTCGTGGGAAGGATAGATATAAAGCTTGCCGTCGAACACGTGCACGGACGGGTCCGCCATGTAGTCGGCGGGGAAGAGATAGCGTTTTTGAACTTTCTTAGCCATAGTTGATCGGTTGTGTATTATGCGTTGAGATGTCTGGCTTCGATCTCCTTGTTGATCTCGTCCATCCGCTCGTCGCTGAGGTCATACTTGCTGATGATGAAGATGGCGAGGAGGAGCAGGATGGCGGGGATTACGCAGACCAGCCAGAGGATACCCTGCTCGGCGAGCGGCGTCTGCTTCGAGAGATCGGCATTGAATCCGACCCAGGCGAGGACCAGGCCCGGAACCACGCCGCCAAGCGCCATGCCGGCCTTGAAGAAGATGCCCGTGAGGGCGTTGACGATACCGGCGATACGCTTGCCGGAGGTGTACTCGCCGTAGGCGATGACCTCAGGAACGAGGGCCCACATGTAGCCCGTGGCGGTGATGATGCCGGTGGACTTGACGAACTGGGCGATGCACAGCAGCACGAAGTTGCTCTTGGTGGCGGGGATGGACACAAAGGTGTACATCAGCGCCATACCCAGGACGGCGACGCCGAGGAAGAGGTAGAACATGCCCTTCTTGCCGATCTTGCGCTTGATGGCGGGCACGAGCGGCATGAAGATGAAGGCCGGGATGGTGCCGAGCCACATGAAGAGCGTCGTCAGCAGCGGAGTGGCGCCGACGTTGTAGGTCATAAAGTAGGAATCGGCGGCGTTGCTCACGCTCATCATTGCGAAGGCGGTGATGAAGAAGAAGGCGAGCACGCGCAGCGGCTTGTTGCGGAAGAATTCCATCCACAGGTCGCTCACCTTGACGTTGGCGGACTCTTTGGCGTCCATCACGACCCGCTCCTTGCACTGCGAGAAGCAGAAAAGCAGCAGGGCGAGACCGACGACGGCGAAGATGGCGTAGGTGATGAACCAGGCGCCGCCGGCCTCCGGGGTGTTGTACACCGCGGTCATCTTGCCGGTCTCCTCGTTGAGCACCTTCGGGGCGAAAATGGCGATGATGATCGGCAGGGACTTGACGCAGAGGGCGCCGAGGTTGGCCATGAACATGCGGGTGGACGTCAGGATGGTGATCTCGTTGGTGTCGCGGGTCAGCGAGGCGTTGAGCGCGCCGTACGGGACATTGACAAGCGTGTAGCACATCGACATGCCGACGTAGGTGACGTAGGCGTAGATGAGCTTGACGGTGTCGGACGACGCGGACAGGCCGTTCCAGAAGCAGAGGATGGCCAGACCCACGAGCGGAATGCCGCCGAAGACGAGCCAGGAACGGTATTTACCCCATTTCGGGTTGCTCTTGTCCACGATGGTGCCCACCACGGGATCCCAGAGTACGTCCACGAGACGCACGACCAGGAACATCACGGCGGCGGGGCCGGGTTTGAGCCCGAAGACGTTGGTGTAGAAGAAAAGCAGCCAAATGCTGACGGTCTGGTAGATGAGGTTCTGCGCCATATCACCGGCGCCGAAGCCGATGCGCTGCATCCAGCTCAGTTTGTAGAAGCCTTTGGCTTCATTCGCGTTATTCGCCATGGTTATTGAATTAATCTGTTATTATCCAGTTTAACAAAAATACACCTATTCCCGGCGCGATTGTGCCGGGAATGGTTCAAAAAATGGTAAGAATCATTCAGCGGCGCCACGCGTGGCGGAGGATTCCGTCCCGAACAGGAACTGGGGTGTATATCCGCCGTAGTCCACGACGATTTTTTCAAAAACGATGCCCGGATCCAGCGGGCGAAGCACGAGCTCGGTCCAGCCGCCCGTGGCGGGCAGCCCGGACACGGTCTCCACCACGCGACGGGCGACGGTCGGGTAGTAGACCGAATAGATGTTCTGCGGGTCTTCGTTGAGCAGCGCGTTGAAATGCTGCGTCTGCGAGGCGCCGCCGAGCGAGACCTCGTAGCGGTGGCCGGTGTTGTTGAAGGCGAGCGTGGATTTGGTGACCACGTGGACGCGGACGCTGTCCACGCCCTCGGGCAGCTGCACGCGGTAGGTCAGCGCGCCGCCTTCGGCCGGCTGCGTGTAGGGCAGCATCGCCAGGGCGCCGAGGGTGCGGCCCATGTCGGGGATGAGCGTCCAGCGGGTGCCCTCCGCGGCCTGCGCCGCGAAATAGTGCTCCGCCTCGATGGCGGTGTAGCCGCGCTTGTCAATCGCGAAGGAGAAGCCGCCGGGGGCGACTTCGCCGATGCGCATCACGCGCGGCAGGCGGTCGGCGGGGAAGTTGTCGTTCCAGGAGAAATAGCCGATGTGCTTCTGCGTCATCATCCCGTCCCACTTGCCGCCGGACATCTCCTTGTTGTATTGCTCCATCAGGAACGCGTCGCGCTTGAAGCAGCGCTCCACGGCGTCGGCCCAGCGGTCGGCCGCCGGGTCGCCCTTGGCGTAGAGGTCGAGGTTCATTGCCTGCGCGTAGTACATCTCATAGAGGTTGGACAGGGCCTGGACCGGGAAGAGGATGAGCTGGCGGTAGGCGTCCCGCGCCTCGGGCGCGAGGGAGAGGAACTGCCGCAGCGCCTCGGCTTCCAGCCGGGCGAATTCGTCGCAGACCTGCTTGAATTCGCCGGAGGCGAGGTCATAGGTGGTCCGGTCCATCATCTCGGCCGTGGTGCGGCCGCTGTATTTGCAGTAGAGGTTGAGGATGCGCGCCGCTTCGGCGGCCTGGTCTTCGCCAAAGGCCGCCGCGCAGAAGGCGCGCGTGTGGTCCAGCAGGTTCTCCGCCGTGTAGGCCTCGGGCGTGCGGGCCATCGACAGGAAGAGGTCGATGGGATACTCCATCGGCTTGAGGTCGCCGACGTTGAGCACCCAGAGCCGGTCCACGCCATAGGCGTATGTCAGCTGGAGCTGCTCCCACATATTCTGTATGGGGGTGACGTTGAGCCACTTGGAGTTGCGCGGGGCGCCCACGTAGTCCACGTGGTAGTAGATGCCCCAGCCGCCCTTGCGCTTGCGCTCGGCGGCGGTGGGGAGCTTGCGCACGTCGCCCCAATTGTCGTCGCTCAGCAGGATGGTCACGTCGTCGGGGACGCGCAGGCCGAGGTCGTAGTACTGCTGGACCTCCTTGTAGAGGGCCCAGACCTGCGGGCGCTGCTCCGGGCGCTTGCCCGTGACCTTGCGGATGATCTTGCGCTGGTTCGTGATGATGCCTTCCAGCAGGTCGATGTATCGCGCTTCCTGGCCCTCGACGCCCAGGGCGGCGTCGCCGTCACCGCGCATGCCGATGGTGATCAGGTCTTCCGTGTCCTTGGCGCGCTCGACGCCCTCGGTGAAGAAGCGGTCGAGCACCTTGCGGTTGGCGGTATAGTCCCAGGGGCCGTCCGCGCCTTTGCGCCGCGCCCACTCCTGGTGGTTGCGCGCCATCGGCTCGTGGTGCGAGGTGCCCATGATGATGCCCATCTCGTCGGCCGTGCGGCTGTTGTCGGGATCGTCGGCATAGAAGGCCCAGTCCCACATCGCCGGCCACATGAAATTGGCCCGCAGGCGCAGCAGGAGCTCGAACACGCGGGCGTAGAAGCGGTGGTCGCCGTATTCGGTGCCATAGGTGTTCCTGACCCAGCCGGTCAGGCAGGGGGCCTCGTCGTTGAGGAAGATGCCGCGGTAGCGGACGGCGGGCTGCGGCGCCACATAGGTGCCGGGCGCCAGCGAGAGCGTCTCCCGGTGCTGCACGGGCACGTCGGCCCAGTCGTACCAGGGCGACACGCCGATCTGCTCGGAGATCTCGTACAGGCCATAGATGGTGCCGCGCATGTCTGCCCCGACGATGACGAGTGCGTCATCGTAGCCCGGCACCATCTGGCCTAACGTGGAAATGAAATAACTCTCGTACTGTCCCTTCAGCCCGCTCAGGTCGACCAGCCCCCGCGCGGCGAGTCCGCGGATGAGCGGACTGTCCACGGAGCCGGCCAGAATGGCGCGGCTGCCCGCTTCGGGCGCCTTCTGCCCGCAGACGCGGGCAAAATCCTCCCGCAGCGTCTCCGCCGCGATCTGGATGCCGCGGGCGTCCGCCGGGTCCGTGACCACGGCCACGGGCACGCCCCGCTCGATCAGCGGGAACCGGCCGGGGGCCAGGCGCGCTTCGGTGATGCCGGGGAAGTCGCGGGCGACAGCGGGGATCGTGAGCAGCAGGGCCGCTGCCAGGCTAAGGAGGGATCTCTTCTTGTCCATATAAAAGGTAATAGTATACGTTCGGGGGCAAAAGTAACAAATTCGACAAGGCTGTCATTCCGTTTTGGAACCAAACCCTGTCGAAATTGAAACAACTGCTAAATTTGTAACTATTCGAGTAGTTTTTTTAGCATTTCGTCATCCGGGTTTTCGTTGTGTCGCGCCACGAATTCGCGCGGCGTCATCCCGAAGAACTCCTTGAACGAACTCGAGAAATAGGAGTGCGAAGCAAAGCCCACCCGGTAAGCGACTTCGGACACGTTGACCCGGTTGTCGACGAGCAGGTGCGCGGCCTGCTTCATCCGGAAGGTCTTGATCAGGGTGCCCGGCGAGTCCTTGCCGAAAGCCTTGAGTTTGCGGTTGAGGTGGACCCGGCTGATGCCGACGTCCTCGCAGAGCGTCGCCACGCCGAATTCCGGGTCGTCCAGATGGGCGCTGACGCTCTCCACGATGCGGCGGAGCAGCTTCTCGTCGGCGGAGCCCATCTTGATGCCGGAATAGTCGAAGTTCATCGTCACGCCGAACTTGTCCTTGACCGCCTCGCGGGCCGCGATGACCTGCGAGATGCTGCTGAGCAGCAGGTCCACCGAGATCGGCTTGGAGAGGAACTTGTCGGCGCCGCTGTCGTTGGCCACGCGCTCCTCCTGCTCGGAATTCTCGCCGGTCAGGATGATGACGGGGATATGGTCGGTCTCGGGCGTCTGCCGGATCCTGGCGCAGAACTCGCTGCCGCTCATGCCCGGCATCACCAGGTCGGTGACCACGACGTCCGGCTTCGTCTCCGCGACGACCGGCCAGGCCTCCTGCGCGTCGGCGCACGCCGTGACGTTGTAGAGGTCGTGCAGCAGCGACTTGAGGTAGTCGCGCGTCTCGGCGTCGTCCTCCACCACGACGATGTTCTTCTTGGCGCGCACGTTGCGCCGCTCCTCCTTGTCGCTCGCGGCCGCGTAGGTCTGGTCTTCGTGCTCCTCCTGGTGCAGGTCGGGCGCCTTGACATAGAGGTCCTTGTGGTGCGGCGTCTCGGACAGCTCCTCCTGCGTCAGGTGGGCGTTGCCGGCCGGGATGACCACGCGGAACTCCACACCGCCCTCTTCGTTCTCCGCGCTGATCGTGCCGTGGTGCAGCTCCACCAGCATCTTGGTCAGGTTCAGGCCCACGCCGGAGCCCGACAGGGCGTCGTGGGGATTGACCTGCACGAAGCGGTCGAAGATGCGGCCGAGGTAGGCCTCCTCGACCTGGCTGCCGGAGTTGAAGATCCGGATGCTGACGTACTCGTGGATGTCCTGCCGGAGCAGGCCGGTGTTGGGGGTGGGCCTGGACACGCGGATGCGGATCTTGCCGCCTTCCGGCGTGTGCTTGAAGGCGTTGGACAGGATGTTGTAGATGATCTTGTCGAAGTTGCCCTGGTCGATCCAGAGGATTTCTTCTTTGCTGGGCGCCTCCAGCGCGAAGTCGATCTGGCGCGTCTGCGCCAGGTTGCTGAAGGACTGCATGATGTCCTTGATGAAGTAGATGACGTCCGTCTCGCGGAAGTGCATCGGCATCTGCCCGGCGTCGATCTTGCGCAGGTCCATCAGCTGGTTGACGATGCGGTTGATGCGCAGGCAGTTGCGGTACATCAGGTTGTAGGTGTCCTTGCGGGACGGGTCCTGCTCGGTCACGCGCAGCGTGCCCAGCGGGCCCATCACCAGGTTGAGCGGGGTGCGGATCTCGTGGGTGAGGTTGGTGAACAGGCCGAGGCGGAGTTCCTTCAGCTCCGCGTCCTCCTGCTCGCGCTTGCGCGCGCGCCGCTGCATGAACATATGGTGGAGCAGCAGCGCCACGCCGATGAGCAGGATGATATAGAAGATGGTCGCGACGCCGGTGCGGTACCACGGGGCGTCCACGTGCAGCTCGACGGCCCGCTCGGTGTAGTCTTCGGGTGCGCCCTCGAAATAGGCGCGCACCTCGAAGCGGTAGTGCCCGGGCGGGACGTTGGTATAGGTCGCCATGCGGATGCGCGACGACGCCGTCTTCCAGTCGGAATCATAGCCGCGCAGGCGGTAGTCGTAGCTGATGCGCTGCGGGTTGGTGTATTCGGGTGCGGAGAATTCCAGGGAGAAGAGGTCCACGCCGGTCGGCACGGAGATCCGGGTCGCCTGCGAAATGTGCTTGTCGATGAGGTTGCGGCCGTCCAGCTGCGGGTCGTATTCCACCTCCCGGTTGAGGAAGGAAAGGCGCGACAGGGAGACCTGCGGCACCTTGTGCACGCCGCCGTCCATCATCGCGGGGCTGATGGCGGTCACGCCGGACGTGCCGCCGAAATAGAGCCGTCCCGACGGGGCGATGCAGGCGGCGCCGGAGCGGAATTCATTGCCCTGGAGGCCATCGGAGGCATGGTAGCTGTGGATCAATCCCGTCTCCGGCGCGAGCTGCGAAAGGCCGCTGGCCGTGGACAGCCAGATGTCGTCGCCGCTGCGGAGGATGCCGCGCACGACGTTGTTGGCCAGGCCGTCCTTCTCCGTATACTGCCGGATGGGGACGCCGTCGGGCGCGACGTGGTACACGCCTTCGCCCGTCCCGAACCACAGCGAGCCGTCCGCGCCGCTGCTGATGGCATAGATACGCACCGGTTCGCTCTCCTGCAGGAAATCGAAGGCCGAGAACGCGCCGGTGCCGGGATCGTAGCGCTTGGGCCCGTTGTAGGTGCCGACCCACAGGATGCCGGCTCCGTCCAGGTGCAGGGCGCTGATCCAGAGGTTGTCGTCGTTGACGATGTGCTGTACGATCCGGCGCGTCGAGGCGTCCACGACGGCGAGACCGGCGCCATAGGTGCCGACATAGAGCAGGTTGCGCGTCTCGTCATAGGCCAGGCAGCGGATACGTTCCGTTCCCAGTCCGGAGCCATTCGGATACGGCCGGATGGTGCCGGACGCATCCATCTCGTAGAGGCCGCCCGCATAGGTGCCGATCCAGAGCGTGCCGTGCTTGTCGCCCGTCACAGCCATGACGGCGTTGTTGTCGAGCCGCGAATTGTCGCGCGTGAAATTGCGGACGCGCTGGCCCTCGCGGCAGAACAGGCCCGCGCCGTCGGTGCCCGCCCAGAGGCGGCGTCCGTCGTCGTAGAGCGACATCACGCAGGCGCTGTTCTCGCCCGGGCTGTTGCTCGCGTTGAATCCTATATAGGCGAAGCCGAACATCGACTTCGGCGCCACGAGTACGCCCGTCTGGTAGAGGCCCAGCCAGATGTTGCCCTGGTTGTCCACCGTGGCCGTAGTCGCCTTCCAGCGGCTCACGTCCTGCCGGATGGACGGCAGGGAGCCGGGTTGCGTCTCTTCCGTGCGCGTGTCGAAATGGAGGAGACCGCCGTTCTCGTCGCCCAGCAGGAAGCTGCGCGCGTCGGCCGTCTCGCTCTGCGTGTCGAAGAGGATGGAGGCGGCCACCGTCGCGGCGGCGCTCCGGCCCCGCGCCTTGCGCAGGGTGCGCGTCGCGCTCTCGTAGACGAGCAGGCCGTCCGTGGACGTGCCGATCAGCAGGTTGCGGCTGACGGGGTCCTCGGCGATGGCCGTCACGCGCGCCTTGTCCCAGCGGGCGGCAAGCGACGGCTCGATGGAGATGCCCTCCGCGGGCGCGAGCGTGTCCACGTCCAGGATGACCGTCGGGTTGGTGCTTTCCGGCACGACCCACAGGTGCCGGTCCGCATCCAGGAACAGCGTGTGGATATATTCTGTCGGCAGGTGGCTCAGGAGTAGCTTGCGCCGCTCTTCCTGCAGGGCACGGGTACGCGTGTCGATGACGAAGATGCCGTAGCCGCCCGTGGCGACGAAGAGCCGGCTGCCCGACATGCGGTCGGGCACTTCCAGGATCTTGACTATATAAGGAATGTTCTCGGGGCGCCGCTCGTCGCGCAGTTCGTAGCGGTGGAAGGAGTTGTAGTCCGCGTCGAACAGGTTGAGGCCGCTGGCCGTGGCGACCCACATCGTCCCGGTGACGTCCTCGACGATGTCGTGGACAGAATCGCTGGTGATCGAATTGGGATTCTCGCGGTCGCGGTGGAAGGTTTCAAAATCCACACCGTCGAAGCGGACGAGTCCGCCTTCCGTGCAGATCCACACGATCCCGCTCCGGTCCTGGCAGATCTGGTTTACCTGCGTATTGGGCAATCCGTTATCCGGTGTGTAGAGGCGCGCAGTCTGGGCCGCCAGGGGCTGCGCGAGGCACATCAAAATCGGAAATAGGACAAGAGACTGTATTTTCATTATTTATCTCATTTTTGATACAAAAATACAAAACAAACCATTACAGCAATGGGTGGGAAACAAAATCAACAGGGTGTGTTTCAAATTTGAAAAACACCAATTTAAATAACGAATATTTTTGTAGCGAATGTTTTGAACCAATTCCACTAAAATTTTAACTCATTCGTTTATGAAATTCAACCTTAAGAAAGCGCTCGCGCTCGCGGCCCTCTGCCTGACGGCCCCGTTCTTTGCCTTCGCACAGAACATCACTGTCAGCGGTACGGTCACGGACAAGAGCGGAGAGACCGTCATCGGCGCAGCCGTGATGGTTTCGAATTCTTCGGCCGGCGCCGTTACCGGTGTCGACGGAACTTATTCCCTCCAGGTGAGCCCTTCGGCGACGCTCGAGGTCTCGTGCATGGGTTATACGACCCAGCGCGTGCCCGTGCAGGGACGCACGAAGATCGACATCGTCCTCTCTGACGACGCCGAGGCTCTGGACGCCATCGTCGTGATCGGTTACGGCTCCGCCCGTAAGACGGACGTGACCGGTTCCATCGCTTCGATGGGCGGTGACAACCTCCGCGAGGTGGCTGCCGGTGACTTCTCCCGCTCCCTGAACGGCCGTGTGGCCGGCGTGCAGATGTCCCAGACCAGCTCCCGTCCTGGCGCCAGCCTTGAGATCCGCATCCGTGGCGACCGTTCCCTGTCCGCTTCCAACGATCCTCTGATCGTGCTGGACGGCGTGCCGTTCATGGGCTCCCTCTCCGATATCGCCACCGGCGACATCAAGAGCATGGACATCCTCAAGGATGCCTCCTCCACGGCCATCTACGGTTCCCGCGGTGCCAACGGCGTGATCTTGATCACCACCTATAAGGGTGTTGCCGGACAGGCCCCGAAGGTGTCCTTCAACAACTACATCGGCTTCAAGAACGCCATCAAGTACCCGATGATGAACGCTGCCGAGTTCACCGCCATGCGTGATCTCGCCAACAAGTTCAAGGACAAGGAGGGCTTCGAGAAGAGGAACGTCGACACCGACTGGCAGGACCTCTTCTACCGCACCGGTATCGTCCGCAACCACGAACTCAGCGTCGTCGGCGGCACGATGAAGGGCAGCTACCGTTTCGGTGTCGCTTATTATAAGGATGAGGCCGTCGTCCCGACGCAGGATTTCGACCGCATCTCCCTGAGCGGCAGCCTGGACCAGAATCTTACCGACTGGCTCAAGATCGGCTTCTCCACCAACACCAACTACAGCCGTTCCCACGGCAACCAGCTCGGCCTCTACGGCATCCTGCAGCTGACCCCGATCCTCGACCCGGCTTCCGCCGCCGACGGTGTCCGCGCCAGCATGCCGCTCGACAACGTCTGGATCCCTACCCGCAAGAACATCGAGGCTTACTCCGACCGCTGGGTCAGCGAGAACTTCGGCTTCGGTTCCTATAACAACGGTTACATCGAGGTCCGCGCCCCCTGGGTCGAAGGCCTTTCCTTCAAGCAGACAGTCAGCGCCAACTTCCGCACCAACAAGAGCGGCAACTTCACCGGCGTGGGCGTCAACAGCTTCGACGTCGCCAACCCCAACAGCGCCAGCGTCAACCACAACCAGACCATCAACTGGACCCTGGAGAGCTTGCTGAGCTATGACCGCATCTTCGCGGAGAAGCACCACGTCAACGCCGTGGCCATGTACTCCGCCGAGCAGACCACCTACACGCAGGACGGCATGTCCGCCCGCAACATCCCCAACGAGCAGTTCCTGTACTACAACCTCGGTCAGGCCAATGCCGAGGACATCACCGTCAGCCCCAACGCCGCCAACTACTGGCAGGCCGGCCTGGTCTCCTACATGGCCCGTGTGATGTACTCCTATGCTGACCGTTACATGATCTCTGCCGCCGTCCGTTCCGACGCTTCTTCCCGTCTGGCCAAGGGTCACCAGTGGCACACCTATCCTGCCGTTTCCGCAGGTTGGAACATCCACAACGAGCCCTTCATGGCCGGCGCCAAGGGCTGGCTCGACGAACTGAAGGTCCGTGCCGGTTACGGTGAGACCTCCAACCAGGCCATCAACCCTTACCAGACCCTCGGTTCCCTCGGCACCCGTCCGTACAACTTCGGCGATTCCTACGCGACCGGCTACTACGTGTCCACGCTTCCGAACACCGACCTCGGCTGGGAATACTCCAACACCTGGAACTTCGGTATCGACTTCGGTTTCTTCAACAGAAGACTCACCGGTACGATCGAATACTACAGCCAGAACACGCACGACATCCTGCTCAACCTCAAGCTTCCTGACACCGCCGGCGTGGGCAGCTACACCGCCAACATCGGCAGCACGCAGAACCGCGGTATCGAGCTCTCCCTCAACGGTACGATCATCGACACCCGCGACTGGAAGTGGGATGCAGGCATCAACATCTACGCCAACCGCAACAAGCTCGTCTCCCTGGCATCCGGCCAGACCGAGGACCGCGGCAACCGCTGGTTCGTCGGCATGCCGATCAACTGCCTCTATGACTTCGAGTATGACGGTCTGTGGCAGATTCCGACGGGAAAAGACGAAGAGAAGGCTCGCGAGAACGCGCTGAGAGAGAAACTCCAGCCGGGCGCACAGCCTGGTGACATCAAGGTCAAGTATCACGGCGAGTACGATGCGAACGGCATGCCTGTCCGCGCCCTCGACGATAACGACAAGGTGCCCATCAACGCCGATCCCAAGTTCCTCGGCGGTTTCAACACCCACCTGCAGTATCGCAACTGGGATCTCACCATCCTCGGCAACTTCCAGTGCGGCGGTATCCTGATCTCCACTCTCCACGGCTCCAGCGGCTACCTCAACATGCTGACCGGCCGTCGTGGCCAGATCAAGGTCGACTACTGGACCGATAAAAACCCGGGTGCCCGCTACCCGCGTCCGGGCGGACTCAACAGCAACGACAACCCGCTCTACGGTTCCACGCTGTCCTACTTCGACGGTTCTTTCCTGAAGATCGGTACGATCACCCTCGGATACAACTTCGACAAGATCCCCGCTCTCCGTCGCGCCGGCATCGACAGACTCCGCGTCTACGCCACCGCCCAGAACCCGTTCGTCCTCTTCTCCTCCTTCCACAACGAGTGCGGTCTCGATCCCGAACCCAACGCCCGTGGTAACGATGGCAGCTTCCAGGCTTCCGCCGGTTATCTCTATCGTCAGAAGGTCGTCGGTACCAACACGCCGAATACCCGCAACTATCTCTTCGGTATCAACATCACTTTCTAATCGGACACGGATATGAAAAAGTTGACATATATCATCGCCGCGCTCGCCGCTGTCGCCACCGTTACGGTTTCCTGCAACAAGGTGCTCAACGAGCAGCCGCGTACCTTCTTCGAGCCGGGCTTCTTCCAGACCCAGGCCGGCGTCGAAGGCGGTCTGACCTCCCTGTATGCCTCCCTCCGTTATTTCTACGGCCAGGCCTACTACTATAGCCTCAACACCACCGGCACCGACGAGGCCACCTACGGCCAGTCCGGCGACGGCAACTTCAAGGACCCGGATCTCTCCGGCGTCGGTAGCATGAATCCGTCCTCTTGCCGTGGCGAAGTCCTCTGGGGAAGCGCTTTCTCCAACATCAACACCGCCAGCGGCATCATCGAGAACGCAGCGATGGTCGGCCTGTCCGACGCGCTGATCGCCGAGGCCAAGTTCTTCCGTGCCTGGTACTACTTCCAGCTCGTGCAGACCTTTGGCGGCGTTCCCCTCGACCTGGGTTCCGGCGAGCTCGCTTTCAACAGCTCCCCGTCCCGCGTCTCCGTGCGCAACACGGTCCCCGAGGTCTACAAGGCCATCTTCGCCGACCTTGAGGACGCTGTCGCCGCCCTTCCCGAGACGCCGCGCGTGGTCGGTGGCGTGACCAAGAACGTCGCCCGCCTCGTCCAGGCCAAGGCCTACCTGACCTTCGGCTGGTGGCTCGAGAACCCCAATGACATCCCGACGTATCCTGCCGCTGACCGCAAGGACCTCAACGGCCACGACGCCGCCTGGTACTTCGCCCAGTCCCTCGCCGTCTGCGAGACCGCGATCGCGAACCCGGGCCCCTACGGCCTGATGGATACCTTCCGTGACGTCAACCTCGCCCAGAACGACCGCAACAAGGAGATCCTCCTCTTTGCGGACCACACCGAGAAGAGCGAGCAGTACAACGGCGCCAGCCTCGGCTACTCCGGCGGCAACGCCCCGGACAACTTCTCCGGCTGGATGATGAACTGGAACCACGGTACGCTCAACATCGGCGGTGTCGGTGTCGTGCAGCGTGAGGCCTGCCAGGAGATCGGTCGTCCCTGGACCCGTATGGCTCCGACCCACGAGGCCATCAAGGTCTTCACGAGCCAGGACATCACCAAGGACTCCCGCTTCGAGGGTACCTTCACCTCCGCCTACTACGGCAACTGGGAGAAGGCTGGCATCAAGAATGAAAGTGTCACCGGTGCCAACGGCATGGAGATCGCAAAGGGTGGCCGCGTGCTTACCTTCATCCCTGAAGTGTTGGACGACATTACTTGGCCGAGAAAGAACGAAAAGGGCGAATGGATAGATCCTTGCGCAGGCGTCGGTGCTGCTACCGTTCCCGGTCGTGCTGACTTCGTCTTCGACCTCAACGGTTTCAGCCGCATCGCCTACCCGTCCCTCTGGAAGCTCGGTTGCTACCGTACGGACTACGACAAGGACAAGGCTCTCGGTTCCCCGAACGCCGCCAGCACCCGTCCGTACAACATCCTGAAATTCTCCGAGTTCTACCTGATCGCCGCCGAGGCTGCCTTCAAGACCGGCAACAACGCCAAGGCCCGCGAGAACCTCAACGTCCTCCGCAAGCGTGCCGGTAACTGGACCTACAAGAACAGCGCACGTGCCGAGTACGTCGCCGACTTCGGCGATGAGCTCGTGGCCGCCACGCCTGCCACCATCACGCTCGACTTCATCCTCGACGAGCGTATGCGTGAGCTCTACGGCGAAGGCTTCCGCTGGTTCGACCTCGCCCGCACCCAGACCTGGGAGCAGCGCGCAGGTTCCTACACCATCAGCGGCTCCAGCTGGGGCGACCATACTCCTTCGACCATCAAGCGTACGATCGAGAAGTACATGTACCTCCGCCCGATCCCGCAGCAGCAGATCAACGGTATGGAGATGGACAAGGCCGAGAAGGCTGCGTACCAGAACCCGGGTTATCCTACTGAATAATCACATTTTTGTTGGTTATACTATAAGTTAGATTGGTTGGACGAAAAGGGCGCTCCGTGAGGACCGCCCTTTTCCATTTTTTCCCGGATTATTCGTATCTTTAAACGTTTATATGAAAGGGAACTGCAAGTCATACGCCGCGCGCATCTGTGCCGCAGCCGCTTTTCTGGCGGCATGGAGTTTTTTCCAGTTCGCGCACCCGTACCACCTGGTGCGGCGGGAGCAGCTCGACCTGTTCGTGTATGACTGGGACTACCTCTGCCAGACCTACCGGGGCGCCGGCTGGCTGGCGCGCCTGTGCGGCGATTTCCTGGAGCAGTTTTTCCATCTTCCGGCCGTCGGCCCGCTTCTCGTGGCGCTGCTGCTGACGGGGATCGGCGCTGTGGTTTACAAGATTTCCCGCAGATTCCTTGGCCAGTGGCCGTCGCTCGGCATCGCCGCGGCTTTTTTCCTCTGGTCGTTCTTCCGCGAGACGGACGGCTTCTATCTCACCCGCTACTCGGTGGCGGTGCTGGGATTCCTGTCCCTGGTCCTGCTGGCGCTGCAGTTGCGGCGCGCCTGGGCCAGGCCCGTGGCGGCAGCTTTGCTGCTCGCCGCCGGGGCCTGGGCCTTCGGCGCCCCGTTCCACAAGGAGTATGGCAAGGCCTGGGGTTCCCCCGATTTCCGGCTCGAGCGGGCGTTCGGCCTGGACGTCGAGGTGGCGCGCGAGCGCTGGGACCGGGTGCTCCGGCTCGCGGAGGCGGACCTGCCCGTCGAGGAGGAGAGCTATTGCTACAACCTGGCGCTGGCGATGCAGGGCGCGCTGGGCGACCGGCTTTTCGACCATCCCCAGAACCACCACTACACGCTGCTGTTCCCGGTCTCTTCCGACCGCAGCATCTTCACCAACACCCTGGCGGGGGAGGCGTGGTTCCAGCTGGGCGACCTGACGGTGGCGGAGCAGAGCGCCATCACCTCGCTGCAGGCCTCTCCGCGCCATACCGGCGCGCGTTTCCTGGTCCGCCTGGCCCGGATCAATCTGATCTCGGGCGAGGACGGCGCAGCCCAGAAATACCTCTTCCTCCTGAGCCACACCCTTTTCTACGGCAAATGGGCGCGGAGCGTGATGCCCGGCGCGCAGGACAGTCAGACGCGCGAAGCGCTCGACCGGGCCCGCGCCAACCTCATCCGGCGCGACATCGTGCACCATTCGCAGGAGCCGCGCGCCATCCTGCTCGAACTGCTCCGCTCGAACCCTTCCAATGCCCTGGCGCGCAATTACTTGCTGTGCTACGACCTGCTGCGCTACGACCTGGACGCGTTCATGGAGGACTACTTCCCGGATCCCGTTCCGGGCCGCCTCTACCGCGAGGCGTTGCTGATCTGGCTGAGCCGCAACGGCCGGCTGAATCCCGGAGAGGTCGCCCGTTATGGGGTGGACACCGCCGAGGTCGACCGGATGGGCCGTTTCGGCCAGAATCCTTCCCGCTACAAGAATACCTACTGGTACTATTACCTGCAGGCGATGGAGTGAAATTTTTTTCGCATATTTGTGTAGCA
The DNA here is from genome assembly GCA_900167895.1 of Bacteroidales bacterium WCE2004. NCBI lineage: Bacteria > Pseudomonadati > Bacteroidota > Bacteroidia > Bacteroidales > Bacteroidales bacterium WCE2004. The sequence goes on along the minus strand of FUZR01000003.1, from coordinate 213,823 downwards.
CAATGAAAGGAAAGCTCAACCAATCCGGATCCGTCGCCGCCGTCCTGGCGTTTCTGGCCGCCTTCGCCTTCTTCCAGTTCTGGTATCCGTACCACCTGGTCCGGCGGGAGCAGATGACGCTGTTCGTCTATGACTGGGACTATATCTTCCAGACCTACCGCGGCTCCGGCTGGCTCGCGCGCCTGGCCAGCGATTTCATCGAGCAGTTCTTCCACCTGCCCGTCCTCGGTCCGTTCTTCGTGGCGCTGCTGCTGACGGGAATCGGCGCCGTCGCCTACAGGATTTCCCGCAAATTCCTCGGACAGTGGCCCTCGCTCGGCATCGCCGCGGCCTTCTATGTCTGGTCGTTTTTCCGCGAGACCGGCAACCTCTACATCACCCGCTACACCGTGGTGGCGCTCGCCTACCTGGCCCTCATCCTGCTGGCGCTGCAGTGCCGGCGCGCCTGGATGCGGCCCGTGGCCGCCGCGCTCCTGCTCGCCTGCGGCGCCTGGGCGCTCGGCTCCCCGTTCCACCAGTACTACGGCAAGGCCTGGGGCACGCCCCGTTTCAACTACGACCGCGTGATCGGGCTCGACGCCGAAGTGGCGCGGGAGCATTGGGACAAGGTCATCCGGCTCTCCCGGAAGGACCTCTACATGACCGAGGCCAGCTACTGCTACAACCTCGCGCACGCGATGAAGGGCGACATGAGCCAGGCCCTCTTCGCGCATTCGCAGAACGGCGTGGCCGGTCTGCTGATCCGCATCTCCACCGACCGCTCCGCCTTCTCCAACTGCCTGGCGGGCGAAGCCTGGTTCCAGGTCGGCGAAATGACCATCGCGGAGCAGGGCGCCATCATCGCGATGCAGGCGTCGCCCAAGCACACCGGCGCGCGCTATCTCGTGCGCCTGGCCCGGGTCAACCTCGCCTCGGGCGAAGACGCCGCCGCGCAGAAATACCTCGACCTGCTCAGCAAGACGCTCTTCTATGGCAAATGGGCCCGCAGCATGATGCCCGGCTGCCAGGACGACGCCACGCGCGCGGAGCTTGCCCAGACGCGCGCCAAGCTCGCCCGCCGGGACTTCGTCCACCACTCGGAGGTCCCGCGCGACATCCTGACCAACCTCCTGGCGGCCAATCCGGACAACACCGTGGCGCGTGAATACCTCCGCTGCTACGACCTGATGAACCTCGACCTGGAGCACTTCATGGAGGATTACGCCAAGGATCCGACCCCGTCCCCGACCTACCACCAGGCCGCCCTCATCTGGCTCAGCCTGCAGGACAGGCTGACGGACCGGGACCTCGCCCAATTCGGGATCGCCAGGGAAGGAATCGACCGCATGGGCCGCTTCTTCCGCACCCCGTCCCGCTACAAAGACACCTACTGGTACTACTACCTGCAAGCAACGGAACACTAAGACATGAGATACAAGACCCTATTCATTTTGCTCCTCGCGGCGGCCTGCCTGTCGCTGCAGGGTTGCGGCGACCGCGAGAACGCCACGGCCGTGGCGGGCAGCGAAGGCCCCCTGGTGATTTATCCGGACTACAAGGAAGTGACCGTCCCGGCCAACATCGCGCCGCTGAACTTCCGCTATGCGATGAAGGGCGTCCGCAAGGCGAGCACGACCTTCACCGTGGACGGCCGTTCCGTCACGATCAAGGGCGCCGAAGTGGAATGGCGCGTAGGCCCCTGGAAGGCCTTCCTGGCCGACGCGGCCGGCAAGACCATCCAGGTCGAGGCCTCGGCCGAGGTCGAGGGCAAGCCGGTCAGCGACAGCTGGCGGATCTATGTCAGCGAAGACCCCGTCGACGGCTTCCTGACCTACCGCCTCATCGAGCCGTCCTACCAGATGTTCAATGAAGTGTCCATCGTGGAGCGCTGCGTCGAGAATTTTGACGAAGTCGTCATCTGCGACTACAAGCATACCGACAACGCTTGCATGAACTGCCACGTCCACGGCCAGTCGCGCGGCGACTATTCCCTCTACTACATCCGCGGCCCGCACGGCGGCGCCATCCTCAACAAGGACGGCGAGCTCCGCAAGCTGACGCTCAACGCGCAGGGCATGCTCTCCGGCACCGTCTACGGCGAACTGCACCCGTCCGGCCGATTCGGCGTCTTCTCGACCAACATCATCATCCCGAGCTTCCACTCCCTGGCGGGCGAACGGATGGAGGTCTACGACACGGCCTCCGACCTCACGGTCGCGGATTTCGACAACAACCTGATGGTTAATGACCCGCATGTCGCGCGGGCCGACAAGTTCGAGACCTTCCCGTGCTTCTCCGCCGACGGCGAGGCCGTCTATTATTGCGTAGCCGACACCCTGCCGGTCCCGCAGGAGATCCAGAAGGTCAAATACGACCTGGTGCGCGCCGCCTTCGACACGGCTACGGGCCACATTTCCACGCAGGCGGACACCGTCTGGAGCGCCCGCGCGCACGACGCCTCGGCCTGCCACCCCAAGGCCTCGCCGGACGGCCGCTGGATGATGTTCAGCGCGGCCAACTACGGCACCTTCCCGCTCTTCCACACGGAATGCACCCTGCAGCTGATGGACCTGCTGACGGGCGAGACCCGCGCGCTGACCGAGATTAAGGGCGACAAGTCCGACAGCTACCACAGCTGGTCCTCCAACAGCCGCTGGTTCGTGTTCGCCAGCAAGCGCGGCGACGGCCAGTACGGCAAGCCCTACTTCTGCCACCTCGACGCGGACGGCCGCACGACCAAGCCGTTCGTCCTCCCGCAGAAGAGCTCCCGCTTCTATGGCTACAACCTCAAGTCGTTCAACGTTCCGGACCTCGGCGACAGCTCCAGCGGCATGACCGTACGGGATGCCAGGCGTATGTTCAAGTCGCCCAGCGAGCCTTTTAAACAAGCTGAATAACAATATCTTACTATGCATAGATCCTTGTTCCTGACAGTCCTGGCAGGCGCGGCCCTCATGGCCGCTTGCCAGAAACCCGTCCCCGCCACGCAGGACGGCACCGACCTCTGGCTCGCCGCCGGACGCCCCTACGGGGAGGTCCTCGCCTCCGTGCAGACCGCCGTCGATCCGGCCCTGCCCGCGGAGGGCTACCACATCTATGACGCGGACGGCGCCCGCCATATCGACGCCGGATCCGAGGCGGGCCTGCGCTACGGCGTCTACGCCCTGCAGCGCGCCGAGGTGCTCGGCCAGGCCGGGCCCGGCATCGACGTGCAGGAGGCCCCCTACTACAATCTCCGCCTGCTCAACCACTGGGACAACCTGGACGACACCGTCGAGCGCGGCTACGCCGGCAAATCGATGTGGGAGTGGACCTCGCCCGACATCCCCGAGGCGCGCATCCGGCACTACGCCGAGCTCTGCGCCTCCGTGGGCATCAACGGCTCGGTCCTCAACAACGTCAACGCCAATCCGCTGATCCTCGACGCGGAGCACATCGCCCGCGTGGCGAAGATCGCCGCGATCCTGCGCGAATACGGCATCAAGACCTACCTCTCCATCAAGTGGACCAGCCCCATCGCCCTGAGCGGCCTGAAGAGCGGCGATCCGCTGGACCGCAAGGTCCGCAAATGGTGGCAGGACAAGGCCGCCGAGATCTACGCCGCCATCCCTGACTTCGGTGGTTTCCTGGTCAAGGCCAACTCCGAAGGCCAGGCCGGTCCGCAGGACTACGGCCGCACCCACGCCGACGGCGCCAACATGCTCGGCGAAGCCCTCGCCCCCTATGGCGGCATCGTGATGTGGCGCGCCTTCGTCTACAGCCCCACCAGCCCCGACCGGGCCAACCAGGCCGTCGAGGAGTTCCTGCCGCTGGACGGCCAATTCGCGGACAACGTGATCGTCCAGATCAAGAACGGCCCCATCGACTTCCAGCCGCGCGAGCCGTTCAGCCCGCTCTTCGGCAAGCTGCACGACACGCAGATGATGATGGAGTTCCAGATCACCCAGGAGTACCTGGGCTTCTCCAACCACCTGGCCTACCACGGCACCACCTGGGAGGAGTGCCTGGACGCCGACACCTACCGTGACGGCGCCGGCTCCACCGTGGCCAAGATGGTCACCGCCATCGCCGGCGTGGCCAACACGGGCCAGGATCCCAACTTCTGCGGCTATGTCTTCGCGCAGGCCAACTGGTACGCCTACGGCCGCCTGGCCTGGAATCCCGAACTCGGCGCGGAAGAGATCGCCGACGAGTGGGTCCGCCAGACCTTCCTGCGGCCGGACGGCATGTCCGAGGCCGCCTTCTCGGCCCGCTTCGTCGCGCCGGTGCGCGACATGCTGATGGCCTCGCGCGAGGCCGTGGTCAACTACGAGATGCCGCTCGGCCTGCACCACCTCTTCGGCGGCACGCACTACGGCCCGATGCCCTGGGAGCGCCTTGCGCGGCCCGACTGGACGCCGGCCTATTACCACAAGGCTGACTCCGCGGGCATCGGCTTCGACCGCACCCGCGGCGGCTCCGACAACGTCAGCCAGTACAACGAGCCGCTCGCCTCGCAATTCGACGACGTGGCGACCTGCCCGGAGGAGCTGCTCCTCTGGTTCCACCACCTGCCGTGGGACTACCGGATGAAGTCCGGCCGCACGCTGTGGGACGAGATCTGCCTGCACTACGACGCCGGCGTGCGCCAGGTTGAGGCGTTCCGCCGGACCTGGGCGGGGCTGGAGCCGTACGTGGCTCCAGCGCTCTTCGCCGAGACGGCCGCCAGGCTCGAGATCCAGCAGCATGACGCCGAATGGTGGCGCGACGCCTGCGTGGGCTATTTCCAGACCTTCTCGCAGCGCCCGCTGCCGCAGGAGGCCCTTCCGCTCGGGCTGCCGGTCGACTCGCTCCTCTTCAAGGTCCTCCGCTCCGACGGGCTCGGCATGCCGGTCCATGACGCCGACCGCCGCCCGGTCCTGGTCGATTTCCGCAATTTCCGCCGTCCCCAATAATCAGAATCTACAACGACATGAAAAAGATCTTCCTCTTCCTTTGCTTCTGCGCGCTCTCACTGAGCGCCTGCTCGCAGCCCAACGACTGGGTCACCACCTGGGCCACCGCCCTCCAGATTGCAGAACCCCACAACCGTCCGCCCCAGCCCGGCTTGGAAGGCAACTCCTTCCGGCAGATCGTGCAGGTGTCGGTCGGCGGCACGGACATCCGCCTGCGCCTGTCCAATATTTTCAATGAGACCGAAACCGAGATTCTCGGCGTGGAGATCGCCCGCGCCGCGACGATGGGTGCCAGCCCGGAGACCGTGCCCGGCAGCAGCGTCGCGCTGACCTTCGACGGCGCGCGCGGCGTCACGATGGCGCCCGGCGCCGAGGCCGTCTCCGACCCGGTCCGCTTCGCGCTCGCCCCGCGCGAGAACCTCGCCATCACCATCCATTACGGCAAGGTCTCCGACCTGCCGCTGACCAGCCATCCCGGCTCCCGGACCACGTCCTACATCGCCCTGGGCGACACGGAGGACTTCAGCGCCCCGGCCGCCGCGACGGCGCACTGGTACACCATCAGCGCCATCGACGTGGTGCCGGTGCGCAAGAGCGCGGCCATCTGCGTGCTCGGCGATTCCATCACGGACGGACGCGGCACCACCACCGACGGCCAGGACCGCTGGACCGACCAGCTCTCCCGCTCCCTGCTGGAGGATCCCCGCACCCGCGACCTCTCTGTGCTGAATTTCGGCCTGGGAGGCAACTGCGTGCTGCGCGGCGGCCTCGGCCCCACGGGCGAGAGCCGCTACATGCGTGACCTCTTCGGCCAGTGCGGCGTCAAATACGTGATCCTCTTCGAGGGGACCAATGACCTCGGCAGCGGCCGTCCCGGCGCCGAGATCGCCGAAGACATCCAGGCCGTCTGGACCCGGATCGCCGAGGAGGCGCATGCCCGCGGCATCAAGGTCATCGGCGCCACGGTCACGCCCGCCAAGGGCAGTTTCTACGAGCATGACGGCAACGGCGAGCACGAGAAGGGCCGCCAGCTGCTCAACGCCTGGATCCGCACGAGCGAGGTCTTCGACGGCGTCATCGACTTCGCGGCGATGGTCGCCTCCGCGGACGACCCAGACCGGCTCGATCCTGCCTACCTCTTCGAGAACGACTGGCTGCACCTCAATGCCAAGGGCTATGAGGTGATGGGCCGCGGCGTCGACCGCTCGCTCTTCTATTAATTACATTTCGACGCTGAAAATCAGCGAGAACACGTGCCTTTCAACCGGCAGCCCCTGCGCAGCGAAGTCTGCGTAGGAGGCGCCGCCGTTGTAGTTGTACGACACGCCGACCCGGGTCGGATAGGGGATCCAGGCGAGGTTGCCCAGCACCAGGGCGAGGTCGGCGCCGGCGCTGTAGAGCGAGCCGCCGAGCTGCGGCGAGGCGAACGCCGTGTAGTCCCCGTGCAGGGTCAGTTCGAAGTTGCGCAGATAGGCGACGGGACCCAGCGCGAAGTCCAGCGGGAGCAGCGGCATCTTGTAGTCCAGGGAAGCCTTGACCGCCGTCTCGTATGCCGCCAGCTGGTTCCGGACGCTCGAGCCGAAGCCGCGCGGCGAGATGTTGGCGTAGGGTTCGCTGAACATGCCGTCGAGGCGTTTCGTGCCCAGCACGCTCCAGCTGAGGCCGTGCGTCTCATGCAGGCCGGGCAGATAGCCATACGCGTAGGCATAGGCTGACGGGGCGAACAGACCGGGCGTCCAGCGGAAGCTGAGGCCGAGTTCGCCGCCGATGCCCAGGCGGGGATAGACCCGCGAGTCGGGCGTGCGCTCCATCGTATAGGCGCGCAGGTTGAGGGAGGTGCGGTAGAGCAGCTGGTTGTGCTGGAAGCGGTCGTTGCTCATCGAGAGGGTCGCCGAAGGCACGACGCCTCGGAGATAGCCGCCGGACGAGAAATTCCAGGGGATATAGGCCCGCAGGGTGCCGGTCAGGGACGGGATCGGGCCGGTGCCCGCCGCATTCTCGCGCGGCTGCGTCTTCAGCAGGAGGGACTTCTGGTCCTTGGTCCAGGCGAGGTAATAATACTGCGCTTCCCGTTCGTTGAAATCGATGGACGCCTCCAGGACGGGATACAGCCCGGAATAGGTCCACTTGCCGTGCAGCTTATGCCGCCAGGCGCCTTCCTGGAAGTCGGCGTGGTAGCCGGCAAAGCCGTAGGAGGTGCCGAGGTCGTTCTGCCAGAAGGCGGTCGCGCCCAGGCCGGCGTCTTCCGTGAGCCGGTCCAGCGACAGCTCCTCGATGCCGTCATAATCGACATACGCGGGCAGCCAGGTATGGAAGCGGAAGAGGTGCGCGAGCTTGTTGTACGGCTTGGGCTTGCTCAGGCGGAACGGTTGTTCGGGCGCCTGCGGCTCGCCGGCCGACAGTTTCTTGGCGAAGGGGAAGTCCGGAAGCGTGGAGAAGTCGGCCAGCCGCGGGCGCAGCTTCTTCCAGGCGACCTTGTGGATCAGGCGCCCTTCGGGCTGCAGCGCGGAGAAATAGAGCGTGTCGCCCTTGGCCAGGAAGCTCGAGGCGCCGAAGCGCGTGTTGGTGAGCTGCCGGGCGTAGCCGTCCTTCGGGTCATAGGCGTAGAGCTCGTCCACGCCGCTCAGGTCGGAGACGAACATCAGGCGGCCGTTGTGGTCCCACAGGTCCTCCATCTTGACGGCGCGGGGGCCCAGGACGGGCGTGAAGTCCGGCAGGCGGTAGAGGCCGTAGCCGTGGGTGGTGACGGCATTGGCGTAGAGCGTGCCGTCCACCCAGGCGGTCTCGAGGACCTGCATCCCGGCGGGGGCGTTCCAGCTCTTGTGGACCGAGCCGTCCCGGGCGTCCAGCAGGACCACGCGGCTCGTCCCGTCCAGGAGATACTCCGTGACGGAGAGCAGCTGCTCGTCCGGAGAGGGCGTCGGATTGTAGTAGCGGGTCTTGCGCGTGAGCGAGCGGGTCTTCCGGGAATCGGAAGAGCGGATGACCGAATAGGAGCGCAGCGGCCAGCGCGGGTCGCGCACGATCTCGCTCCAGTAGAAGCGTCCCGCGGGCTCGCTGTATTTCAGCGGAGAGGTGGAGCCCAGCATGAAAGCCGGGGTCTCACGCCCGTCCGGGCCGATCTTGACATATTGCGTGGGCCGGGTGATGCCGCTGCGGATGGCATACAGCTCGCCGTTCACCGTTTCGAGTTCCTCGAATTCGGTGAAACGGCGCGGCACGCGGCTGACCAGCTCCGACTGCAGGAAGGGCCCGCGCTTCGCCTCGTCCGCCGCCCACTGCTTCTGCAGGTCGGCGCAGACCTCGGCGAACGCCGTCTTGAACGACTTGCCCGTGGCCTCCCGCACGGTGTTCTGCCAGTTGAAGAACGCGAGGCCGCCGTGGTCTGCGATGCGCTGGTAGAAGCGCGCGGACAGGTCGGGGACACCGAAATGCGCCCGGATGCCGGCGACGGCCAGGTAGCCGGCGCGGTAGTAGTCGGGGGTATAGTAGCGCTGCGAACCATAGCGCCAGCGCCAGTAGTTGCGGAAGTCGCCGGCGGCGAAACTCACGCGGTAATATTCGAGGAAAGAGGCCGTGCGGCCGCGCCCGCTGCGGGTCAGGGCCGTCTCGGCGGCGACGGCGTCGCCTTCGAAGAAGGCCGGACCGCCGTACACGGCCGCCAGCAGGCCCGTGCCGCCCTGTCCGGTGAGGACGTTGAGCCAGCGGAACGGCTTCTGCGCCATCGCCTGCATCTGCGCGACGTGGCGCGACTCATGGATGGCGAGCTGCGTCATCCAGGGCGTGGCGTCGTCCGGGAAGGCGTCCGGGGTGGTGAGCAGCTCCATGCGGCGCGGCGCCCAGGTGACCTGTCCGTTGGAATAGGCGGTGAAGGGGTGGAGGACGACCGGCATCCGGGTCTTGTAGGCGGCGTTGGGCCGCGCGCCGACTGTGGCGCCCACGGGGCCTGCGGCCCGCTCCAGCGCGATGGCGTAGGCGCGGCCCAGCGAATCCAGCCCGCGGGGGTAGATCACCCGGTAGGTGGAGGTCTCGATGGTGTTCCACCGGACGCTGCCGGGGTCTTCGCCCATCGTGTGGAACTGGGCGGCGGCGGGGAAGGCGGCCAGCAGGGCCGCCAACAGGGGGAGAATCCTTCTGTATACCATAGTCGCAAAAGTAGCAATTCAGCCCCAAAAAATAAAATTTTGGTTAACTTTATGCCTTAGAATGAAAGGAAGGGTCCTCATACCGCTGATGTTGCTGGCCGCGCTGCTGCCGGCGGGCTGCCGCCGGGCCGCGCAGGCCCCCGCCGCCCCGCGGCTCCGCGCCTTCCCGTATCCCGAGATCCCGGCCGTCTATGTCGACGCCGCCGAGCGCCAGGACTGGTTCCTGGACCATTTCTGGGATCCTTTCTTCGCCGGCGACGGCCCCTGCGACACGGGCGCCGTGCTGGGCGTCCCCTACCACGAAGTGGAGATGCAGGTCGCGTCCTACGCAGGGCTCCTGCAGCAGCTCCCGCTCCCGGACGCGCAGCGCAAGATGCAGCATTTCTTCGCGCAGGTCGAGCAGCGGCAGGCCGCCGACACGGCCTCGCGCGTCTTCCTGCAGATGGAGGAGATCGTCTCCCGCTATCTCTACGACCCCAATTCGCCCGTCCGCGACGAGGACCTCTACCTCCCGTATGTGGAGGGACTGGCCCGGTCCCGCTTCACGCGGGAGGAGGCCCGGCCGGGCTACGCATACCAGCGCCGGATGTGCGCGCTCGCGCCGGTCGGCTCCGTGGCCCCGGACTTCCGTTTCACGGACGCCCGCGGCCGCTCCCGCCGCCTCCACGACGTCAGGGCCCGCGCCACCCTGCTCTTCTTCAGCAACCCCGGCTGCCACGCCTGCAAGGAGATCATCGACGCCCTGCAGGCCGTTCCCGGGATCGAGGGGCGCATCCGCCGGGGCGCCTTCGCCGTCGTCAACGTCTACATCGACGAAGACCTCGCCGCCTGGCGCGCCTACGAACCCAACTATCCCCGCTCGTGGCTCTGCGGCTACGATCCCGACGGGCTGGTCCGCTCCGACCGCATCTACAACGTCCGGGCGATCCCGTCGCTGTACCTGCTGGACGCTGACAAGCGGATCCTGATGAAGGACGCCCCCGTGGAGCGGGTCGTTTCCTGGCTGCAAAACCGACAAAACCAATAACGATATGGCAATCAACAGAAAACTCTGGGGCAGGACCCCCGACGGCAAACCCATCTACAAGTACACCCTGACCAATGCCAGCGGCGCCTCCGTGGTGCTGGGCAGCATCGGCGCAGCCATCGTGAGCGTCAACGTCCCCGACAAGGACGGCAAGCTCGGCGACGTCGCCCTCGGATACGGCAAGGCCGAGAGCTATTTCGGCGACGGTCCCTACCTGGGCAAGGTCCCCGGCCGCTTCGCCAACCGCATCGCCAAGGGAAAGTTCACCCTCGACGGCAAGGCCTACAGCGTCCCCGTCAACTGCGGTCCCAACCACCTGCACGGCGGCCCCGACGGCTTCTCCAACCAGGTCTGGGAGTCCCGCAAGCGCAAGGGCGGCGTGGAGTTCAAATATGTGTCCGCCGACGGCGAAATGGGCTTCCCCGGCCAGGTCGTGGTCGTGGCGCGCTATGAGTGGAGCGAGGAGAACGAGCTCCGCCTCACCTTCAGCGCCAAGTCCGACCGCCGCACGGTGATCAACCTCACCAACCACGCCTATTTCAACCTCAACTGCGGCGGCTCCGTCCTCCGCCAGTACCTGAAGCTCAACTGCTCCGAATATCTCCCGACCGACCCGACGCTCATCCCGCTGGGCGATCCGGAGCCCGTCGCGGGCACCCCGATGGACTTCCTCAACGGCAAGACCCTCGGCCGCGACATCAAGAAGGATTTCCCGGCCCTCAACTACGGCAAGGGCTATGACGCCTGCTTCGTGATCGACGGCTACCGCAAGGGCCAGCTCAACGAAGCCGCCGAGCTGTGGTCCAAGACCACCGGCCGCACCCTCAAGATCTTCACGACCCAGCCGGGCCTGCAGGTCTACACCGGCAACTGGCTCGCCGGCTGCCCGCAGGGCAAGCGCGGCCGCATCTACCACGACTACGACGGCGTGGCGCTGGAGTGCCAGCACTTCCCGGACAGCCCCAACCGTCCGGAGTACCCGTCCACCGTCCTGGCGCCGGGCAAGAACTACCACGAGGCCATCATCTTCGCATTCGGCGTCCGGAAGTAATGAAGCAGTATCTCGACCTTCTCCAGGAAATCATGGACCACGGCGTGGTCAAGCACGACCGCACCGGGGTGGGGACGAAGAGCGTCTTCGGCCACCAGATGCGCTTCGACCTGTCGCAGGGTTTCCCCCTGCTGACCACGAAGAAAGTGCACCTCAAGTCCATCATCTACGAGTTGCTCTGGTTCATCGCCGGCGACACCAACATCAAGTATCTCAAGGACCACGGCGTCTCCATCTGGGACGAGTGGGCCGATGAGAACGGCGACCTGGGCCCGGTCTACGGGCACCAGTGGCGCAGCTGGCCCGCCCCCGACGGGCGGAGCATCGACCAGCTCTCGCAGGTGATCGACCAGATCCGCCGCAACCCCGACTCCCGGCGCATGATCGTCACCGCCTGGAATCCCGGCGAGGTGGACAAGATGGCCCTGCCGCCGTGCCACTGCCTGTTCCAGTTCTACGTGGCCGAAGGCAAGCTCTCCTGCCAGCTCTACCAGCGGAGCGCGGACACCTTCCTGGGCGTCCCGTTCAACATCGCCTCCTACGCCCTCCTGACGATGATGATCGCCCAGAGCTGCGGCCTGCAGCCGGGCGAGTTCATCCACACCACGGGCGATACGCACATCTACCTCAACCACTTCGACCAGGTGCGCGAGCAGCTCTCCCGCGAGCCGCGCCCGCTGCCGGTGATGAAGCTCAATCCCGACGTGAAGAGCGTGTTCGACTTCACCTACGAGGACTTCACCCTGGAGGGCTACGACCCCTGGCCGGCCATCAAGGCTCCGGTCGCGGTATGATGGAGAAGAACCTCATCGTGGCGGTGGCGGACAACGGCGCCATCGGCCGGGGCGGCCAGATGCCCTGGCACCTCAAGGCGGACCTGCAGTACTTCAAGCGGATCACGCTCGGGTGCCCCGTGATCATGGGCCGCACCACGTTCGAGTCGATCGGCCGGCCGCTGCCCGGCCGCACCAACATCGTGCTGACGCGCAGGCAGACCCCCATCGAGGGGGTCACCTGCGTGCCCACGATGGAGGCGGCCTACGCCGCCGCGGAGCCCGCGCCGCGGGTGTTCGTGATCGGCGGCGCCTCGGTCTACAGGGAGGTCATCGACACGATGGACCGCCTGTTTATCACGCACATCCACGCCACAATTCCGGACGCGGATGCGTATTTTCCGGAAATTAATTCCGATATTTGGGTCGTTGAGGCCCGCTCGGGCGTCCTGCAGGATGCCGAATCCGGGCTCGCATACGAGTTCGTGACCTACGTCCGGCGGTAGCGCCCCCTCGCGCGCCCCGGCGCTGACGGTTAGTTGGTATTATGGTATCTCGAAACAGGGAAAAGTTCGGCGGCCGCCTGGCCGTGATCCTGGCGATGGCGGGTTCCGCCATCGGGCTGGGCAATATCTGGCGGTTCCCGTACATGGCGGGCGAGCACGGCGGCGCCGCGTTCGTCATCGTCTACATCCTCGCCACCCTGTTCATCTCCCTGCCCGTTTTTCTGGCCGAAGTGATGATCGGCCGGCGCAGCCACACCAACGCCCGGGACGCCTTCGCGCGCCTGTCGCGCCACCATCCCTTCTGGCGGACCGCCGGCTACCTGACCATCCTCATCCCGACCCTGATCGCCTGCTACTACAGCGTCATCGGCGGCTGGTCGCTGGACTATTTCATCAAATCCTGCTCGCTCTCGTTCGTGCACACGGCGCCGGAGGAGGTTAGCGGCCTGTTCGGCAGCTTCGTCTCGTCGGCCTGGACGCCTGTGCTGATGCACCTGCTCTTCCTCGCCGTCACGGTGGGCGTGGTGGCCGGCGGCGTCAAGTCCGGCATCGAGAAATTCAGCAAGGTCTCCCTGCCCATCCTCTTCGTGCTGATCGTCGTGATCCTGGTCTATTCGGTGTCGCTGCCCGGCGCCGGAGCGGGCGTGCGCTACCTGCTGCACCCCGACTGGAGCGAGCTCACGCCGCGGACCTTCGCGTATGCGATGGGACAGAGTTTCTACTCCCTTTCGCTGGGCATGGGAGCCATCATCACCTATGGTTCCTACGTCAGCAAGAAGGAGAACGTCCTTGTTACAAGCACGGGCACAGCGTTGTCTGACCTGCTTTTTGCTATTTTAGCAGGTTTTGCCATAATGCCTGCGGTCTTCGCCGCCGGCATCGAGCCGGGCGCCGGTCCGGGACTGATCTTCCAGAGCGTCCCGTACGTCTTCGCCCAGATGGGAGAGACGCTGCCGGTGCTTAGTTCCGCGATGGCGATCCTCTTCTTCCTGACCGTGATCGTGGCGGCCATGACGTCCTGCATCTCGCTTGTCGAGGTGGGCGTGTCGTTCCTGATGGAGCGCGCCGGGATGAAGCGCGGCCGCGCCTGCGCGCTGCTCTTCCTGATCTGCGGCGGCTTCGGGGTGCTGTGCTCCCTGTCGTTCGGCCCGCTCCGGGACGTGCAGATTGCCGGGATGAGCATCTTCGACCTCTTCGACTGGGTCTGCTCCAACATCCTGCTGCTCGTGATGGCGCTGCTCGCGGTACTCTTCGCCGGCTGGATCCTGCCCCGGCGCGTCGTCCACGACGAGTTCACCAACGGCGGCACGCTGCCGGTCAACGACCGGATCTTCCCGGTGGTCTATTTCCTGCTGCGGTGGGTGGCGCCCGTCGCGGTGGTCATCATCTTCTTCACCAATTTCATGCTGTAGGCGATGGAGGCGCGGCGCGAACTTTTCGGCGGCCGTTCCGCGGCCATCCTGGCCCTGGCGGGTTCCGCCATCGGCCTCGGCAACATCTGGCGCTTCCCCTACATGGTGGGCCAGACGGGCGGCGCGGCGTTCATCATCATCTATCTGGCGTCCTGCCTGCTGCTGTCGCTGCCCATCTTCCTGGCGGAAGCCATCATTGGACACCGCACGCATTCCGGCACCTTCGGGGCCATGGAGCAGCTCGCGCCCGGCACCAGGTGGAAATGGCTGGGCCTGCTGACCGTCCTCTCGCCGCTGGTCATCCTGTCCTACTACAGCGTCGTGGGCGGCTGGTCCATCGGTTACCTGTGGCAGTCGGTGACGGCCGGTTTCCACGCCGACGCGATCGGCACCGTGTCGTCCGCCTTCGGCAAGTTCATCGCTTCGCCGGGACGGCCGCTGCTCTTCCACACGCTCTTCCTGCTCGGCTGCGCGTGGATCGTCTCCGCCGGCGTCAAGTCCGGCATCGAGAAATTCAACAAGGTCACGATGCCGCTGCTCTTCGTGCTGATCGTCGTGATCCTGGTCTACTCGGTCTCGCTGCCCGGTGCCCGGGCGGGCGTGACCTACCTGGTCAAGCCCGACTTCAGCAAGATCACGCCGTCGGCCGTCGCCGCGGCGATGGGGCAGAGCTTTTTCTCGCTGTCACTGGGTGTCGGGACCATCCTGACGTATGCCTCTTACATCCACAAGAAGGAAAACATCCTTGTTACAGGTCTTGGTACCGTGGCGTTTGACCTGCTGTTCGCGCTGATCGCCGGCTTCGCCATCATGCCCGCCGTCTTCGCCGCAGGCATCGAGCCGGGCGCCGGCCCGGGCCTGATCTTCGAGACCCTGCCCTACATCTTCGCGAAGATGGGCGCGACGGCCCCCTGGCTGAGCGCCGTGGTGGCCGTCCTTTTCTTCGTAACAATTGTGTTCGCGGCCTTCACATCGGCCATTTCGATGTATGAGGTAGGAGTGGCGTATCTGGTTGAACAGAAGCATATTACGCGCCGCAAGGCCACGGTCCTGATCTTCCTGGCGACCTGGACCCTGGGCGCGCTGTGCTCGCTGTCCTTCGGCCCGCTCGCGGAGACCAAGGTCTTCGGCCTGACCATCTTCAATTTCTGCGACCGGCTGACCTCCAACTTCCTGATGACCTTCGGCGGACTGCTGTTCGTGCTGTTCGTGGGCTGGAAGATGGACCGGCAGGCCGTCCGCGACGAGTTCACCAGCGGCGGCACCGCGCGCTTCAACTGCGCGGTCTTCGACGCGTTCTGGTTCCTGCTGCGCTATGTCGCGCCGCCGGCCATCGTCATCATATTCCTGACGAATTTCTTCGCTTAGATTCCCAGCTCGCCCTTCAGCGCCCGCAGGAGGTCGAACGCCTGCAGGGGCGTCATGTTGTTGAGGTCGGCGGCCTCGAGCTTGTCCTTGATCGAGGAGAGGGTCGGGTCGTCCAGCTGGAAGAAGGACAGCTGGACCGAGCCGTCGTCTTCCATCGCCATGGCGCTGGCGTGCTTCTCGCGCCGCTCCAGGTCGCGCAGCGTCCGCTCCGCGGACTCCACGACCTCGCGCGGCATGCCGGCCAGACGCGCCACGTGGATACCGAAGCTGTGCGCCACGCCGCCGGGCATCAGCTTGCGCAGGAAGATGACGTTCTTGCCCTCCTCCTTGACCGCGATGTGGTAGTTCTTGACGCGGGGATACTGCTCCTCCAGGTCGTTCAGCTCGTGGTAGTGCGTGGCGAAGAGGGTCTTGGCGCCCTTGCCGTTCTGGTGGATGTATTCCACGAGGGCGCGGGCGATGGACATGCCGTCGTAGGTGGACGTGCCGCGGCCGATCTCGTCCAGCAGCACCAGCGAGCGGGCGCTGAGGTTGTGCATGATCATCGCGGTCTCGAGCATCTCCACCATGAAGGTGGACTCGCCGCGGGAGATGTTGTCCGTCGCGCCGACGCGCGTGAAGATCTTGTCGAAATAGCCGATCTGCGCCGACTGCGCGGGCACGAACGAGCCGATCTGGGCCAGGAGCACGATGAGCGCGGTCTGGCGCAGGAGGGCGGATTTACCGGCCATGTTGGGGCCGGTCAGGATGATGATCTGCTCGCCCTTGCTGTCCAGCCGGATGTCGTTGGGGACGTATTCCTCGCCCACAGGCATCAGCGTCTCGATGACGGGGTGCCGCCCGGCCTTGATGTCCAGGACCGTGCCCTTGTCCATCACCGGCCGGCAGTAGGCGCGGTCCAGTGCCTGCTGGGCGAAGCCCTGCAGCACGTCCAGGCGCGCCAGGATGCGGCAGTTCTCCTGGATGTCGCGGATGGCCTTCTGGACGGCGGCGACGAGTTCGCCGTAGAGGCGGCTCTCGATCTCGTAGATGGAGGCCTCCGCACCGAGGATCTTCTCCTCGTATTCTTTCAGCTCCGGGGTGATGTAGCGCTCCGCGTTGACGAGGGTCTGCTTGCGGATCCACTCCGGCGGGACCTTGTCGCGGAAGGTGTTGCGCACCTCGATATAGTAGCCGAAGACGTTGTTGTAGCTGATTTTGAGCGAAGTGATGCCCGTTCGCTCGCTCTCGCGCACCTGCATCTGCAGGAGGTAGTCCTTGCCGCCGCGCGAGATGGCGCGCAGCTCGTCCAGCTGCTTGTCCACGCCCGCGGCGATGACGTCGCCCCGGCCCAGCTGCGAGGCGTCCTCCGCCAGTGTGGCGGTGATGCGCTCCAGCAGCCTGTCGGTATTGCGCAGCCCCTTGATGAGGCGGTCGAGCGCCGCGCAGCCGCTGTCGCCGCACAGCTCCCGGATCGGGGTCATCCGGCTCAGCGAGCGGCCGAGCTGGCGGACCTCCCGCGGGAGGATCTTGCCGTTGGCCGCGCGCGCGAGGATGCGCTCCAGGTCGCCGATCTCTCCCAGGTTGCCCTGGAGCTCGGCGAGCAGCTCTTCGTTGTCGTGCAGGAGCTGCACCACGTCGTAGCGCGACTCCAGCTCCTTGAGGTCCATCACCGGCATCGCCAGCCACTGGCGGAGCAGGCGGGCGCCCATCGGGGTGCAGCTGCGGTCGATGACATCGACCAGGCTGACCCCCTCCCGGCCCGCGTTGCTCTGGAAGATCTCCAGGTTGCGGAAGGTGAACTTGTCCATCCACACGAACTTCTCCTCGTCGATGCGGCCGATCGAGCAGATGTTGCCCAGGCCCGCATGCTGCGTCTGCTCGAGGTAGACCAGCAGCGCGCCGGCCGAGCAGACGGCGAGCGGGAAGCCCTCGATGGCGAAGCCCTTCAGGCTCTGCACGCGGAGCTGCTTGCAGAGACGCTCCACGGCGGCATCCTGCACGAAGGCCCATTCGTCGAGCCCGGTGGTATAGAAATCGCCGAAGCGCTCCTTGACGGCGCGCAGCACGTCGCGCTGGACCACCAGCTCCCGGGGCTGCAGGGAGCTGAGCAGCGTGCCGATGTAGTCGATGCTGCCCTGCGCCACCTGGAAAGTGCCCGTGGACACGTCCAGGAAGGCGGCGCCGCAACTCTGTCCCTCGAAGGTCAGGCCGGCGAGGTAGTTGTGCTCTTTCTGTTCGAGCATCCCTTCGCCGAAGGCGATGCCCGGGGTGAGGATCTCCGTGATGCCGCGCTTGACGAGCTTGTTCTTGACGAGCGCGGGGTCCTCCAGCTGGTCGCAGATGGCCACCTTGTAGCCTCCGCGCACGAGTTTCTGCAGGTAGCCCTCGATGGCGTGGTGCGGGAAGCCGGCCATCGGGGTGTCGCCCTTTTCGCCGTTGGAGCGGCGCGTGAGCACGAGTCCGAGCACCTTGCTGACCAGCACGGCGTCGTCGGAATAAGTCTCGTAGAAATCCCCGACACGGTACAGGAGCACGGCCTCGGGGTGTTGCGCCTTGATGCTGAAGTATTGCTTCAGCATTGGTGTATCTTCACTTTTCTTTGACATAAATTTGAAAGAGAAGTACAAATGTACAAAAAAAATGGTGCGAAATCGAATGGAACTGACGGCATCCGGATCGTGGCGAAAGGAGAAAATCCCTATCTTTGTATCAAACAACTGAACGAATAACTGATTCATGAGAAAAGCCATTTTACTCCTCTCAGCCCTGCTCACGCTCGGCACGACGGCCGCCTTCGCGCAGGCCTGGCGCTCCGAGACCGCCGTGCGCGCCCTGCAGGAAGAACACTCCCGCGCGGGAAATAATCTGAATTCGTACGAATTCTTTCCTATATATGACACGCCGGCCCCGAAGGGCTACAAGCCGGTTTACATCAGCCACTACGGCCGCCACGGCTCCCGCTCCAACTGGGGCGGCAAGGCCTACAACAACGTGATCGCCACCCTCGAGGCGGCGCAGCAGGAGAGCCTCCTGACGCCGGCAGGCGAGATGCTGCTCCAGGGCGCCCGCGACGTGCTGGCCGGCTGGGACGGCATGGACGGCCGCCTGTCGCAGCGCGGTGCGCGCGAGCACGCCGCCATCGCGGAGCGCATGTACAAGCGCTATCCGGGCGTGTTCAAGGGAGAGAAGAACGCCCGGGCGTTCTCCAGCACGGTGCAGCGCTGCATCATCAGCATGAATTCCTTCACCAACTCGCTGGTCCGCCAGAATCCCAAGATGCAGATCCGCCTGGACACGGGCGAGAAATTCATGGACTACCTCGACAACGAGAAGGGCTGGGAGCGCATGACCGCCCGCGCGATGCGCAAGAGCTTCGAGTGGCTGCGCGACGTGCCGGACGACTCCCTCGGCGTGCTCTCCACCGTGTTCACCGACCCGGTGGCGGCCCGCAAGTTCGTCAAGAGCGCCCGCCAGTTCACGTCGGACGTCTATGACACGGCCGTCGTGGCGGAGGACTTCGATATCGAGGAGGACCTTTATTCCGTGCTTCCCTTCGACGCGATCTACCGTCGCTGGGCGCAGAACAACATGTTCCTTTATCTGGGCCACTGCAACTCCGTCGAGGTGGGCATGGAGCGCGTCCCGATGGCCCGCTCGCTCGTCGAGGATATCGTGAACAAGGCCGACGAGGCCCTGTCCACGGGCAACTATGCGGCCGACTTCCGTTTCGGCCACGACTACCCTCTGATGGCCTTGGCCAGCTACCTCGGCGTCGAGGGCGTCGGCGAGCGCCTGGAGGTCGGCGAGATCTGCCAGAAGTGGTTCGGCTTCTGGAACATCTGCATGGCGAGCAACCTGCAGATGGTCTTCTACCGGAACAAGGCGGGGCACGTCCTCGTGAAGTTCCTCTATCAGGAGCAGGAGCGCAAGCTCCGCGGACTGGATCCCGTCGCGGGCCCGTACTACGACTGGGAGACCGTCAAGGCCAACCTTGAAGGCTACAAGCGGTGAAACGTCTGCTGATCATCACCTATTACTGGCCCCCGACCGGCGGTTCGGGGGTCCAGCGTTGGGTGAAGTTCAGCAAGTACCTTCCGGAGTTCGGCTGGCAGCCGGTGGTCTACACGCCGGAGAATCCCGAACAGCTGGCGACCGACGGAAGCCTGCTTGCGGACATCCCCGACTGCGCCGAGGTCATCAAGACCCGGATCACCGAACCTTATGAGATCTACCGCCGCCTGACGGGCGGCAAGAAGGGCGGGGAGGTCAATCCTGTCAACGCCCAGCACAAGAACTGGAAACAGAGACTTTCGCTATGGATCCGGGGCAATTGCTTCATCCCCGATCCGCGGATCGGCTGGGTGCGCCCGTCGGTCCGTTTCCTGGTTAAATACCTCCGGGAACATCCCGTCGACGCTGTCGTGACCACGGGCCCGCCGCAGTCGATGCACCTGATCGGCCGGGGGCTCAAGAGGGCCCTTGGGCTGCACTGGATTGCCGATTTCCGGGATCCGTGGACGGAAATGTTCTACTACAAGCACCTCGGCCTGTCCGCCGCCGCGGACCGCAGGCACCGTCGCCTGGAGCAGTCGGTGCTGGACGAGGCCGACACCATCGTCAGCGTGAGCCCGCCCGTCGCGGCCGACTTCCAGGCCCGGACGAAGACGCCCGTCGTCCTGATCACCAACGGCTTCGACGAAGACGATTTCGGAGGCGGATCTCTTCCCCACGCGCCAGGGGTCCAGGGTTTCCCGGACCCGAAAAATGGGTCCGGGAAATCCCTGGACACCCTGGCTCCACAACGCCAACGCACGGAGATCCGTCTGGTCCATACAGGCCTGTTTGCGGCGGACGGCAACCCGCTGAACCTCTGGGACGCTCTGGCGGCGCGCTGCCAGGCCGACCCGGATTTCCGCGCCCGCCTGCGGATCCGCCTCGCCGGCAAGGTGGACGCCGCCATTTCGGACGCCATCCGCGCCCGCGGGCTCGGCGACAATCTCGTCGAGCTGGGCTATCTGCCCCACGACGAGACCGTCCGCGAGCAGCGCGCGGCCGACTTCCTGCTGCTCCCGCTCCGCCAGGAGCCCGAATACGCCAAGGTCCTGCCCGGCAAGATCTTCGAGTACCTCGCCGCCAGGCGTCCGGTGCTGGGCATCGGCCAGCCGGACGGCGCCGCGGCGCAGATTTTGCGGGACGCCGGGGCCGGGGAGATGTTCGACTGGGACCAGCGTGACGGACTGCTCGCTTTCCTGGACGCGGCGCATCCGGAAGCCACCGGCATCGAGAAATACAGCCGCCGCTCCCTCACGGCGCAATTGACCAAAATACTGCCATGAAGAAGAAAATCCTCATGTACGCCGGCATCATTGTCGGCTTGCTCGTCCTTTCCTACGCCTACGTCCCGCAGGTCCTGAGCGGGAAGATCGTCAACCAGAGCGACATCTCCGGCTGGCAGGGCATGGCCCATGAGATGATGGAGTGGAACGCCGCCCACCCCGACGACCAGACGGCCTGGACGGAGTCCATGTTCGGCGGCATGCCGACAGCCACGATCCACGCCTCCACGAAGGGCGACTGGACGCAGAAAGTCTATGATTTCCTGCTCCTGGGCCGCCGGCCGGCCACCTACCTGTTCCTGTCGCTGCTCGGCGCCTGGCTGCTGATGCTCGCCCTGGGCATCCACCCGCTGGTGGCCGTGGGCGGCGCCGTCGCCGTCACGCTCTGCTCCTACAACCTGCAGATCATCCAGGTCGGCCACAACACCAAGATGCAGGCCCTCGCGTTCCTGCCCTGGGTGCTTGCCGCGCTGATCTATACGTATAACCAGATCAAGAAGAAAAGCTGGCTGCCGGGCGCCGTGCTCGGCGCCGCCGGCTTCGGCCTGTTCCTGAGCTTCCAGGTCAAGGCCAACCACCCCCAGATCACCTACTACCTGGCGCTGCTGATCCTCATCTACGTCATCGTCCTGGTGGTGTCGATGCTGCGCGACAAGGCGCAGAAGGCCGTCTGGGGCCGTTTCTTCGCCGCATCGGGTCTGCTGCTGGTGCTCGGCGTCGCGGGCATCGCGACCAACGCTACCAAGCTCCTGCCGACGATGGAATACACACCGTATTCCATGCGCGGCGGCAGCACGGCGGTGGCTGAGGGAGGCGAGGGCGCCAAAGGCCTCGACCTCGACTACGCCACCGCCTGGTCCTATGGCTGGGAGGAGCTCCCCAACCTGCTGATCCCCAATTTTAACGGAGGCTCTTCCTCCGGGGCGGTCAACCCGAAGCATTCCGAGACCTACGACTTGCTCAAGCGGGCCGGGCAGCCCAACCTCAAGGAGACGGCTAAGCACCTGCCGCTCTACTGGGGCCCGCAGCCCTTCACGGCCGGGCCGATGTATATGGGTGCCATCACGGTTTTCCTGTTCATCCTGGGCCTGTTCGCCTTCAGGGGCAAGGAGAAATGGTGGATCCTGGCCGGGACCGTCCTGGCCGTGCTGCTCGCCCTGGGCAGCCATTTCCTGGCGTTCACGAAGTTCTTCTATGACGTGGCGCCGCTCTACAACAAGTTCCGTACGGTCTCGATGGCCCTCGTGGTGCTCCAGTTCACCCTGCCGATGCTCGGCTTCCTGGTGCTGGACCGCATCGTGAAGCAGCCTGACGCGGCCGCTTTCTTCCGGCAGAAGGGCTGGATTGCCGCGGCTGTCACGGGCGGCTTCTGCCTGCTCTGCGTCCTTTTCCCCGGCATTGCCGGGACCTTCTCCGGCAGCGTCGACCACGGCCAGCCGGACGTGCTCGTGGACGCGCTCGCCGCGGACCGCCGCTATCTGCTGGTCATGGACGCGCTCCGCTCGCTGCTGCTGATCGCCGGCGCCTTCCTGCTGCTGTGGTGGGGGACCGGCAAGCAGACGCGGGGTCTGACGTCCGCGCTGCTGGTCGCCGCCCTGGTCCTGCTGGACCTCGGCGTCGTGGGCAAACGCTACCTGTCGGCGGACGATTTCGTGTCGCCGCGCGCCTTCCAGAACCAGTTCAACAAGCGTCCGGCGGACGAAATGATCCTCGCGGATCCGGATCCGTCCTACCGCGTCCTGGACCTGTCGGTCAACGTCTTCAACGATTCGCACCCGTCTTACTGGCACAAGAACATCGGCGGCTATTCGCCGGCCAAGCTCCAGCGCTACCAGGAATTCATCGAGCGCACGCTGACGGGCGAAATCAACCAGCTCTATAAGGCGCTCGGTGGGGCCACGACCCTCGAAGAGGCCCAGGCGGCCCTGCCGGAGCTCCCCGGCCTCGCGCAGATGAATTGTCGCTATATCATCCTGGACGGCAACACGCCGCCGCTGCGCTACCCCTATGCCAAAGGCAACGCCTGGTTCGCGGACGCCGCCGGGCAGGTCGAACTGACCGCCTACGCGCCCAACGAGCTCCGCTACCGCTATGACAGCCCGGAGGCCGCGCGGCTCGTGTTCAGCGAAGTCTATTATCCCGTGGGTTGGAAACTGACGGTAGAGGACACCGGCGAAGAGCTCCCGATCGAGCTCGAAGGCTCGCTGCTGCGCGCCGCACAGGTGCCGGCGGGCGCGCATACGCTCGTGATGCGCTTCGATCCGCCGTCCTACCGGCAGGGCGAAGCCATCTCCCGCGCCACCTCCATCCTGCTCCTCCTGGCCGCTCTCGGCGCCATCCTGGGCGCAGCCCTTCCCACCCTCCGCCGCCGCAGCTAAGCGGCAGCGGAGAGGCGGCGGGTGAGGGCGACGAAGTCTTCGACGCCCAGGCGCTCCGCGCGCAGGGCGAAGATGGGGTCGGAGGCGTCGAAGCCTTCCGGCAGCAGCGGCTTGAGCGCGTTGCGCAGGGTCTTGCGCCGCTGGTTGAAGGCGGTCTTGACGACGGTCTTGAAGAGCCGCTCGTCGCAGCCGAGGTCCGTGCGGGCGTTGCGCCGCAGGCGGATCACCGCCGACTGGACCTTGGGCGGCGGGGCGAAGGCGCCGGAGCCCACGGTCATCACGTAATCGATCTCATACCAGGCCTGCAGCAGCACCGACAGGATGCCGTAGGTCTTGCTGCCCGGCTTCTCGGCGATGCGTTCCGCGACCTCTTTCTGGATCATGCAGACCACCTCGGGGACGCGGTCCTTGTCGTCCAGGATCTTGAAGAAGATCTGGGAGGAGATGTTGTAGGGGAAGTTCCCGATCACGCGGTAGGGGCCCGGGAACAGCTTGTGGATGTCCAGGCGCAGGTAGTCGGCCTGGTAGAGCTTGCCCTGCATCCCCGGGAAATGGGTCAGCAGATAGTCGACGGATTCGCCGTCCAGCTCCACCAGTTTCAGGTCGATGTCTTCGCGCTGCAGCAGATACTGCGTCAGCACGCCCATGCCCGGCCCGATCTCCAACACATCCCGGACGTCAGCGGCGGCGGGTACTGCCTCTCCGGACTTCGCTTCGCTCATCCCTCCCACGCCTTCCGGCGCGGGCCCCTCCCATTTACGAGGCCATGGGTGGCCACGGTCCGGAGAGGCAGTACCCGCCACCGACAAAGCATCGACAATGGCTTTCGCGATACTCTGATCGGTCAGGAAATGTTGGCCTAAAGCCTTTTTGGCGCGGACTTCCATCATAATACTTTAACCAAGTTTTTCGGCCAGATGGCCGGCCAGTTCAAGGAATGCGAGGCCGTCCGGGCGGCTGCCCAGGGCCACAGGCTCGCCGGCGTCGCCGCTCTCGCGGATGCCCTGCACGAGCGGAATGCGGCCGAGCAGGTCGACGCCCAGCTCTTTGGCCATCTCTGCGCCGCCGTCGCGGCCGAAGATGTAATACTTTTCGTCAGGATGCTCCTCCGGGGTGAACCAGGCCATGTTCTCGATGAGGCCGAAGATGGGACGGTTCACGTTCTCGTTGCGGAACATGTTGACGCCTTTCTCCACGTCGGCGAGGGCCACGGCCTGCGGCGTCGTCACGATGACGGCGCCTTCCATCGGGATGTCCTGCACGAGGCTGATGTGGATGTCGCCCGTCCCCGGGGGCATGTCGATGAGCAGGAAGTCCAGCGGGCCCCATTTGACCTGCAGGATCATCTGCTTGAGCGCGTTGCACGCCATCGGGCCGCGCCAGATCAGGGCCTGGCCCCGGCTGGCGAAATAGCCGATGGACATCCATTTCACGCCGTATTTCTCCAGCGGGATGATGAGCTCCTTGCCCTCCTCCTCGCCGGGCTCGGCGGCGGGCGTCGCGCCTTCGGTCCCCGTCATCACGGGGATCGAAGGGCCATAGACGTCCGCGTCCGCGAGGCCGACCTTGTAGCCCAGGCGCGCAAGCGCGCAGGCCAGGTTGACGGCCACCGTGGACTTGCCCACGCCGCCCTTGCCGGAGGCGATGCCGACGATGTGGCGGACCTCGGCGAGCTGTTCCAGGCCGAGGTCGAGGTTCTTTTTCTTCTTGGGTTTCTCCTCATCGACCACGACCGTCTTGACCTCCGAACTCACGGAGGCGGGCAGATGGCGGATGAGGGCCGCGCGGGTGCTGCCGATCAGGTATTCGGCGAGCGGGTCGCGCCGCTTCGGGAAAGCGAGCGTGACGACCACAGCGGTGGTCGTCACGCTGCCTTCGGCATCATGACGGGGGGCGTTCCCCCCGGAACCCCCTGCCTGTTCGCCAGGCAAGATCTCTACATTCGCGACCATGCCGAGGTCCACGATGTCACGGTCCTGGCGGGCGGGGTGATGCACTTCCCGCAGCGCCTGTAAGATATCTTCTTTGCTGATCATTATTCCTTAACAAGATTCATTTCGTCGAGAAGGTAGCCGGCGCCGGCGAACTTGTCCACCATCAGCAGGACATAACGGATGTCCACGCAGATGCAGCGCTGCAGGTTCGGCTCGAACATCACGTCGCTGCTCATCGACTCCCAGTTGCCGTCGAAGGCGAGGCCGATCAGGTTGCCGTCGGCGTCCATGACGGGGCTGCCGGAGTTGCCGCCCGTAATGTCGTTGTTGGTCAGGAAGCAGGTCACGACCTCGCCCTTCTCGTTGGCGTACTGGCCGTAGTCCTTGTTCTGGTAGATCTCCTTGAGCTTCGCCGGGACGATGAACTCATAGTTGTCCGGATCTTCCTTCTCCATCACGCCCTTGAGGGTCGTGTAGTGCTTGTAGAGCACGCCGTCCTTGGGCTCGTAGCTCATCACGGTGCCATAGGTGAAGCGGCAGGTGCTGTTGGCGTCGGGATAGCTCGGCTTGCCTTCCTGCCACTTGAGGAGGGCGGCGGTATAGGCCTTGGTGGCCGGAGCGCCCTGCTCGTCGAGCTCGCCCACTTTCTCCCGGAACGGCATGAGGGCGTCGACGTAGGCCTTGGCCAGGACATAGGCGGGATCCGAAGCAAGCATCTTCTGGGAGACGGGCTTCGCGTGAAGCTTCTCTTTGGAAGTGAAGGCGCTCTTCTTGAAGAGGTTGTCCACAAGCTTGCGGGTATCCAGGGACAGGATGCTCTTGCCGCCGATCTTGATGGCGTCGGCCGGATCGACGTTGGCCTTGTAGTGGTCGATCATAGCGACGGCCACCTCGCGGTCCACGTTGATGTCGTAGTCCTTGTATTCCTCGTCGAGGTAGTCGACGATCTGCTTATAGAGTTCTTCTTCAGAGATTTCGGCTTCCGGATTGCGCTGGCGCATCTGCTCGATGTATTGGGGGACGATGGCCATCTCGGCGGCAAAGCCGCAGGCCTCGATGCGGCCGATGGTCTCGTTGAGGAGCGTAACGGCGCGGTAGACGGGCCGGGCCGCCTCGGTGACCTCGGCGATGGTCTTGATGGCGTCGCCCCAGGCGGCCTGGCGCTCGGGATCGGCGGCGATCCACGCGCTCAGCTCGCGCTCTTTCTGCTCTTCGCGGCCGATGATGTCGAGGGCCTCGAAAGCCTGCTTCTCGCCGATCCATTTCTTCCAGCCGTTGGAGGAGCCGGAATACTTGCTGGCATACTGGATGCCCACCTTCTCGTCGGCGCGCATGGCCTTCCAGATGATGTCCTGGCGGACGCCGCGGGCGGCGATGCGGACATCGTTGATGTCAAGCATATAGTCGAGCTGCGCGGCGGTCTGGAAGCGCTGCGTGCTGCCCGGATAGCCCATGATCATGGCGAAATCGCCCTCCTGCACGCCCTTGAGCGAGATGTTGAGGAACTGGCGCGGGCGCATCGGGACGTTCTCGGGGGAGTAGTCTGCCGGCTCGTTGTCGGCGTCGGCATAGACGCGGAACATCGAGAAGTCGCAGGTGTGGCGGGGCCACATCCAGTTGTCGGTGTCGCCGCCGAACTTGCCGGAGGATGCCGGCGGGGCGCCCACGAAGCGGACGTCTCGGTAGATTTTGGAGACAATCAGATAGTAGACATTGTCGTTGTAGAAGCTGACGATGCGCACCTGGCAGTTGGGGTTCTCCTTGCCGGCCTCGGCGATCAGCTCGCGGCGGTCCTTGCCGGCCGCGATCTCGTCCGTGACATCGGTCATGCTCTGCAGGAAGCGGACGGTCAGGCCCGGGCAGGGGATCTCTTCCTCACGGGACATGGCGAAGAAGCCGTCCTCGAGGTAGTTGTGCTCGGTGGAGGAGAGCGCCTGGATGCTGCTGTAGCCACAGTGGTGGTTGGTCACCAGCAGGCCGCTGCCGGAAATGAGCTCGCCGGTGCATCCGCCGCCGAACTGTACGACGGCATCCTTGATGGAGGAGTTGTTGATGCTGTAGATCTGCTCCGGCGTGAGGCGGGAGCCGAGGTTACGCAGGGCGTCGCTGTTCATTTTCTCGATCAGCGGGAGGAGCCACATCCCTTCGTCGGCGCGCAGGGCGGCCGGCAGCAGAAGGAGTGCCGTGGCGACGGTTAATAGGATTTTTTTCATATTTGATCAAATAAAGTAGGTTCCAATTCTTTGGGGTGGAATGACTTGCGGTGTTCCGGGCAGTAGCCGTGGGCCTTGATGGCGGCGATGTGCTCCGGCGTCGGGTAGCCCATGTTGTGTTCCCATCCGTATTGGGGATACTGCTTCGCGAGCTCGCGCATCCGCTCGTCCCGCCAGGTCTTGGCGAGCACGGACGCCGCCGCGATGCTCGCGTAGGTTGCGTCCCCGTGCACGACGGTCTGGTAGGGGTAGCCGTCGAATGGGCGGAAGCGGTTGCCGTCGATCAGCAGGAAATCCGGCTTCACGGCGAGCCGCCGCACGGCCCGGCGCATCCCCTCCAGCGAGGCGCCGAGGATGTTGAGGCGGTCGATCTCTTCCGCCTGGACAGCCTCCACGGCCCACGCCACGGCCTCCTGCTCGATGATGGGGCGGAGCAGGTCCCGCTCCTTCTCCGTCATCTTCTTGGAATCGTCCAGCAGCGGATGGTGGAAATCCGCGGGCAGGATGACGGCGGCGGCGTACACAGGACCGGCCAGCGGCCCGCGTCCCGCCTCGTCGCATCCGGCTTCCCGCCGGCCGGCTTCCAGATACGGGAGAAGATGTGGCTCGTGCATATTGTGCAAAGATACACATTTTTCCAGACCCGCGCCCGTTGCCGGTACGAAGCGTACGGGCTATTCTTTGCGGAGCTGCTCGAGCAGATACTGGTTCGAGCGTGTGAGCGAGTCCACGTTGGACTGCAGGGCTTCGTTGAGGCGCTTCTCCGCTTCGAGCCTTTCCTGAAGCAGGGCGATGCGCTCTTCGTATTCGGTCTTCAGGGCCTTTTCATGCTCCGCGCGCGTCGGCTCGTCCTGCAGGAGGACTTCGGCGGGCGCGCCGCAGAGCAGCTCTTCGATCGAGAGGTGGAGATGGTCGGCGACCAACGGTAGATTCTTGTTGAACAGCCGCGTCTTGCCGCTCTCGAGCGAGACAATGGTCGTCCGCGCGATGCCGATCCCGTCCGACAGTTCGGCCTGGGAGAGTCCGGCGCGTTCGCGTGCGCGACGCAGATTGCTATGGAAGAAATCTTGCTGCATAGCTCAAAATTACTGCTTGCGCACGGGAATAGGTGTCTGAAAAATGCGGACAGCGTCGGCGAAAAACGGACAAATGTGTAAAAATCGTATTTTTAAGCAGTCTTACCCCCGCCGTACTTCCTCCCGGGTGTTGCGTTTTTCCGGACAGTGTCCCATTTTTGCCGAAACGAAAAACGAAAAGCTATGGCGTCCTTTGACTCTCCCTTCGACCGGCTCGCCCGTCTGGCGGCCGCCGAACCCTCCATTCCCGATTTTCCTTCCGCCTGCCGGCGCCTCCGCGTCACGCCCGGCATATTCAGCGAAAAACTGATCCGTCAGACCGGTTTTTGCGGCGAAGAATTATTCTTGCAAATCCGTGCGGAATTGCTTGCAGAATCATTTGCGATTGGCTGCAAAAATGATTAGATTTGCGAGCTTTGCAACCCAAAACAAAGCGAAAACCAAGTAATAATTAATACTCTATACTAGAAATGAAAGATTATTCTACCAAAGACATCCGCAACGTGGCCCTGCTTGGAGCCACCAAATCCGGTAAGACCACGCTTGCAGAAGCCATGCTCTTTGAGGGCAAGGTGATTGACCGCAGAGGTACCATCGAGGACAAGAACACCATCTCCGACAACGACGAACTCGAGAAGCTCAACCAGCGCTCCATCTACGCGACGCCGCTGTACGCCGAGTTCATGAACGCCAAGATCAATATCATCGACACCCCGGGTTCCGACGACTTCATCGGCGGCGCCTATGCAGCCTTCAGGGTCTGCGAGAGCGGCGTGCTCGTGATCAACGCCCAGCAGGGCGTCGAGGTCGGCACGGAGAACTTCCTGCGCCTGGCTGACAGCAAGAAGCTGCCTTTGGTAATCGCCATCAACCAGCTCGACGGCGAGAAGGCCGACTGGGACAACATCCAGAACTCCATCAAGGAGTCCTTCGGCAACAAGGGCGTCTATGTCCAGTTCCCGGTCAACGTCGGCCCCAGCTTCGACGGTTTCGTGGATGTCCTCAAGATGAAATACTACCACTTCAAGGATGCCAACGGCACCCGCGAAGACCTTGAGATTCCCGCCAGCCTGGCGGACATGGCCGAGGAATACCGCGGCGCCCTCATCGAGAAGGCCGCCGAATTCGACGACACCCTGATGGAGAAGTTCTTCGAGGAGGGCGTCCTCACCGAGGACGAGATCCGCAAGGGCCTCAACCTGGGCATCGCCGCCGGCGAGGCCTACCCGATCTTCTGCGTCAGCGCCAAGAAGGACATCGGCGTGAAGCGCCTGCTCGAGTTCACCAAGAACGTAGCTCCGGCCCCGGACGTCAAGGAAGGCGGCGCCCCGTCCCTGTTCATCTACAAGAACGACGTGGAGCAGCACCTCGGCGAGGTCTCCTACTTCAAGGTGATGAGCGGTTCCATCACCGCCGGCCTGGATCTCGAGGATCCCGCCACCGGCAACAAGGAGCGTCTCTCCGCCATCTACGCCGTCGCCGGCGTCAAGAAGGAGCCCGTCAACACCCTGCACGCAGGCGACTTCGGCTGCGCCGTCAAGCTCAAGAACGGCCGCAGCAACACGACCCTCTCCCTGCCCGGCTCCAACATCATCTACGACAAGATCCAGTATCCGGCTCCCAAGTACCGCTGCGCCATCAAGGCCAAGGTCCAGCAAGACGAGCAGAAGCTCGGCGACGCCCTCAAGCGCATCGCCTCCACGGACCCGACCGTCATCGTCGAGTACTCCAAGGAGCTCCGCCAGACCATCCTCAGCGGCAACGGCGAGCAGCACATCAACATCGTCAAGTGGATGCTGAACAACGAATACAAGCTCGATGTCGAGCTCTTCGCCCCGAAGGTGCCGTACCGCGAGACCATCACCAAGGTGGCCTGCGCCCAGTACCGCCACAAGAAGCAGTCCGGCGGCGCCGGCCAGTTCGGCGAGGTGCACCTGCTGGTCTGCCCGGCCGAGGGTGAGCTCAACACCAAGTTCATGATCAACGGCAAGGAGACCCAGCTCAACATCAAGACCCAGGACATCACCGACCTGGAGTGGGGCGGCAAGCTCGAGTTCTACAACTGCGTCGTCGGTGGCGCCATCGACCTCAGCTTCATGCCGGCCATCCTCAAGGGTATCAAGGAGCGCATGGTCGAGGGCCCGCTCACGGGTTCCTACGCCCGCGACATCCGCGTGTTCGTCTACGACGGCAAGATGCACCCGGTGGACTCCAAGGAAATCGCCTTCATCATCGCCGGCCGCAACGCCTTCCGTGAGGCCTTCCGCAACGCCGGTCCGAAGATCCTCGAGCCGATCTACAACGTCGAGGTCATGACCCCGGCCGACTACCAGGGCTCCGTGATGAGCGACCTGCAGAACCGCCGCGGCGTCCTCGGCGAGATGGGTGCCGACAAGGGCTTCGCCATCCTCAAGGCCCGCGTGCCGCTCGCAGAGCTCTACCGCTATTCCACCTCGCTGAGCTCCCTGACCGCCGGCTCCGCCACCTTCACGATGGAGTTCGCCGACTACCAGCCGGTCCCGGGCGACGTCCAGACCAAGCTCCTCGCGGAATACGCCGCAGCCGAGAAGGACGAGGACTAATCTTCCGACACGATCCCAGAGGGAGGGACGGCAGGCGCCGTTCCTCCTTTTGTTTTTCGGTCTATTTCTTTTAAATATCCGCAAAGGGCGAAAGGGGATTTTTGAGGGTTGAAGTTTTGTGCTACCTTAGCCAAACCGCTTTCGGAGCTACTAATAACAATTCATACCGTTTATGAAAACCATCTTCAAACCTTTCCTCGTCGCCATCGGTCTGGCGCTGCTGATGCCGGGTAACCCCGCGCAGGCCCAGGTCTATGCCGACTCCTCCATCAATCTCGAGAAGTATCTTGTTCCCGTGACTACGCCGACCGCAGCCCCCGACGCGCAGGGCTTCCTCGGCCGCTGGCTGCTCCTCGAGCCGATCAGCAAGCCGAACCGTTCCAATACCGTTTTCGTGGACAGCTATATCCGCGAAGTTTTCGGCGTCCAGTACTTCCCCGGCCAGCTCGGCGACGTCCTCCCGAAGGATGGCGCCAAGGTCAAGATGACGGTCGAGTACCAGCCGCCGGTGAACCTGCAGGGCGGCCGCCCGTCGTTCAACTTCAACGCCCCGCCGAAGTATGAGCAGAAGAAGGTCACCCTCAAGTGGCACGCCTTCGACAGCAAACTCCCCAACGTGAAGCTGTTCCGCTTCGCCACCAACCTCACCGAGGACCGCTACGGCGTCATCTTCTGGGCCGTGACCGTGGTCAACTGCGAGGAGGATATCCCCAACGTGCGCCTGTCCGTCGGTTCCAACTCCGCCTCGATGTGGTGGGTCAACGGCGAAGAGGCCGTCATCCTGTCCGGCGACCGCCGCCGCGTGATGGACGACTGCGCTTCCAGGCGCCTGACCCTCAAGAAGGGCCGCAACGTCATCTGGGGCGCCGTCATCAACGGCCCCGGCATGAGCGACTTCTGCTGCCGCTTCATCGACGAGGCCGGCAAGCCGGTCAAGAACATCACCCTCTCCACGAAATAAACGATGCGCCATATGAAAACCAGAAATATCCTTCTCGCGGGCGCTTTCGCCCTTGTAAGCATGTCTGCAGCCGCCCAGGTGGGCGCTCCCTATATCCATGACCCGAGCACGATCGCCGAATGCGACGGCAAGTACTACACCTTCGGCACCGGTGGCGGTGGCCTGATCTCCGAAGACGGTTGGGTGTGGAAGAGCGGCGCCGTCCGTCCCGGCGGCGGCGCGGCCCCGGACGCCATCAAGATCGGCGACCGTTACCTCGTCGGCTACAGCGCCACGGGCGGCGGCCTGGGCGGCGGTCACGCCGGCCGCATCCTCACGATGTGGAACAAGACCCTC
This sequence comes from Bacteroidales bacterium WCE2004, assembly GCA_900167895.1. Taxonomy (NCBI): domain Bacteria; kingdom Pseudomonadati; phylum Bacteroidota; class Bacteroidia; order Bacteroidales; species Bacteroidales bacterium WCE2004. The sequence goes on along the minus strand of FUZR01000003.1, from coordinate 181,830 downwards.
GACCCCAACTCCCCGGACTTCGCCTATTCCGAGCCCATCGAGGTCGCGCATTCCGAGTATGACGAGGACTGCGACGCCATCGACGTCGGCTTCCTGATGGACGCCAACGGCCGTCTCTTCTGCACCTACGGCACCTACTTCGGCAACATCCGCCAGGTCGAGCTCGATCCCGCCACGGGCGGCCTTAAGGAAGGCAGCAAGCCCATTGATGTGGCCATTGACTGCGAGGCTTCCTCGATGATGTACCGCGACGGCTGGTACTACCTGCTCGGCACGCACGGCACCTGCTGCGACGGCGCCAACTCCACCTACAACATCATCGTCGGCCGTTCCCGCAGCCCGTACGGCCCGTTCCTCGACAACGTGGGCCGCGACATGCTGCAGGGTGGCGGTAAGATGGTCGTCGCCGCAGAAGAGCGCCGCTTCGGCGCCGGTCACTTCGGCCGCTACATCGTGGAGCCGGGCGTCGAGAAGATGTCCTTCCACTGGGAGGCCGACCTCGACCTGAGCGGCCGCAGCACGCTCGCCATCCGCCCGATCCTCTGGAACAACGGCTGGCCCGAGGCCGGCGAGGTCCTCCAGGACGGCAACTACAAGATCCTCTCCCGCCGTCGCGGCTACGCCCTTGAGCTCGCCGTCGACTTCGTCCGCACCGCAGGCGGCATGCGCGGCTTCTTCGGCCGTCAGGACGAGACCATCGTCGTGATCGAGAACCAGAAGCTTGAGGAAGTGTCCGAAGGCTGGCCGGCCGGCAACATCCCCGCCCGCGCCAACGACTACATGGCCCGTCCCCACCAGAAGTGGACGATCGAGGCTGTTCCCGAGGCCGGCGGCTATCTCGGCGGCCCGTACTACAAGATCGTGATCGAAGGCACCAACCGCGCCCTTGCGGCCGCCGAAGGCGCCGAGGTCGTGACCGTGCCGGAGTTCACCGGCGCCGACGAGCAGCTCTGGCAGATCGAGCAGCTCACCGACGGCACCTGGCGCATCATGCCGAAGGCCATCCCCGGCTGCAGCGAGCGCCTCTGCCTCTATTCGGTGGCCGACAGCACGCCGACCCTCGCCAAGTTCGACTTCAACAACGACAACGCCAAGTGGGACATCAAGCTCCGCTAGGATAGATGACAGATCAAGGGCCATCCCAAGCGTGGGTGGCCCTTTTTTTGTTGCAGGGGACGCAGTATTTTTCCGATTCTGCAGTTTTTATTACAGTTTATGGACGAGCAGGAACTGGCCAGCCGCTGTCATCGGGGCGATAACGCTGCGCGGCGGGAGCTGTACGAGACGTATGGCTCCAGGCTCCTCTCGCTGTGTCGCCGCTATGCCGTGGATGCGGCAGACGCGGAAGACCTGATGCAGGATTCCTTCGTCAAGATATTCCGGGTAATCGGGCGCTTCCGCTGGACGCGGCCCGGTTCCCTCTATTCCTGGATGGCGCGCGTGGCGCTCAACCTGGCCTTTGACTCCGCCAGGAAGCGCAAGCGCATCGCCCGGGACCTGGTGGACGTGGACGGGCTGAAGGGCGAAGTCGCCGACGAACCGGACTACGAGCAGACGGCTTCCGTGCCCGCCGAGGCTATCCACAGGATGATCGCCGCCCTGCCGGACGGCTACCGCACCGTGTTCGAGCTCTACTGCTTCGAGGAGCTCTCGCACAAGGAGATCGCGGACCTGCTCGGGATCAAGGAGAAGAGTTCTTCCGCCAGCCTGGCGCGCGCCCGGGCCATCCTGGCCAGGAGCATCAGGCAGTATCTGGACGGAGACGGAACGGCTCCGGCGCAGTAATTTGAAAAATCCGGAGTTATAAAAGCAGAATCAGACCCAAGCATGAGCAACGGTATGAATAAGGATTGGATGGATGCCCTCCGGGAGAAAAGCCTCGCGGAGGGTGTGCCTCCTTCTCCCGCGAGTTGGGAGGTGGTGGGCCGGCGCGTGCGCCGGGCGGCCGCCATCCGCCGCGCGGGGATCGCCGCCGTCGCAGCGGTGCCCGTTGCCGCGCTCCTGCTCTGGGCGCCCTGGCACCGCCCTGCGCAGTCCGTCCCTGCCGGGCCGGCCGTGACGCAGGTCGCCCCGGCGCCCGACACGTCGGCCGCCCCCGCTCCCGTCGTCCCTGAGGTCGCCCCGGCCGCCCCGGCCCGGGCAAACGAAAAGCCCCGTTCCCACAAACTGACCCTGTCTGCCGGCGGCACGCGGCTCGCCGCCGCCGAACCTGCCGTCTCTGAGCCGGCCGTTTCTGTCCCCGCCGGGCCGGACCTTCCCGACGACGCCTCTGTCGTCATCGGGAACGGCACGCCCGATCCTTCCCCGGCCGTCATCCCCGACAAAGCCCCTGTCCTTCTGAGCGACAGCGAAGAATCTGCTCCCGACGAGCCCTTCGACGAGAGCGTCTTCCGGGAGGACGCCCGGCCGCGGCGCGCCCGCATCTCGGTCGGCTTCCGGGGCGGCGCCGACATGACGCACCGCCAGGCGAACGTCGGTGCGGAGAAGTATCCCAACCTGGTGGCGATGAACATCGCCAACACCCTCGATCCCCGGATGCTCGAGTATGCCAAATCCAATTCGGCCGGAGACCTGTACGGCTATTTCCTCGATAATGGATTGATAAACTATCATACCGACAACGCGTTCGGCGCTTCGCATTTCCGCCACGACCTGCCCATCACCCTGGGGCTTTCCGTCCGGGCGGACCTGACGCCCCGCATCGGTCTGGAGAGTGGCCTGGAGTACTCGTATCTCCATTCCGTCGAAAGCCTCGGCGTCCAGACCCTGGACCAGCGGCTCCATTTCATCGGCATTCCGGTCCGGGCGGATGTCCGGCTCTGGTCCAGTGACCGGTTCGCGCTTTACGCCGGCCTGGGCGCCAAGGTGGAGAAATGCGTCTATGCCGTCCTGGGCAAGGTCCAGTCCGACGAGAAGAAGTTCCAGTGGTCCTCCGAGGTCTTCGCCGGTGCCCAGTACCGGCTCGGGCCGCGGGTCCAGCTCTATTTCCAGCCGGAGCTGTCCTGTTATTTCACCCGCACGGACCTGCCGACCAGCCGTACGGAAAACCCGTTGAGCTTTTCGCTCCACGCGGGCCTTCGATTCGAGTTATGATCCTTAAAATATGAAAAGAAACTTCCGTTATCTGCTGCTTGCCGCCCTCGCCGTCTGTTCCTGCACCAAGAGCGACAGGCAATTCGTCTTCGCCGACCCCGATGAAGTCCAGAACTTCCGGATCGAGGGCTTGACGCTGGACAATTTCCCGTTCGTCGACTGCTCGACGAGTACCTCGCCCCTGCGGGACATCGTGATGTACAATCTGCTGGATATCCCGTATTCCTGGGGCAAGAACTTGATTTCCGGTGCGGAGTACTGGTTGTATTTCGATCTTCCGGAAGGGATGGAAAGCGGCTCGCCCGAGTATGAAGCCTTCGTGGACAGGCTCTACGACCTGCGGCAGTACAGCGGCTCGCACGAGGCTTATGTCAACCTGATCGACGGCGTCACGGACGTGATCATCGACTCGCGCGACATCTCGCGCAACGAGGAGGTGTACGCCCGGGAGAAAGGGGTGGCGTACCAGACAAAGCCCCTTGCCTGGGACGCCCTGGTCTTCATCGTCCATCCGCAGAACCGCGTCAAGTCTCTGACGCAGAAGCAGATCCGTGACATCTATGCGGGCCGGATCACCAACTGGAAACAGGTCGGCGGCGCGGACCACGAGATCCATCCGTACATGCGGAACGCGGACTCCGGCAGCCAGGAGAAGATGGAAACCCTGGTCATGCATGGGGAGGCGATGGCCGACCGGCCGGAGATGATCGGCGGCGGCATGATGTCGCCCTATTATTCGATCGAGGCGGACGAATGGGGCATCGGCTACACGCCGTATTACTATTGCGAACGGATGGTCGGCGACCTGCGCCATGTGAAGGTCCTGGCCGTGGACAAGGTGTACCCGTCGGCGTACTCCATCCTGGGCGGGGTGAAGGAAGAAGCGGGCGGCTACCCTTACGTGACGAGCATCTATGCCGCCGTCCGCCGCGATCCGGCCCCCGACCCGCTCGCGGAGCAGCTCTATGACTGGCTGTCCACGCCGGCGGCCAAGGACCTCATCGACGAGAGCGGATACATCTCCCGGAGGAGCCACGCGCTCGGGGAATGACAGCCCGGAAGTGTAGGATTAGCGGGGATTTTTTGTACATTTGTAGATTGGAACAAAAAGTCCTCAAAATATGTATAGAACCCACACTTGCGGCGAGCTGCGCCTCGCCGACAAAGGCAAGAATGTAACCCTCGCGGGATGGGTGCAGAAATCCCGCAAACTCGGAGGCATGACCTTCATCGACCTGCGCGACCGCTACGGCATCACGCAGCTCGTCGTCGAGGGCGAAGCCGCCCCGGAGCTCGTTGAGGCGGCCTCCGGCCTGGGCCGTGAATTCGTGATCCAGGCCACGGGCGAGGTCCTCGAGCGCCAGAGCAAGAATCCCAAGATGCCCACCGGCGAGATCGAGATCAAGCTCTCCGCCATCCGCATCCTGAATAAATCCGTCACCCCGCCGTTCACCATCGAAGAGCAGAGCGACGGCGGCGAGGACCTGCGGGCCAAGTACCGCTACCTCGACCTGCGCCGTCCGCCCCTCCAGCGCGCCCTTGCGCTGCGCCACCGCCTGGCGCAGGAGATCCGCTCCTACCTGGACGCCCAGGGCTTCATGGAGATCGAGACCCCCTACCTGATCAAGTCCACGCCGGAAGGCGCCCGCGACTTCGTGGTGCCGTCCCGCATGAACCCGGGCACGTTCTACGCCCTTCCGCAGAGCCCCCAGACCTTCAAGCAGCTGCTGATGGTCGCCGGCTACGACCGCTACTTCCAGATCGTGCGCTGCTTCCGCGACGAAGACCTGCGCGCCGACCGCCAGCCGGAGTTCACGCAGATCGACTGCGAGATGTCCTTCGTGGAGCAGGAAGACGTGCTCAACACCTTCGAGGGCATGATGCGCCAGATGTTCAAGAACGCCCTCGGCGTCGAGATCCCCAACCCGCTGCCGCGGATGAGCTGGTACGACGCGATGGACTTCTACGGCTCCGACAAGCCCGACATCCGCTTCGGGATGAAGATCCACGAGGTCACCAAACTGGTCCAGGGCTGCGGCTTCTCCGTGTTCGACGGCGCCGACTACATCGGCGGCATCGCCGTGAGCGGCTGCGCCGAATACACCCGCAAGCAGCTCGACGAGCTGACCGAGTGGGTGAAGCGCCCGCAGGTGGGCGCCAAGGGCCTCGTCTATATCCGGCTCAACGCCGACGGGACCGTCAAGTCCAGCGTCGACAAATTCTATACGCCGGAGCAGCTGCAGGCTGTCGCCGCGGCCTGCGAGGCCAAGGCCGGCGACCTGGTGCTGATCCTCTGCGGTCCCAAGCGCAAGACGCAGACCCAGCTGGGCGTGCTGCGTATCGAGATGGGCAACCGCCTGGGCCTGCGCGACCCGCACGTGTTCGCCCCGCTGTGGATCGTGGACTTCCCGCTCTTGGAGTGGAGCGAGGAGGACGGCCGCTTCTACGCGATGCACCACCCGTTCACGGCTCCCAAGCCGGAGCATGAGAAATGGTTCTACTCCGACAAGAAGGAGGACCTGGAGCGCGTCTGCGCCAACGCCTACGACTTCGTGCTCAACGGCACCGAGCTCGGCGGCGGCTCCATCCGTATCCACGAGGCCGCCATGCAGGAGCGCATGTTCGAGGTGCTCGGCATCAGCAAGGAGGACGCCGAATACAAGTTCGGCTTCATCATCAACGCCTTCAAGTTCGGCGCCCCGCCCCACGGCGGCCTGGCGTTCGGATTCGACCGCGTCTGCGCCCTCTTCGGCGGGCAGGAGACGATCCGCGACTACATCGCGTTCCCGAAGAACAACCAGGGCCGCGACGTGATGATCGACTCCCCGTCCCGGATCGACGACGCGCAGATGGAGGAACTTTTCCTGTCTTCCACCTACGTCGAGCCGCAGCCGTGAGGATCCAGTTGAACTACGACCTGAGCGCGCAGAACACTTTCCGGATGAAGGTGTCCTGCGCGTGCTATGTCGAGTACGAGACTGTCAAGGAGCTCGAAGGGCTCAATTTCGACCGCCTCCCGCAGCCGCTGCTGCACATCGGCGCGGGGAGCAACCTCCTGTTCACGGGAGATTTTCCGGGCACGGTGCTGCATTCCAACATCGAGTTCATCAAATACGTCGACCTGGGGCTGGACGAAGTGCCGGTAATCGTCGGCGCGGGCGTGGTCTGGGACCACTTCGTGGCCGAGACCTGCCGCCACGGCCTCTGGGGCGCCGAGAACCTCTCGCTCATTCCGGGCGAGGTCGGCGCCGCCGCCGTGCAGAACATCGGCGCCTATGGCGTCGAGGCCAAGGACCTCATCTCCGGGGTCGTCTGCTTCGACCTGCAGGAGCGCAAGAAGGTCAAGTTCTCCCGCGAGGAGTGCCGCTACGGCTACCGCGATTCGCTGTTCAAGCAGCCCGAATTCCGCGGCCGCTACGTCGTCACGAGCGTGCTTTTCCGGCTCAGCCGCAAGCACAACCCGCGCCTCGAATACAAGGGCGTGCGGGAGGCGCTCGGCGGCAAGGACCCCGTGACCCCGCAGGAGGTGCGCGAGGCCATCGTCCGCATCCGCCGGCAGAAGCTCCCCGATCCCGAGGAGATCGGCAGCGCCGGCAGCTTCTTCAAGAATCCGGTCGTCAGCAGGGAGGACTTCGGGCGCATCTCGCCCGACGGGACTGCCCCGCACTTCGACCTGCCGGACGGCAGCGTCAAGGTCCCGGCGGCCTGGATGATCGACCAGAGCGGCTTCAAGGGCGCGTCCGAGGGGGGCGCGGCCGTCTATGACAGGCAGCCGCTGGTCATCGTCAACCAGAGCGGCGAAGCCACCCCGCAGGAGGTGCTCGCGCTCGAGCAGAGAATCATCAACGGGGTGCGGGAACGCTTCGGCGTGACCCTGCATCCGGAAGTGGAGCACATATGAGCAGTTTTGTCATCGAAGGCGGACACCGCCTCAGCGGCGAGATCCATCCCCAGGGCGCCAAGAACGAAGCCCTGGAGGTGATCAGCGCCGTCCTCCTCACCGCCGAGCCGGTCACCATCACCAACGTCCCGGAGATCCTGGACGTCAAGAACCTGATCGACCTGCTGCGCGGCATGGGCGTGGGCGTGGAGCGCCGCGCCAAAGGGGAGTACACCTTCACGGCGAACCACGTCAACGAGTTCTACATCCACAGCGCCGACTTCGTGTCCCGGTGCGCCCGCCTGCGCGGCTCGGTCCTCGTCGTAGGACCGCTCCTCGCGCGCTTCGGCAGCGCCTTCTTCCCCAAGCCGGGCGGCGACAAGATCGGCCGCCGGCGCGTGGACACCCACATCGACGGCTTCATGCGCCTGGGCGCGAAATGTGCCTACGACACCGCCAAGCGGGCCTACAACCTCTCTTCCGGCCGCGCCATGAAGGGCTGCTACATGCTGCTGGACGAGGCTTCCGTGACCGGCACGGCCAACATCGTGATGGCGGCCGTCCTCTCCGAAGGCACCACCACCATCTACAACGCCGCCTGCGAGCCGTATGTGCAGCAGCTCTGCCGCCTGCTCACCGCAATGGGCGCGCAGATCGAGGGCATCGGCTCCAACCTCCTCACCATCCACGGCGTCAAGAGCCTGCACGGGGCGGAGCACCGCATCCTGCCCGACATGATCGAGGTCGGCTCCTTCATCGGCATGGCCGCGATCACGCAGAGCGAACTGACCATCAAGGACGTGTCCTGGGACAACCTGGGCATCATCCCCGAATGTTTCCGCCGCCTGGGCGTCAAGCTCGAGCAGCGCGGCGACGACATCTATATCCCCGCCCAGAAGAGCTACGAGATCGAATCCTTCATCGACGGCTCCATCATGACCATCGCCGACGCCCCCTGGCCGGGCCTGACCCCGGACCTGCTGAGCGTGCTGCTGGTCGTGGCCACGCAGTGCAAGGGCAGCGTGCTCATCCACCAGAAGATGTTCGAGAGCCGCCTGTTCTTCGTGGACAAGCTGATCGACATGGGCGCGCAGATCATCCTCTGCGACCCGCACCGCGCCGTGGTCATCGGACACGACCACAAGATCGACCTCCGCGCGGGCCGGATGACTTCGCCGGACATCCGCGCCGGCATCGCGATGCTGCTGGCGGCGATGTCCGCCAAAGGCACCTCCACCATCGACAACATCGAGCAGATCGACCGCGGCTACGAAGACATCGAGAGCCGCCTCAATGCGCTCGGAGCCCATATTGAACGCAAATAACGGCATTGCTATGCAGGTACTCAAATTCGGTGGCAGCTCGGTAGCGGACGCCACCCGCATGTCGCAGGTGATCGACATCGTGCTGGCCGCGGCGGCCAAGGACCGGACCATCGTGGTCAGCTCCGCCATCAGCGGCTGCACGGACGCGCTGATTGCGATCGGCGCGGAGCAGGATCCCGCCGGCCGGGCGCAGCAGATCGAGGCGCTTCGCCGCCGGCACCACGCCATCGCGCGGCGGCTGTTCACCGGCGCCGAGCGCCGGGAGATGATCGCGGAGCTCGACACGCTTTTCGCGGAGCTCGCCGCCGCGGAGCCGGAGGCCTGCGTGACCTTCGGCGAGCTCTTCTCCACCCGCATCCTGGCGCGCAAGTTCGCCTGCGAGGACGTCGCCACGCAGTGGCTCGACTCCCGCAAGCTCGTGCGCACGCTGGGCGGCGTCGTGGCCGAAGGACTGAGCTACGCCAATATCTTCGCCGCCGTGCAGGCGGCGCCTGAGGTGCGCCTCTTCGTGGCGCCGGGCTTCATCGCCTCCGACGGCGACGGCAAGGTGACCACGCTGGGCCGCGGCGGCTCCGACTACAGCGCCGCGCTGTTCGCCGCCGGCGCCCGGGCCTCCGCACTCGAGATCTGGACCGACGTGCCGGGCATGATGACCGCCAACCCGAAGGTCGTCCCCGCCGCGGTCACCATTCCGGACATCTCCTACCACGCCGCCCTGATCCTCGCCGAGAACGGCGCCAAGGTGCTTTACGCACCGACGGTCAAGCCGGCGATGGAGGCAGGCATCGCCTTCTCCATCCGCAACACCTTCGACCCGCGCCATCCCGGCACCCTCGTCTCCGGCCGTCCGGCCGTCAAGGAGGGCGAGTGGATGGGCGTGACCAGCCGCACGCTGGCCGACCGCGGCGAGTCCGTCGTCTGCCTGGTCGGCGAGGCGGTCGCCTCGCGCGCCTCGGCGGCCTCCCGGATGCTCGCCGCGCTGTCCGAAGCCGGCATCCAGCCGCTGGGCGGCGTGACCGGCGAAGGGGACACTTTCTTCATCCGCGTCCGCCCGACCGTGGAGAATGCCGCCGTGGGCGCCATCCACCGCGAGTTCTTCGAGCACCGGGCCGTGACCGTGATCCCGGTCTTCATCGCGGGCTACGGCGCCGTGGGCCACGAGCTGGTGCGGCTGATCGGCCTGAGCGCCGACCGCATCGCCGCGCGCCGCGGCCGTTCCATCCGCATCATGGGCCTGTCCAACAGCACCCGCTTCGCCATCGACCTGCGCGGCATCCGCCCGGAGGAGGCCGAGGCGCGGCTGGCGGACGGCGAGAACGCCGCCTCCGGCGCGTTCATCGACGCCGTCCTGGCCGCCGCCCCGCGCGGCGCCGTGTTCGTGGACTGCACCAATGACCACCACATCCACGAGCGCTACGCCGAGCTGTTCCGCGGCGGGCTCAACATCGTGACTTCCAACCGCCGCTCGCTCTCGCTGCCCTTCGTGCAGTACGCCGCCCTCAAGGCCGAGGCCCGGCAGAACGGCGCCTTCTTCCGCTACGACACCACCGTGGGCAACTCCCTGCCGATCCTCGAGTCGATCGCCAGCGACGCCAACTGCAGCGACAGCATCGTCTCCATCGAGGCGGTGGTCTCCTGCACGCTCAACTATATCATCACCGGCTACGACGGCGCCAAGCGCGACAGCCTCGCCACCCTGCTGCGCCGCGCGCAGGACGAGGGCCTGACCGAGGCCGACCCGCGCACCGACCTGGGCGGCAAGGACGTGCTGCGCAAGCTGCTCATCCTCGCCCGCGAGGCCGGCGTGCCCCTCGAGGCCGACGACGTCGACATCGTCCCGATGCTCGGCCCGGAATTCTTCGACTGCCCGCTGGAGGAGTTCTACGAGCGCCTGGCGGCCTACGAGCCGCAGTTCATCGCCCGCGAGGCGGAACTCGACGCGGTGGACCGGCGCCAGCGCTTCGTCGCCTCGCTGCGCCGCGACTCCGCCGCCCCGCACGGCTACCGCGCCGAGATCAAGATGCAGCGCGTCGGCCCTGAAAGTCCTTTCTACTGGATCAGCGGCACGGAAAACGTGACCGTGGTCACCAGCGAATACTCCGCCCCGCACGTCATCAAGGGTGCGGGCGAAGGCGTGCGCCTCGCCGCCACCGGCATCATCAAAGACATCCTGATGTAGTATGGAACTCTTCCGCCAGATCCTTTCCTTCGACTCCACCTCCGGCCGCGAACGCGAGCTGGGGGAGTGGCTCGCCGCCCACCTGGAGGCGCCGTCCGTCGAGACCTTCGAGGTCGGCGACGGCACGCTCAATGTCCTCCTGCGCTGGAGCGACGCGCCCCGCGTGGTCTTCTGCTCCCACATGGACACCGTCCCGCCCTACATCCCGCCGACCTTCGGGAAGGACCGGGTGCTGGGTCGCGGCACGTGCGACGCCAAGGGCCAGTTCTACGCGATGTACCGCGCCTGCCAGCGCCTCGCCGCGGCCGGCCACAAGGACTTCGCGCTGCTGATCGTCAGCGGCGAGGAGACGGGCTCCTGGGGCGCCAAGGCTTTCGCCAGACTGCCGTTCCGCGCGCCGCTGCTGGTCGTGGGCGAACCCACGGACAACTGCATGGTCAGCGCGTCCAAGGGCACCAAGCGCTTCGACCTGACCTTCACCGGCAAGGCCTTCCACTCCGGCTATCCGGAGCACGGCCTGAGCGCCGTGGAGCTCTTCGTGGACTTCATGGAGCGGCTCCGCGCGGCGGGCTTCCCGGACGATCCCGTCCTGGGCCCGACCACCTGGAACGTCGGCCAGCTGGTCAGCGACAACCCCCAGAACATCCTCAGTCCCTGCCTGACCTGCCGGATCTATTTCCGCACCACCTTCGCTTCCGACGCGGCGGTGACGGAGTGGATGCGCGCGCAGGCGTCGGACACCCTGCGGGTGGAACCCTTCGGGGGCGACGCCCCGGCGCGCTATTTCACCCTGCCCGACATCCCGTCCAAGCCGGTCTCCTTCGGCAGCGACGCCCCGCATTTGTCCAACTTCGGGCGGAAGGCCATCTGCGGCCCGGGCACCATCACCGTCGCGCACCGCGACGACGAGTTCCTCGCCTTCGCGGACCTCGAACAAGCCATTTCCAATTACATCCATATTTACGAACAAGAGATTACCTTATGAAAGTGATTATCAGTGGTTATGGCAAGATGGGCCATATGATCGAGGGGGTCCTGCAGCGCCGCGGGATCGAGCTCGTGTGCGCTTCCGAAGACATCTGCGCCATCCCGCGCGAAGTGGCGCGCGAGTGCGTCTGCATCGACTTCACCACCCCGGACGCCTTCCGGGCCAACTACAAGACCCTTGCGGCCAACTTCAAGGCCGTCGTGGTGGGTACGACCGGCTGGAACGACATCTGCGGCGAGGTTTTCGCCGCCTTCGAGGCCGCCGGCACCCCGATGATCTGGGCCTCCAACTTCTCCATCGGCGTCAACGCCTTCTTCGCGGCCGTCGAGCGCGCCTGCGACGTCCTCAAGGGCCAGGGCTACAAGCCGCATGTGGAGGAGATCCACCACATCCACAAGCTGGACGCGCCCAGCGGCACGGCCAAGAGCATCGCGGCCCTGATCTCCGAGCATCTGGGCGAGACGCCCGAAATCGGCGCACAGCGCATCGGGGAGGTCCCCGGCACGCACACGGCCGAGTTCCTGTCCGACGTGGACAAGCTGACCTTCACGCACGAGGCGTTCTCCCGCCAGGGCTTCGCCGAGGGCGCAGTGGTCGCCGCCGTGATGGCGGACGGCCTGCAGGGCGGCGTCCATGAGTTCAAGGACCTCATTTTGTAAAAATAATTTCCTATATTTACGGCTGTTAGTTAAATAGTGTTGCGTTATGAAACCTCTTGTCCTCCAAGGTTGCGGCACGGCGCTGGTGACTCCGTTCACCCCCGACGGCGCCGTCGACTATGAAGCCTATGGCCGGATGGTAGACCGCCAGGTCGCCAACGGCGTCCATTTCCTCGTGCCTCTCGCCACCACCGGCGAGACGCCCACCCTCTCCGCCGGCGAGAAGACCGCCATCTACCAGCTCGTCAAGGAACACGCCAAGGGCCTGCCCCTGATGCCCGGCGTGGGCGTCAACAGCCTGCCCGACACGCTCGCCAACATCCGCCTGCTCGAGCCGCTCGGCGCAGATGCGCTGCTCGTCGTGGTTCCCTACTACAACAAGCCGACCCAGCAGGGCCAGTACGAGTACTTCAAGGCCGTGGCCGCGGAGACCTCCCTGCCGATCATCATCTACAACGTTCCCGGCCGCACCGGCGCCAACATGCTGCCCGACACGGTCATCCGCCTGGCCAACGACGTCCCCAACATCCGGGGCATCAAGGAGGCCTCCGGCAACTATGACCAGGTCAGCGAGATCATCCGCCGCGCACCGGAGGGTTTCACCGTGCTGAGCGGCGACGACGACATGACCCTCGCCTTCATGGCCACGGGCGCGCACGGCGTCATCTCCGTGGCGTCCAACATCGCGCCGAAGGAGGTCACCCAGATGGTCGAGGCGATGCAGCGCGGCGACCTCGCAGGCGCCCGCGTCCTGCACCACCGCCTCTTCCCGCTCTTCAAGGCCTGCTTCGTGGAGTCCAACCCGATCCCAGCCAAGGCCGCCCTCGAGCAGCTCGGCGTGATCGGAGGCACGGTCCGCCTCCCGCTCGCTTCCGCTTCCGACGCAACCAAGGCCCTGATGCAGAAAGTTTTAGCAGATTTATGGAAATAACGAGAGAGAAATTCGAAGAGGTGATCGCCGGCCTCGAGGCCGGCCAGATCCGCGTCGCCGAGAAGGTGGACGGCGTCTGGCAGGTCAACAAATGGGTCAAGGAAGTGATCCTGGCGGGCTTCAAGCTCGGCCAGATCACGGACATGTCCCAGGGCCAGTTCCCCTTCTTCGACAAAGATACCTACCCCGTCAAGTCGTTCTCCGCGGAGGACGGCGTGCGCATCGTGCCGGGCGGCACGAGCATCCGGCGCGGCGCCTATGTGGCGCCCGGCGCCATCGTGATGCCGCCGTCCTACATCAATGTCGGCGCTTTCGTGGACAGCGGCACGATGGTGGACAGCCACGTCACGATCGGGTCCTGCGCCCAGATCGGCAAGAATATCCACATCTCTGCCGCCACGCAGATCGGCGGCGTGCTCGAGCCGGCCGGCGCCATGCCGACCATCATCGAGGACGGCGCTTTCGTGGGCGGCAACTGCGGCATCTACGAGGGTACGATCGTGGAGTCCGGAGCGGTCATCGCCTCCGGCGTAATCATCACCGCTTCCACGGCCATCTTCGACGCCACGACAGGCGAGTTCGTGCCGCGCAACGCGGACGGGCGCGTGGTCGTTCCGCGCGGCGCCGTGGTCGTGAGCGGCAGCAAGCCGCTCAAGCGCGGTCCCGGCGCGGGCAGCGGCGTGGCCCTCTATTGCCCGGTCATCGTCAAGTACCGCGACGAGAAGACGGCCGGTTCCGTGGTCCTCGAAGACCTGCTCCGCTAATGGTGCAGCTGCATAAATATTCGGGCGCGGGCAACGATTTCGTGGTGCTCGACGGGCGGACGGAGGATGTCTCCGGCTTCCGATCGGCGCAGCGCATCGCGGAGCTGTGCGACCGCCGGAGCGGCTTTGTGGCCGCCGACGGGCGCGTCGGTGCCGACGGCCTGATGATCCTGACGGACGATCCGGACTATGATTTCCGGATGGAGTACTACAATTCCGACGGCTCCGGCGGCATGATGTGCGGCAACGGCGGCCGCTGCATCGTGGCTTTCGCCGACGCGCTGGGCCTGCAGCCTGCCGACGGGCGCGTGTTCCGCTTCGTCGCGGCCGACGGCCCGCACACCGGCGAGATCCTCGCGCGCGACGGCGACTGCAAGACGGTCCGCATCCGGATGATCGACGTGCACACGTTCCATCCCGCGCTGGACGGCTGGTTCCTCGACACGGGCACGCGCCACTTCGTGCGCTTCGTGCCGGACGTGGAAGCCGTCGATATCGAGAAGGAGGGTTACCAGGCGCGCTGGGACCCCATTTTCGCGCCCATCGGCGCCAATGCCAACTTCGTGTCCGTCGATCCCGACGGGACGCTCCACGTGCGCACGTTCGAGAAGGGCGTGGAGGCGGAGACCCTCGCCTGCGGCACGGGTATCACCGCTGCAGCTATCGCTGCAGCTCTTGAATACGGGGGCATATCCCCCGAGCCCCCTGCGGCCATAAACCCCTTTCCGACTTTGCTGGCGCAAAGTCCCGGGGCCGGCCGGTCCGCTGATGCGGACTTCGCTGCGCTCAAACCAGGCGGCACCATCAGGTACGACATCCAGGCGCGGATAGCCCGGCTGGCGGTGGATTTCCGTCCGGAGGGCGACCATTTCACTGACGTTTATCTCACGGGTCCTGCCGATGAAATACGATAAATTCTTCTCCGACGACGTCCCGTCGTTCATGCGCTCCCCGGTGCGCGAGATCTTCAAGAAAGTCGACCTCGCGGCCATCTATTCCTTTGCCGGCGGCTATCCCGACGCGGCCACTTTCCCCACGGAGGACATCCGCCGCATCAGCGCGGAGGTGCTGGAGAAGTATGGCGCCAAGGCCCTGCAGTACGGGGCCACGCAGGGCGTGCCGGAGCTGCGGGCGGTGATCGCGCAGCGCTACGGCGTGCCGGTGGAGAACGTCCAGATCACGACGTCCTCGCAGCAGGGCATCGACGTCTGCACGCGCGTGCTCGTCAATCCGGGCGACATCGTGCTGACCACGGCGCCGACCTATCTCGGCGCCCTGCAGTCCTTCAAGTCCTACCGTGCCGACATCCGCACGCTGGACTCGTTCGACTTCTCCCGGCCGGCCAAATTCTGCTACGTGATCCCGGATTTCCAGAACCCGAGCGGAGAGACGATGACGCTCGAAGAGCGCAGGAAGCTCGTTGCGCTGGCGCGCGAGCACGATTTCCTCATCGTCGAGGACAGTCCCTACCGCGAGCTGCGCTACAGCGGCGAGCCGGTGCCGACCATCTATTCGCTTGCGCCGGAGCGCACCCTGTTCCTCGGCAGCTTCTCCAAGGTCTTCGCCCCGGGCTTCCGCCTGGGCTGGATCCTCGGCGCGCCGGAGCTCCTGGACCAGATCTATGTCTGCAAGCAGTCGCTCGACCTCTGCCCGCCTGTCTTCGACCAGTACATCGCCGCCGAATTCATGGGCAGCGGCGCGCTGGACGCCAACCTGCAGAAGAGCATCGCGCTCTACCGCGCCAAGCGGGACAAGATGCTCGGACTGCTGGAGCAGTATATGCCGGAAGGCGTGTCCTGGACGCGTCCGGAGGGTGGTCTGTTCCTGTTCGTGACGCTGCCGGAGGGCTTCGACACCGTCGCGCTCTACGACCGCGCCCTCTCCGCAGGCGTCGCCTACGTCGCGGGCTCGTTCTTCTATCCCGACGGCTCGCACCGCAACACGATGCGCGTCAATTTCTCCTTCCTGGACGCCTCCAGGATGGAAGCCGGCGTCAAGCTCCTCGCCGAGGTGATCGGACAATAACAAAAAGAATCCTTATATTTGTCTTGTCAACCAACAAGACAGATTATGAGAAAGATCAGTATCCTCGCCCTGGCGGCGGTGGCTCTTTTCGCCGCCTGCACCCCGAAGTACAACCCCAACGACGCCCGGACCTTCGGTCTGACCGGCGACGTCAAGGAAGTACGTTTTTCCGAAGAGATGCTCGAGTCTTCTTCCGAAGAGGCTGCCGAGCATTTCTGGGCCGACAAGGACAAGCTGGAGATGACCTTCGACGAGAAGGGACGCATCACGCTTGATGCCTACGGAACTGTCTATCAATATGATGAGAACGGCGTCTTCGTTGCCGAAGAGGGTTCGGCGGCCGTGATGTCCCGCGACACCCGGGGCCGGATCGAAGCCTACGACAACACCTGCCTCGACGACGTCGACTTCTCGCACTACGACATCTCGAAGTACTACAAGGCCAGCTACGAATATGACGCCAAGGGCCGTCCGGCCCGGGGCGAGTTCGCCGGCTGGGAGTGGGGTGAGACCCGCACTTATCAATATGACGGCGCCAAGGTATACCCCAGCGTCGTCATCAAGGAAGGCGGTTCCGAGGGTTGGAACGAGAAGACGACGGTCACGTATGAATATACGAAGTTTGACGCCAAGGGCAACTGGACGGAGCGGTTCGTCACCCGGCAGACCGATGGCTGGGAGGCCTGCGAAGAAGGTGTGGAGCCGGATGTCGAAACCACGGTCGTCAAGATCCGCGAGATCCGCGCCATCACCTACTGGTCTGATGCGGAATAATGGGGAATCGGTGACTTTTTTTGAAGAATTCTTCCGCTAGATGCGGATTATTCAAAAAATTGCGTATCTTTGCATTCCCAAATCGAGGCTTTAGCTCAGTTGGTTCAGAGCGCTTGCTTGACAGGCAAGAGGTCAGCAGTTCAAATCTGCTAAGCCTCACAAGGAAACAGAGACCTTCGCGGTCTCTGTTTTTTTTGTGTCCGGTTCCGTTATTATTCCTATATTTATGTCATCAATATTGGACCTGACATCTATGCACTTCTCCAAGCTTGACCTGCGCCGGCTGCTGCCTTTGGTGCTGCTGACGTTCGCCGTCTCCTGCGGGCCGGCGAAAACGGACTGTGACGGCACGGTCCGCATCGATTCCTTTTCCACGAAGACCAACGCTTCCTTCTTTCAGGATGTCTATTCCGACATCCGGGTCGTGCCTTTGCAGACCGGCGACCTCGCGTTGGGCGCTTCGGGCGCCTTGCACCTCAAGGATGCGGGTGAGGCCTATATCATCACGGATGCGGAGTCCAATGCCATCTATACTTTCGACCGTGCAGGCAAGCTGTTGCGACGGATCCGCAAGGTCGGACGCGGCCCCGGGGAATATGGCCAGCTGGTGTCCTGTGAATACAGGAATGGCCGCTACTTCGTCCTGGCCAGCGGCGGGCATGTGATCGAATATGACGGGCAGGGAGAGCTGATCCGCGAGATTTCGCTGGACCGGGACCTGATGGACCTCGCCATCGTGGATGGCCAGCCCGTCCTCCTTGCCTCGCGGATGGACGGCGATTCTGAAGGAGCTTCTGACAAGATCCTGGTCTGCGACGCCGACTACCAGCCGGTGAGCAGTTTCTGCCCGCAGACCTTCCAGCTCTTCAACTACGAGTCGCGCCTGGTCCCGGTCGCCGGCGAGCCCGGGACTTTCCTCTATACGGAGCCAACTTCGACGCTGATCCGCAAGTGCGACAAGTCGGGAATCATCTCCACGTACGAGCTGGATTTCAAGGGCAAGCAGATGCCCGAAGCCATGTTGCTCGCGGACGATTTCGAGAAGATCCTGGCCGTGATGGAAAATACGCCCGACATGTTCTGCTATTCCAATGCCTTCGAGAACGGGAACCATCTTCTGCTGGGCCTCGAATACCTGGCGGACGGCGAGGAAAAACTGCGGGGCCAGTGGCTGGTCGACAAGCGCGACGGCTCTTCCCGCATCGAATATCTGGACTACAACGGCGAATTCTTCGGCTTCCTGGGCCTCCCGCAGCTGCTGACGGCGCAGGACGAGGTCGTCTATATCGTCGATACCGAGCTGCTCGATGCCGCACTCGCCGTGGCCCCGGCGCTGGCCGCGGTCAAGGATGGGCTTGCCGCCGCGGGCGGCCCGGCCCTGCTGTTCTGCAAGATCAAATGATTCCCGTAAAATGAAAGGGTTGACTGTATTTTGGCCTGTCTGCCTGTTGCTCTTCGCCGCCCTGACCGGATGCGGTCAGAAGGATGATGTCAAAGAGACCTAGGGCAGCTCCTGCGGGGGCGAAGTTATACTGAGCGCTCAAAATGTTTTGAATCGGGGTCAAAAGGCTTCGTCGAGCTTTTTATTTTGTATATTCAATTGAAAATGCGAAACCTCGAAGAATGAAAATGCCCCGATTCCCCTTCTTCTTGTCCGTTGCGCTTACCGCTCTTCTCCTGACGGCGTGCGGGTCCCGTTCCCGTGCTGTCGTCTCTGCCATGGACGAAGCGGAAGCACTTCTGAACGGGCGCCCCGACAGCGCCCTGGTCATTCTGCAGCAACTGGATTCTTCCAGTCTGACCACACGCGCATTACAAGGTCGATACTCGCTGCTGTATACGATGGCGCTGGACAAGAACTACCGGAGCATTACTACCCCTGGCCTCCTGGATGCTGCGGTGCGGTATTACGGAAGCCACGGTTCGCCCGACGAGAAGATGAAGACGCTGTATTATCAGGGGCGCATCGTCCTGGCCAGCGGCAATCAGAACGGGGCGGCTGTCTATTATTTCCGGGCCGAGGAATTTGCCGATAAGGTGAAGGACCGGCACGCGCTGGGACTGCTTTATCTTTCTACGGCGTCCGTCTATAGCGGCGTGTCCAACACGAAAAAGGAGCGGGAATACATCGAGAAAGGCCTTTCGCTGTTCCGCGATACCGAGGACCCGATGTACGAGCAGGCTTTAGGCCAGCTGGCTGCGCCGTTTGTCGTCCTACAGCAATGGGATGTGGCGGATTCTTTGTATCGGAAGGGTATAGAGGCGTCGGCGTCCAACCGGTATGCCCAAGCTTCTTATTTGTCCAATTTCGCCCGGATGAAGGTGCTGCAACCGAACCCCGATCCGGCCGGAGCGATCGCGCTATGGAACCGGATGCAGCAGGAATGCGGGCTGCAGCTTTCGCTACGGGACGCCGGTGCGTATGCTTTTGCGCTGACGCTCCTGGGCCGGAACGAGGACGCACAGCAATTGTTGGGGCAGCTGGCGCAGCGGGCGGAGGCGTTCCCGGCGGTAGTTGAACCTTGGATCAGCCGCTGCGCCGCTGCGCGGGGTGATTACCAGCAGGCTTATGCGTCGCTCAACCGGGCGCGAGCGGCGGAAGACTCCTCCATCCAGAATATCCTGTCGGAGTCGATTTCGGATGCCATTTCTTCTTACCAGGAAGTGTCTGCCAATCAGCGGCACCAGCAATACCGGGAGATGATTTTCGCCTTGACCTCCGTCCTGCTGTTCCTGATCCTTGCCCTGGTCCTTGTCTTCGCCCGGAAGAACCGGCTCAAGGAGGAGAAGGCCCAGATCCAGGGCCTCTGCTCGACGCTGGAAGAAGAAGTGGCCGAGCAGGGCGCCCAGACCGTCGCCCTCCAGCAGCAACTGATGCATTTCCAGGACGTCGCCCGCCAGGAGCGCGTGCTCCGCTTCCGCCAGGCCGGCCGGCTCCGCAGTTCGATCTGGCGCCTTGACAATTTGGGCGTCCCTTCCTGGTTTATCAAGGATCCGTCGTTGGCGGCCATGAAAGAAGAACTGTCATATGTCTATGATATTGACGACTCCGGTGAGAAGTTGCTCAGCCGGATGGACCGCGAACTGGGCGGCGTGATCGCTCCTTTGCAGGACCGGCTCCACTTGAAAGGGAACCCGCAGGAGCAGTTGCTGCTTGCCTGCTGTCTGCTGGACCTGCCCTCGGACCTGATCGGAACGAAACTCGGCATTACGCCCAACAACGTGCGTGTGAAGAAGCACCGCCTGAAGGAACAGATCGCCAAGTTGAATGACGAAAATCTTGACGCCCTGTTCGGAATCCGCAGATAACCTATCGGCTGACTGCCGTGTCTGTTTTGACGTATCAGGTTGATTATCATACCGTTGTGCGGTATTCGGAGCGAATTCTCCGCAGTTTGTAATTTTCCTATTTCTAACACTCGCGCATACTGCTGATAATCAGCAATTTGCGCGGACTGCGTGTAATGCTTGATTTCTTGGGAATCGTGTCGGTTCCTGAGGAAATCATTTATCTTTGCCCGTGACCAACCGCTTGATTATCAAGTTTAGAAGGAAGTATAAATGCTTTATATTCTATGAAACGATTGATCTTGTTCGCCATGTTTTTATTGCTGTCCTCTTGTCATCGGCAAGGGACGGATGGTGTGTTGTCCTATTTCGACGGAGTTCCGACGACTGTTTTAAAGTCTGTGGAGTCGTATGATTTGGAACAGTACGGGATGCTTACGTCATCTCAGGTTATCAAATACCAGGATGCGTTCATTATAAGGCAGCTGAAAGCGGACAACTACGTAGATATCCTGTTGCCCGGTGATATCGTCATTCCTTGTGTATATAATGGAAGAGGCCCCGGCGAGATGATTCTCGTCACTTCCGTTCAGGCGCAAGGAGATAGTCTATTTGTGTTTGGACCGTCGCAGAACAAACTGCTTGTACTGGATATTCCGGGTACTATCGCATCCAAAAAGCAGGTCGTGCTGGAAGAGCGTCAGCTCGGGAACCAGGAAATGACCATAACAGATAACATGGTACGGCCCTTTTCCCTTCAATTTACAAAAAACCGAATGTTCGGACTGGGGATGTTCGGAGATGGGAGTCTGTATGTTGAACTATCCTGGGAAGGATCGGTCAGGACCGGCGTACCCGGTCCACAATTGGAAGACAGCAGGCTGAACAGTCTGGCTCAGCGGGTGTTGAATACGGGAACGATGATGTCCATTTCCCCGGACGGTACCCGGTTGGCCGCCGCTTATAGTCAGATTGCGGCGCTTTCTTTTGCGAATACGCAGTCTAAACTGACCGAACACTGGTCTAAAGTATTCTATCAGCCGAAACTGTCGTTCCCGGAAACCCAAGGGGTAATAGTCGCTTTTGACCGGGAAAATAAGACGACATTCATGGGCTTACAAGCTTTCGATGATATCGTTTATGCCTTGTATGTCGGAAAGGACCGGGTAACCGAAAACCTCAACGATGCGCGGGACCATGGCACGCATCTTCTTGTGTTCGACTGGGACGGGAATCCCTTGAAGAAGTATGAACTTGATAAATCGATTACGGGTTTCTATCTTGAAGGTACAGACCTGTATGGCATCTCTTATTCTCCTGAGGCGAGAATATACCGATTCCATTTAAAGTAGTCTTGCTTTATTATGGAGAAAAAAAGCGGCAAATGCGCCGTCATTATATTTCAACCTTTAATCTTTTGTTCTATGAAACGTTTTCTTTTAGGTGTCTGCGCCGTCATTTCGGCTGCAGTGTTGGTCTTCTCCGTGTGCGGAAGCAAGTACGAACGAACCCCGGAGCTCTTTGCGGACAATGTCGAGGCTTTGACCGAGCCGGAGGTTATCATCACTGTTGGCCGGTTATGTATGCTGCAAAACCAAGGCCTTTGCGTGTGGTTGTATAATTTTGGAGATCGTTTAGACTGTGATATTGCTATAGGTGAGTGGGCGGATTAACAGTCTCCATAAATTTGATCATGTCACTGGTTGTTTGTATAGACAAGCAACCAGTGATTTATTTAATGACCTTATGTTGATTTGAGGGCCGTACGGAAGGGGCTTTTCGTTCTGTAATTCTTCGTTTTTCAAGCCGCGCATAATGTATCGAAAATCAGGATGTTACAGAAGTGGCGTGTAACGTTTTGTTCATTGGAGACTATGTATTTTTCAGTTGAAACCGGCTACCTTTGAAAAGGACAAATCAACTAAAATAATGATGAAAAAACACAGTGTTCTAACCGCATTGATTCTTGCTTTTGCGTTAACTTCTTTTATCGCTCCGCGTTGTTACGCAGATGGTGAACCGATTGTGATATTTGTCGGCGAATTCAGTTGCTGCAGTGACGAGTACGGCTCCCCGATCCTTCATTGTCCGGGCCAAAATCCCCCGGCCATTCCATTCCTGGCGGAGTACGATGGCAGTCGTTCTTTCATTAAGTTCTACTTCTCGCGCGACCTCGGTACGGCCTCGTTTCAGGTAACGGACCAGTCGACAGGCTGGTTCTCCAAGCAAAAGCCGCGTTTCCTTTCCGGCGCCTGTGAATGCCAGCTTCCCGGGACACCGGGCGTATATACAATTCAAATTACATGTCGAGACGGTCGCATCTATTATGGGACTTTCGAAATAAAATGATATGCGTCGGACAATCTTTATCATCTGTCTTTGCGTTCTTGCACTGACTTTGACGGGGTGCAAGAAAGCGCGGATGCGCTCTCAGCTCAAGGGGCTGATGGAAAGCACCATCTCGCTGCCGGAAAAGATTACCTGCGTGGAGAACGGCGAGACATATCCGATGCCGGATTCCCTGCGAGGCAGGGCGAAACTGATTATTTATGTCGATTCGACGGAATGTACTACTTGCCGGATTAATAGGTTGTTAGGATATCAGCGCATCCACTTTTTCGCGCAGACGGTCGGTTCGTTCGATCTCATGATTCTGTTCCCCGCTATCGATTTGTATGGCGTGCCGGCGACGAGATATGTCGCGGATCTGGGAATCGAGTTGCCTGTTTATTTCGACGATGAGAACAGTTTTTCTGCATTGAACTCTTCTGTTCCCCAGGATTCCAGAATGCATTCCTTTTTGATTGACAAAGACGGGACCCCTTTATGTGTCGGCGATCCTGTTACCTCCGAGAAAATGTTCCAGTTCTTCCTGGAAGCCGTCAAGAAACTATCTGATTCATTCCCGTATGAAAGCTGAACTCCTTTTTGTCGTTTCTCTCCTCGCCGTGAGTTGCGCGCGCGTATCGGAGAAAGATCTTCTACAGTTTCCGGTCAAGGTGGAGACCGTCGCCAGCCCTTCGGTCGCAATTTCTCCGGAAAAAGTTTTCCCCGATCCACTCTGTCTGGTTGGGTTCGGAACCAGCGGAGACAAAATGATCCTGACGGCGAATCTTACTAATGATCATTGCCTGGATGTTATCGATCTGGCCACGGGCGAAACACTTCAGCAGTTGTGCCGGAGGGGGCGGGGACCGGGGGAATTCCTGTCAATATCACCCTGTTTCTCGTTCGGAGATGGATCGGTCGTCGTATATGATACCGGCGCGGCCATTTTCTCGGAAGTCTCGATCGACGGGGGGCTTAATGGAAATGTCACACACCAGATGAAATTGAAAGTGAAACCTGGTCGGGCGAATCCGATTATTATCTCCTCATATAAGGTGTCCGAGCACGAAATGCTAGCCTATAATTCGATCCAGGGCAGCATGGAATATGTGAGTATCGAGAATCCCTATTATGCTTTGTTCGATTGGAATAGCGGGGATGAGATGCGCGGATACAATTTGTTTGATGCATCGAAAATCCAGCGGTACTCCGAGGGAGTGAAAGTGGGGGCTTTTGCTTTGGAGGATTGTTTGAATGCGCAGAAATCGACCCTTTGTTTTGCAATGAACAGCATGCCCGTTTTCGGTTTTCTGGACATTTCCTCGGGCAAGGTCAAGGGTATCCGGCTCAAGGGAGAACCTGCTTATTCGGTTAAAGAGCCTCGGATCTGTTTCTCCGGAATCTGTGCACAGGGTGAGTACATATATGCACTGTACTCGGGGGAGCTGCAAAGCACATATTCGCCGGACACCAGTAAGACCTCTCTTTATGTGCTTGATTGGCAAGGTCGGATTCTGAAGAAATACGAACTTGACGGGCTCTATCAGTACTGTTGTGCAAACCCGGACAAGTTATATCTCTCCAGGATCGAGAGTGATTTGCAGATGTATCTGTATCAATTGGATATCAAAGAGCTTTAGTGCGTCGACCAATCGGATATAAATACACTCCCTGTTTATGGGAGCACATATTATTAACTAACTAATTAATTCCATTATGAAGAAAAAAATTCTTTTGGGTCTGGGTGCCATCGCCATGGCTTTGACGATTGGCCTGACGTTCTCGAATGGCAATCAGAGCGACAGCTATCTGAGCGAGAATCTGGAGGTCCTGACGATTGAAGAAGCGGCCAACGGTTATTATTGCCATGTCCAGCAGGGTGTCGGCGGTAATCGGTGGCACACTACAATCTGTGACAACAGCAATTACAGCCACTGCCTGGGTGTTGCCACTTGGCATTGCTCTGATGACAGGCATATCTGCTGGTACTAGCATTTAGTTTCCATCAACCGTTTCCATTTTGGCAGAAGACTGCACGGAGGTTTCCAAACAAACCGCCTGCCCGCTGTTAAAATGGAAACGGTTTTTGTGGATTTTAGGCCGGATGCGACCATATTTCCGGGCTTGTAATATCCCGTTTTTGGCACGGCTTGCAAGTGGTGTATAATCAGCGCATTACGAAGTGGCTGTGTAATGTTTTGTTGCCCGGGATCCGTGGTATTTCCGAGGGAAACCGACTACCTTTGACTAAAGCAAATAACCGAAAAAAATGATTAATAAACACCACATCATTCTAAGCGCTCTGCTTCTTGTTTCCGCGTTGAACCTGTTTATTGCGCCTCGCTCTTTGGCGGATGAACCTAAAGTTATCATCTTCGTCGGCGAGATGACGTATAACCAGGATCACCCTTGTGAACCGATCCTTCATTGCGTCGAGACTCCTGCGTGTGCCGCGACCCAGACCAGCAGCAACGCACCTTGCCCCGTCGTGATTGCTTTTACGGACGATATCGGGCAGGTCGCCGTCATGATAGAGAACCATACCACAGGCATGTATGAGCAGGAACTCACAAATTCCGCCCAGGGCCTTGCCGTGTACCAGGTTTCCGGAACCCCCGGCATATATTCAGTTACGGTCACGCGCGCCGATGGCCGCAGTTACAGTGAATTGTTTGCGATACAATAAGAGATGCGGCGCACTGTCCTATTAATCTGCCTTTGTGCCCTTGCCCTGTCATTGACGGGTTGCAAGAAAGCCCGGTTGCGCTCGCAGGTCAAAACTCTGATGGAGAGTACGATTACGCTTCCGGAGAAGGTTACCTGTGTGGACAACGGGCACGCATATCCGATGCCGGATTCCCTGCGGAGCAAAGCAAAACTGATCGTATATGTTGATACGACGGAATGCACGACTTGTCGGATCACCCACCTTGGAAGATATGTCAAGTTGTTCGACCTCTCCCGGGAGAAGGGTTCCTTCGACGTGGTACTTCTGCTTGCCAATGTCAACTTGTATGGCGTTCCCGTGATCCGATACTTGTCAGACCTTGGGATGGCTTGCGCCATATATGTGGATGAAGACAATGCCTTCCTCGGACAGAATCCGTCTGTTCCGGAGGACCCGAGATTGCACGCCTTTTTTGTAGACGAAGCCGGAACGCCCTTGTGTATTGGGGACCCCTCCGCTTCCGAGAACCTGTTCCAGGTGTTCCTGCGGGCTTTGGACAAATTGCCGACAATTGACCATTCTTGACAAGAAGGTAACCGGCATTATGCACGGTTATCAGCATTAATAACCTTTAATTTTTTAGCTTTATGAAACGTATTATTATGAGTGTGTGCTCCGTGGCCCTTGCTCTCTCTCTGTTCTTCATGGCGAAGAACACCACCACCGAGCCGCAGGCGGAAATCTTCACCGACAATGTGGAAGCTCTGGCCGGTCCTGAGATCACCATTGGTGCGATCTGCATGTCTCAGCCGAACTCGATCTGCATCTGGGTCTGGCCGGATGAGGCTTATGCCACCTGGGGTATCTTTATCTAATGGCTTCCTCCCGTCGTGATATGGTTAGAAAGATTCTTCCGTTCATGATGATTATGTTGCTGGCTTCTTGCGTCAGGCAAGAAGCCAGTGATGAATTCTTGTCCTATTTCAAGAGCGCTCCGACGGTCAGCGTTAAACCGGTGGAGTCCATCGCGCTCGATCAGTATGGAATCCTTGTGCCGACATGGATTACCCGGTATCAGGATTCTTTCATCATAAAAAAGCAGAAAGCGGACAATTCTGTCGACATCCTTACGCCGGACGGGAACGTGATTCCGTGCGTAAAGGTGGGACGGGGCCCCGGCGAGATGCTTCTTGCCGGATCTGTCCAGGTGCGCGGAGACTCGCTGTTCGTATATGGGTTGTCGGAGAAGAAACTGGTGGTCCTGGATCTCCCCGGCACGATCGCATCCGGAAAGCAGCTTATGCTGGAAGAACGTGAGATCGGAAGTGCGGAGCAGTCGACTCCGGGCCAGATGTTTATGCCGGTCAGCCTGCAACTGTCCGATGGCCATATTTATGGGGTCGGAATGTTTAGTGATGGGAGCCTGTGTGCCGAACTATCCCCGGAAGGGGCGCTCGTTTCCAGTATTCCCGGGGCGGTCCTGGAGGACAGCCGGATTGACGAGATGGTCGGGCGGGTGTTGAACACCGCGGCCCTGCTCTCCCTTTCTCCGGACGGGACCCGGATTGCCGTCGCGTATTCCCAGATAGCGGCTCTTTCTTTCGCGGACACACAGCCCGGCTTGACCGGGCGCTGGTCGAAGACCTTCTTCCAGCCGAGATTATGGTTCCCGAACGAGTCGGGCGTGGTCGTGGGTTACAACAAAGACAACGTTTCCACCTTTCAGGGTTTGCAGGCTTTCAACGACAAAGTGCTGGCCCTGTATTCCGGGAAGAACAGGGAAAACGTAGAGGAAGACGACCCGGATCATTGCCGGCATCTTCTTGTCCTCGACTGGGATGGCAACCCCCTGAAATCGTATGAGCTTCAGGAACAGATCGTGAGTTTCTATCTGGAGGGGGAAGACTTATATGGCCTTGCGTATTATCCGGAACCCATGATTTTCCGATTTGAGCTGAAATAAACGAACCGAATAGCCGACATCGGTCTTTCCGGTGCATTATACTATTTATTTAACATCTAAACTATTATCATTATGAAGAAAAACCTTCTTTTCTCCGCCATTTGTGCCGCATTCGTTTTTGCGGCCGCCCTCGTGTCCGCCAAGGTGGTTTCGGACTCTGGGAATGATGTCCTTAACGAAAACGTTGAGGCGCTGACAATCACTGAATCCCAAGAGGGTCTCCCGCTTCAAGAGCCGATTTGGTTTCGCTATTATCGGGATGACGGTGGGTATAACTGTTGTAGAGGCGGAGCCGAGACATGCTAAGCTTTCGCGCTCTATTTGTGATTGCGGGGATGAGCCTCCTTTTCCATGCTTGCATGGAGAAGGGGGACACCCCCGTTTCGGAGCCTCCTTTCGAGGAGATATGCACGCTGAACCAGGAAGAAGAACTTCTTGGCCGGATGAACAGTATCGACTATATCCGTGATTCTCTGTTTGTCGTTTGTACGGAATCGCAGATATATTTGTATGATTTCTCCGGGACCAGAGTCCGTAAAATCGGGCGGGCGGGACGTACAAAGTCTGAATATGTTGCTCCGATGATTGTCCGTGCGGATCAAGACCGGATCTTTGTCTGGGATGGGATGTTGGCCAAATTCTTATGGTTCAGCGTGGAAGGAGAACTTTTAGGGGAACGGTTTTTCGATAAAGGAGTCTCCGATTTCCTTGTTGACGGAGATTGTCTCTGGATATATACTGCGGATAACGAATCGGACAGATGTATCTGCAAGTTGAATCTGGAAAACGGTGAGACGGAGATCCAGGATTTCCTACCTGTCGTTGGCGCTCATCATGTCCTTGTCCGCTGGACGTCGCGTGCACCGATGGCTATGAAAGAAGGTGTTCTGTGGTGCATGCCGAAGAACAGGCTCGAGATATATCGCTCGGATGACTCCCGAGTGCTCCGAATCAAATCCGAATCGTTTAAAGTCGAAGAAGTCGATGAACCGAAGGCGATTACCGATGATCGGGAAAAGACGATGGACTATCTGTACAACAATCCATTTGTGCTGGCTGTTCGTCCGACGGACCGGAGCGTACAGGTCCTTACCGCCGAAGGTCAGCTGAAAATGACGAAAACCGGCATGGATCGAAGCCGTCGGTTCTATTCGGTGTATTCTTACGATTTGTCAAACGATACGACGCGGAAACTGATTCGGTTCTCTCAAGGGGCGTTCTCCCCCGAAAACTTGATGATCGGACCGGATGGCTTCTATTGCCTGGCCCACAAGATTGTAGGTGAAGACGATCAGTATCGTTTGGAAAGACTTGTTCTGTAAAACTAGATGGACATGGACGCTATCTCTGGCTATAAATATAGAATCTTGGCTTTCTTTATTATTTCTTGCTTGCTCTTAGGATGCACGGGTGTTGCGCCAGTATCAGTGCCCGAAGAGCAGGCGGAGGCACCGGAAACCAAGGCTTTCCAGCGGATATCGTCCGACCTGCTGTCGCGTTATTCCGCGCCCGGGGACAGTCTGAAGAAGAAGGCTGCAGAATACCTTCTGGCAGGGCTCCCGAACCAATGGCACTACGACACGCAGATGCTGGATGAGGTGGGAATCCGGAAGCGGGTCATGGATGTGAAAGTGATCGACGCAGATTACCTGGCGGAGAATATCGATTATGCATTCCGTGCCTGGGCGCTGCCGTGGGCGAAGAGTGTCTCCTTCGAAGACTTCTGCCGGTATCTGCTGCCGTATAAGATGGGGAATGAAGCCCCCGAACGCTGGCGGGCGGCTGTATGGGAAGAGTATGCGTCCTTGCGGACGGACGCAGTCGCTGAAGCCGGCGTGACACCTTCGGAAGTATGCTGCCGGGTGAGCGCCATTGCGAAGAAGTGGTATGCGTTCCACTACAACGACAATTATCCGGTCGATGCGGGCTATCTCAAGGCAAAGGAGATCCGGGCGGGCACGTGCATCGGCGCATCGCTGATGATCCTGTATCCGTTGCGGGCCCTGGGCGTGTGCGCGACCTACGAGTATGTCCCGCAATGGGGCAACCGGAGCGGCGCCCACGCGTGGAACGCCCTCTTTGCTGACGGGCGGCTGATCCCGTTCAGCTCGATCGACCTGGATCCGGGCCGGGCCAAGCAGGAGTTCGTCGGCGTGGGCCGGATGATCCGCAAACGCGCGAAGGTGTACCGCAAGGACTACCAGAGCGGCGGAAGCATCGACGTCACGGCGGAATACATTCCGACGGCCGACCTGGCCGTATGGGGCGGGTTGGCGCGCAAGGGGACGCCGCAGCTCATGGCCTTCGACAATGCCAAATGGCATATGGTGGCCATCGGGCGGTGGCGCGGCTGGCGCGCGGAATTCCCGGCGGTGGCGCGGGGCGTCGCCTTCCTGCCGGTCGTCCAGACGGAAAAGGGCGGCCGCGCGCTCAGCTGGCCGCTCGTGGTGGAGCGGAGCGGACGGTTGAAGATGTTCCGTCCGCGCGTCTGGCGCCAGACGGTCCGCCTGACGGCGAAATACCCCGAAGACGACAGCAACGCCATCTTCCCGGGCGAGCATTATGAACTGTTCTACTGGCGTAAAGGCTGGGTGTCGCTGGGCGTCCAGCAGGCCACGGATACGGTGCTGGAGTACCGCAAGGTGCCGAAGGGCGCGCTGCTGTGGCTGCGCAACCTGGACAAAGGCAAGCAGGAACGGATATTTACCTACGAAAACGGGAAACAGATATGGTACTGAGAAACTTCGTTTATCTTCTGGGTCTTTTCGGCCTGCTGGCCGGTTGCTGTCCCGTCCGGGTGCATCTGTCTCCCGAGGTGCCGGCGCCGGCTGCGGATCCGGCCTGTCTCACGGAATTGGTTGCGTCGGACAACAACCAGGTCTTGACGCGCTCCTTTACGCTACAGGAGGAGACGGCGGTCCGGATTGTCGGGCAGGCCGAAGGGACCTCCTTTGAACTGGTCCCCGGTTTCGTCGAGGCCTATCTCAACGATTGCATCGAGTTCTTCATCGACCTGGGCAGCACCTGCCGGCAGTATCGTTTCGTCTGGGATTCCCGGCGCGTGACGGGCAACAACGCGGACACGACCGGAGTCCGTTTCGCGCAGAGCGACCCGTCGGAGACGTGCTACGTCTTCGAGCTGGCCTTCCCATGGAAGACCCTGGGCTTTGACGGCATCCCGAAGGAGAAGGACGTGCTCCGCCTGGATGTGAGCGCGATCGACAACGACGGCCAGAGCCGCAAGTCGCAGATTGCCTGGAGCGGCGTGGATGCGAATCTTTTTATGGATTGGTCTCAATTCGGCGATTTCCCGCTGGCAGGGCACCGGACGCGGAAAGCGCCGGTGATCGACGGGTTGGAAGATGAAATGTGGGCGGGACAGGAACGCTATCCGATCGCGCATACCATCGTGGGTACGGTCCGGGACGGGGCCGACCTTTCGGGCGAGTACCGTCTGCTCTGGGACGAATCGGATTTATATGTGTTGGTGGTTATAACAGATGACGTGAAACGGCAGGCAGCTTTCATGTTCGACAACGGAAGCCTTGAGAGTGAGTTGGGTGAAGTATTGTGGCAGCTGGAGTTTGACCGGACGGTCCATGCAGGCGGTGCGTTGAAGAACCGGCGGCAGGAGGACACCCTCCGGCTGCCTGCCGGGAAGTACGTGTTGCGTCTCGAGACGGATGAGTGCCACGCGACGGGCCATTGGGACGACCTCGCTCCCGACGAGCCTTTCACCGGCATCAAGATATATGCGTTGGACCGATGAGCCGGGACGGGATCAAGAAGGTGTTGTCTTCACGGGCGGCAGACCGGATTGTCAAGGCGGTAATCTGGGTCTGTGTGGCCTTCATTGCGCTTGTCGTTTTGCATTACGGACGGCGCGTGTTCATCTGCGACCGCTTTGTGGTCCGCGGGGTCTCGATGACGCCCACCTTTGAACAGGGGCAGGGCGTGTGGGTCCGGAAGTACCTGATGGGACCGCGGATTTACAAGCGCTTCAAGTTCGAAGAGGGAGAGCCGCTGCGCTGCTTCCGGCTGCCGGGCTTCCGGCAGCTGCGGGCCGGAGACATCGCCGTCTTCAACAGCCCGGAAGGTTGGGGAAGCTTCGATACGGTCACCTTCCAGATGAATTATGTCTATGCGAAGCGCTGCCTGGGAGCACCGGGCGACACGGTCGGTGCGTGCGGCAGCCATTATTATAGCTCGGGCGCCGATCCCACGGGAATCCCCGCCGGACGGGAATCCCTGCTCCGGGCGATACCGGATTCGGTGCTGACGGGCAAGGGACTTGAAGCCGGCCAGTTCGCCGGGTTCCATGACCGATGGACGATCCGGGATTTCGGCCCGCTGGCCGTGCCGGCGCGGGGCATGACCGTCCGGCTGGACAGCGCGGGCGTCGCGCTCTATGCCAAGGCGATCTGTTTCGAGACCGGCTTCCGGCCGGAGTGGTCCGAAGGACAGGCCCGCCTGGACGGGCGACCGATTGATGAATACACCTTCCGGAAGGACTGGTATTTCTTCGTCGGGGACAACGTCCCGGATTCGCGGGACAGCCGCTATCTGGGCTTCGTGCCGGAAGAGTTTGTGGTGGGCATAGTCTCCAGAAAGAAATGAAAGCGGGCAAGAGGACAGACAACTGCGTGGAACTGCTGGCGTCGGTGCTGCTGGCAGCCGTATTCGTGTGGGGTATCGCAGAAGCGGGCTATGGCCTGACGCAGGCGCTGGGATGGCGGACGTCGCGGCATGCATTGTATGCGATGACCGGGCATTTTCCCAACCCCGGCCCGTTCGGCGGTTTTATCGCCTGCGTGATGGCGGTGGCCGGTGCGTGGTTGCTGAGATACCGGAACAAACCCGGCATTGTCGCGCGTATCGTGAATATCCTCGCCTGGGTGGCTCTGGGCGCGGGCTTGCTGGTGCTGCCCGCCTCGATGAGCCGGGCGGGCTGGCTGGCCCTGGCGGCGGCCCTGGCCGTGGAGGCCTTGCGCCTGCCGCGGGTGCGCGAATGGATCCGGGGGCACCGGTGGGTCGTGCCTGCGGCGGCCGTCGTGTCCGTCGCGCTGCTGGTCGGCGCTTTCCTGCTCAAGACGGAGTCGGCGCTGGGCCGGCTGCATATCTGGCGGATGGAATGCCTGGCCATTGCCGACCGTCCCTGGACCGGTGCCGGGCCGGGAACGGCTTTGTGGGCCTACGGCGAGGCGCAGGAAGCCTTCTTCCGGGAGAACCTGGAGGCTGTC
The DNA here is from genome assembly GCA_900167895.1 of Bacteroidales bacterium WCE2004. Taxonomy (NCBI): domain Bacteria; kingdom Pseudomonadati; phylum Bacteroidota; class Bacteroidia; order Bacteroidales; species Bacteroidales bacterium WCE2004. Next base: position 149,725 of record FUZR01000003.1, on the reverse strand, counting down.
TCGCCCGTGGTTATCCGCGCGGCGGGCAGCCCCGAATTCGCTTTCAACGAGTTCCTGGGCCTCGGGGTGGAATATGGCCTGCCTGCCCTGTTGCTGGCCCTCGCCCTGGTCATCGCGACCATCGTCGTGCTGCACCGGGCGGAAAGTCCGTTTGCCGCGGGCGTCCTTGCGTGGTCCCTGTTCGCCTGCGCCTCTTATCCGCTTTCCGTCCCGCAGCTGAAAGCGCTGGGGCTCGGGCTCGTTGCGGTCGCCATCCTTGCCGGCTGCTTCCGGGTCCGGAAGCGCACCGTCGGACTCCTTCCGCTATTGTTTGCGCTGCTGCTGGCCGGATGGCTGGGGAAGCAGGGCGCGTTCGCGCCATCCGACCGGGAAAGCTACAAGAATCTCTACTCGCGCGGCTACGCGTTGCACCAGGCGGCGCGCTACGAAGAAAGCACGGCGGTGCTGGAACTGGGAGCGAAGCTGAGCTGCGACCCGATGTTCGAGGTCATCCTGGGCAAGAACGCTGAGGCGCTCGGCGATGATGACAGGGCGGAAGCGCTCTACGAGAAGGCGCACTATATGGTGCCCGCGCGCCTGTATCCGCTGGTGCGGCAGATGCGCCTGCAGATCCGCCAGGGGCGGAACCGGGAGGCCCTGCGCACGGCGCGGCGGATCGTGGCGATGCCGGTGAACGACCGGCACGCGGGTATGGTCCGGCTGCGGAGAGAATCGATGGTGACGCTGGACTCCCTGCAGACGATCGTCAGCGTCTCAGACGGGAGAGAGGGAATAATCCTGCGCTAGGGGCGAAAATAAACGCGGGGGCGGTGCCAAAGTTGGCAGAATGAAAGAAAATGCATAACTTTAGGAATCATAAAACGAACGTGAAACTATGCTGACTGACAATAGCCTCCTGCGCCGTTGCTGGCTGGTGCTGCTGATGCTGGCCCCGGGCCTGCGCGGAGCGGCGCAGCCGATGACGCTCGAAGAGGCCATCGGCACGGCGCGGCTGCGGTCCGTGCCCGCGCTGGAGGCCCGCGCTTCTTTCGTGTCCGACTACTGGGCCTGGCGCGCATATCAGGCAAGCCGGCTTCCTTCCCTGACCCTGATCGGGGAGCTCGGCAACCTCAACCGGAGCTGGCAGCAGAGCCTGCATCCGGACAAGGCCGAATATGTCTATGTTCGGACCAACAACCTGCAGAACGGCCTGACGCTGCAGGCCACGCAGAATGTCGCCCTCACCGGCGGCACCCTGAGCCTGGCCACCAGCCTCTATCGGACCGACGAGCTGGGCACCAAGAAGACGAACTGGAACGCCCTGCCGGTCAGATTCTCCTATACCCAGCCGCTTTTCTCCTACAATGAGTTCAAGTGGGACAAGCTCATCTCCCCGAAGGCCTACGAAAAGGCGAAGCGCGTCTATATGGAGACCATGGAGGACGTGACCCTGAGCGCCGTGCAGCGCTATTTCGGCGTGATGGAGGCCCAGAAGCTCTATGAGGTAGCCAAGACCAACTACGACAATACATCCCGGATGCTCACCATCGCCAGGGAACGCCTCGCGCTGGGGAGCGTCACGCGCGACGAATACCTGCAGCTGGAGTTGCGCATGCTCTCGGACAGCCTGTCCATCAGCGAAAACGGCGTGTCCCTGCGCGAAGCGCGGATGCAGCTCAACTCGCTGCTGGGCCTGGACGAGACCCGCGAGGTGGTGCCGGTCCTGGAGGAATCGCTCCCGGCCGTGGTCATGGACTACGACCTCGTGCTCCGGAAGACCGCCGAGAATTCCTCGTTCCATCTCGCCAATGACATCAGCCTGCTCGAGGCGGAGTCGGCCGTGGCGCGCGCGAAGGCCGACCGGGGGATTTCGCTGCAGCTCAATGCCGCATTCGGCCTGTCCGCCGTGGCGCCTGACCTGCGTTCGGCCTATGCCGGCACGATGGACCAGGAGGTGGTCGGTCTCTCTTTTGCGATTCCGATCCTGGACTGGGGCCGGGGACGGGGGCGCGTGAAGAAGGCCGAGGCCGCCGCCGACGTGGTACGGGCACAGGTGGAGCAGGCCGAGAACGACAAGCGCATCTCCTTGTTCACGGCCGTGGGGCAGTTCAACAACCAGCGCCAGCTGTGCGACGTCTCCCGCCGCGCTTCCGCCATCGCGCAGGAGCGTTATGAACTTGTCATGGAGAAGTTCCGCAGCGGGAAGGCTTCGGTCACGGACCTCAATACCGCCCGCTCGGAAAGCGACAGCGCCATCCAGAAATATGTCCAGGACATTTCCCGTTTCTGGACCTACTACTATACGCTGCGCAAGCTGACGCTCTATGATTTCCTGACCGGCGACGACCTGACGGTCAACTACGAAGAAATGACGCAATAAGATGAATACAAGAAGATTCCCTTGGTGTGTGACGCTTGCCGTCCTGTGCCTGGCGGCCTGCAAGGGCCCGCAGACGCAGGATCCGGAGGATGCGTCCAAACTTGCTTACAGTCCTGAGACGAACGAAGTGGAGGTGATTACGCTCCGGCGCACGTCTTTCCCGATGCAGCTGGTCGCGAACGGCAAGCTTTCGGCGGCGCAGCGGAGCTCCCTGTATTTCCGCGAGAGCGGCCAGATCGTCGACCTCCCGGTGCAGAACGGCGCCCCGGTGGCGCGCGGCGCGGTGATCGCGCGTCTGGACGACGCGGAGCAGCGCCTGGCGCTGGAGTCGGCCCGCATCGACCTGGAGCGCACGCGCCTGGAGTATCTCGACGTGCTGGCAGGCCTGGGCTGGGCCGTCTCGGACAGTGCGTCCGTGCCTGCCGACGTGAAGGACCTCGCCGGCATCCGCTCCGGCTACAGCAACGCGCGCAACGCCTACGCCCGTGCGCAGCGTGCGCTCGAGGGCACGGTCCTCCGCGCGCCGTTCTCCGGCAGGGTAGCTGACCTCAAGCTGAAGAGATGGGACCGGACCGGTTCCGAACCACTGTGCACCCTGATCGCGGACGGCACCTATGACGTGACGTTCTCTGCCCTCGAGTCGGAATACGGCTTCCTGGCGCGCGGACAGCGCGTGCGTGTGTCGCCTTTCGGCGGAGAGCGCAGCTTCTCCGGCCAGATCCGCCAGATCAACCCGACCGTGGACCGCAACGGCCAGATCGCCGTCACGGCCACCATCCCCGGCGCCGCCGGCCTGCTGGACGGCATGAACGTCAAGGTGACCGTCGACAAGGACCTCCCTGCGCAGCTGGTCGTCCCCAAGAGCGCCGTCGTGATCCGTGACGGGCTGGAAGTGCTCTTCCGCCATCGGAACGGCAAGGCCGAGTGGGTCTATGTCCATACCCTCAACGCCAACAGCGAATCCTTCTCCGTGACGGCCAACACCGACCGCGGCGCGACGCTGAGCGAAGGCGACGAGATCATCGTGTCGGGCAACCTCAATCTGGCCGACGGTTCCACCGTCATCGTCAAAAAGCAATAACGCACCATGCTCGGCAAGCTTCTGGACCGCCCCGTCTCCGTCTCGATGATCCTGCTGGTCTTCGTGGTGCTGGGATTCGTCGGCATCGGGCGGCTGCCCGTGTCGCTGATCCCGGACGTGGACATTCCTTATGTGACCGTGCAGGTGTCGGCGCCCGACATGTCGGCGCGCGAACTCAACGACGCCGTCGTCACGCCCCTGCGCCAGTCCCTCGTGCAGATCGCCTATCTCAAGGACATCCGTTCCGAGGCCAAGGACGGCAGCGCCACGATGACGCTTTCGTTCGAGGAGGGGCAGGACATCGACTATTTCTACATCGAAGTCAACGAGAAGATCGACCGGGCGATGGGGTCGCTTCCGCGCATCGACCGCCCGAAGGTCTTCAAGGCGAGCGCCACGGACATTCCGGCGTTCTATATCAATATGACGCTGCGCGAAGAGGGCGGCAACTTCCTGCGGATGAGCGAATTCGCGCAGGACGTGATCGCCAAGCGCATCGAGCAGCTCCCCGAGGTCGCGATGGTGGACCTGAGCGGCGGCGCCTCGCGCGAAATCCTCGTGGTGCCGGACCTCCAGGCGCTGGCGCGGCTGGACCTGTCGGTCGCTGAATTCGAGCAAAGCGTCAAGTCGGCCAACGTCCATCTCTCCAGCCTGACGATCCGCGACGGCGAGTACCACTACAACGTCAAGTTCCGCTCCTTTGCGGCCACGTGCGAGGATATCGGCAACGTGTATTTCAAGGCGGGCGGCCGCGTGCTCCAGGTCAAGGACGTGGCGTCCGTGAAGGAGCAGGAGGCGCCGCGGACGGGCTTCGCCCGGAGCGACGGGCGCGACGCCGTGGTGCTGGCCGTGATCAAGCAGAGCGAGGCCCGGATGTCCGACCTGAAGAAGGGCATCGCGGAGCAGCTCGACCATTTCCGTGAAGACTATCCGCAGATGGAGTTCTCGATGTCCCGCGACCAGACCGAGCTGCTGGACTACTCCATCCGCAACCTGCTGCTCAACATCCTGATGGCGATCCTGCTGGACATCGTCGTGATTTTCTTCTTCATGAAGGATTTCCGCTCCCCGCTGCTGGTGGCGCTCACGATTCCGGTGTCGCTGATTGTCTCTTTCTTCGTCTTCTATGCCATCGGCCTGTCCATCAACATCATCTCCCTGTCCGGCCTCCTGCTGGGCGTCGGCATGATGGTGGACAATACCATCGTGCTCACCGACAACATCACGGCCCGCTGGCAGCGGGGCGAGGCCCTGCGCAGCGCCGTGATCGAGGGCACCAAGGAGGTGCGCGGCGCGATGCTGAGCTCCGTGCTCACGACCTGCGCCGTGTTCATCCCGCTGATCTTCCTCAACGGCCTTGCGGGTCAGCTCTTCTATGACCAGGCCATTGCCGTGACCACGGTCCTGCTGGTCTCCTACGCCGTGACGGTCGTCGTGCTGCCGGTGTACTACTGGGCCCTCTACAAGAAACTTCCGGCTTTCAAGCCGAACGCATTCCTGTCGCGCTTCCGCTTCGACGGCGCGACGCGCCTCTATGACCGTACGGTCAGCTGGTGCCTTTCGCACAAATGGATCGCCTGGGCGCTTCCGCTCGCCTGCGCCGTCCTGACGGCCGTCTGCGTGGCCGGGATGCGCAAGGAGAAGCTGCCGCCGATCACTTATACCGACGCCATCCTGCGGGTGGACTGGAACGAGCAGATCACCCTGGAGGAGAACCGCGCGCGGATCCTCACGCTGGAGCAGGCGGCCGCATCCGCGTCGCAGCAGACCACGGCGCTGGTCGGCGTGCAGCAGTTCGTGCTGGGCCACAGCGACGACCAGGCGATGAGCGAAGCTTCCCTGTATGTCAGCTGCCGCTCGGCGCGTGAGCTGGCCGCCTTGCAGGAACGCCTTTCCGCGCTGCTGCGCGAAAGGTATCCGGCGTCCATTTCGGCCTGGGGCAGCAGCGGCAACATCTTCGAGATGGTCTTCGCGGAGCGCGAACCCGAACTGCTTGCCCGCCTGCGGCCCGCCTCCGATGAGGGCATGACTGTCGACGGCGTCAAGACGGCCATCCGTTCCGTCCGCGCGGCCTTGCCGGGCGTGCAGATCGACGATGTCCCGCTCAAGCAGGATGTCCTGTATGTGGCCGATCCCGAGCGGATGTCCATCTACGGGGTCAGCTTCAACGATCTGACGGATGCGTTGCGCAACGCGCTCAACGGCAACAACCTCTTCGAGATCGTCCAGGGCAACCGCTCCGTTCCCGTCGTGATGGGTACGGATGTCACGGAGCTCTCCGAGATCCTGGCCCGGACGGACATCAGTGTCCGGGATACCGAAGGGTCGGACAGGAAGGTGGACATTCCCGCTTCGGCGCTGATGCGGCAGACCTTCGACGAGGACTTCAAGACGCTGGTGTCGGGCGACGACGGCAACTTCTATCCGCTTGCACTGGAGATTCCGGCGCGGGACGTCCCGTCCGCGATGACGGCCGTCCGCAAGGCGCTCCACGCTGACGGCGCCGCCTTTGACGCGGCCTTCACCGGCGCCTGGTTCTCCAACCGGGACATGATGCGCCAGATGCTGCTGGTCCTGCTGGTCGCGCTGGCGCTGCTGTTCCTGATCCTTGCTTCGCAGTTCGAGTCGCTCCTGCAGCCGTTCATCATCCTCTCCGAGGTGGTGATCGACATCGCCGTGTCGCTGGCTTTCCTCTGGCTGCTGGGCGTGAGCATCAATATGATGTCGCTGATCGGCCTGGTGGTCATCACGGGTATCGTGATCAACGACTCGATCCTCAAGATCGACACGATCAACCGCCTGGTGCGTTCCGGCATGGCCGTGGAGGACTCCGTCCACGAAGCCGGCCATCGCCGCCTCAAGGCCATCCTGATGACGTCGCTGACCACCATCCTGGCGGTGGCGCCCTTCCTGTCGCGCGGCAACATGGGCGCCGACCTCCAGTACCCGATGGCGCTCGTGGTCATTGTCGGCATGGCCGCCGGCACGCTCGTGAGCCTGTTCTATGTCCCGACGGTGTATGCCGCCATCTATCGTAAACGGAGCTGATGGCGGGACGCCGGGGAATATCGTCTTTTTCCGTCCTGCTGCTGATGGCGGTGGCGGCCGTGGTGGGCGTCGCCTGCCTCCCGCGGCTCAAGGTGCAGTATAACCCGACCACCGCGTCGAGCGAGATTTCGGTCTATTACAGCTATCCCGGCGCGTCCGCCCGCATCGTGGAGGCGGAGGTGACCTCCAAGCTGGAAGGCGTCCTTTCCTCCATCCGCGAGGTGTCCGAGACGAACAGCGTCTCGGAGGACGGCGGTGGCCGCGTGACGGTCGTGGCGGGCCGGCGCGCCGACATCGAGGCTGTCCGTTTCGAAGTGGCGTCGCAGATCCGCAACATCTACTCCAAGCTTCCGGAAGGCTGTTCGTATCCTTCCATATCGGTCAACGCCCGCGGCGAGAAGTCGCAGACGGCCATCACCTACAGCATCCGCAGCGCCCTCCCGTCGCAGCAGATCGCCGAATTCGTCGAACGGGAGGTCCTGTACCCGATCTCTACGGTCGAGGGCGTGAGCAGCGTGGACTTCTACGGGCAGACGCCCTTCGAATGGGTCATTACCTTCGACGCGGACCGGGCGGCGGAGCTGGGCATCCGTGCGGACGACATCCAGCAGGCCCTGAAGAGCTATTATGCGGATGAGATTGTCGGCCTGACGCAGGTGGACGGCCAGTCCTACGGAGTCCGCCTGCGCAGCGTGGACGCTCGCGGGGCGACGCGCCGGGCGGATGGCGGCGAGATGCAGAACCAGCTGGGCGCAATTCCCGTGAAGCGGGTGGAGGGGCGTGTGGTGCACCTGGCCGACATCGCCACCTTCCGCTATCAGGAAGCGCTGCCGAACAGCTATTACCGGGTCAACGGGCTCAACGTCCTGACCCTGCGCGTGGAGGTGTCTTCCAATGCCAACCTGCTGTCCGTGGTGCAGGAGATCAAGGACTGCGTGGCGGAGCTGCAGAAGGATTTCCCGGAAGAGATCGGAATTTCCGTGGCCTACGATGCGTCGGAGTATGTCGCCGACGAGCTGGACAAGGTCTATTTCCGGACGGCGTTGTGCCTGCTGATCCTGCTGGTCTTCGTGTTCGCGGTGGCGCGCTCCTGGCGCTATATGGTCGTGATCGCCATCACCCTCGCGGTCAACCTCCTGATCTCCATTTCGCTGTATTGCCTGCTGGGGCTCCAGATCCATATCTATACGCTCGCCGGTGTGACCGTCTCGCTGGGCATCATCATCGACAACAGCATCGTGATGATCGACCACTATGTCCGGCACCACGACCGGCGCGTCTTCCCGTCGCTGCTCTGCGCCGTCTTCACGACGGTTGCCGCCCTGCTCGTCATCCTGCTGATGCCCGAGCAGGAACGGGCCAACCTGATGGATTTCTCCTGGGTGATCGTGGTCAACCTGTGCGTGTCGCTGCTGGTGTCATACCTGTTCGTCCCGGCCCTGCTGGACTATTTCCCGGTCTCCGTCGGCGAAGCCACGCGCCGGCCGGCCCGCCTGCGCCGCCTGGCGCGCCGCCGCGCCGCCTACGGGCGCGCCGTCCAGCGCGGTCTGCGCCACCGCTGGGCCTACTGGGTGCTGCTCATCGTCCTGTTCGGCATCCCAACCTGCCTGCTGCCGACGAAGTTCGGCAACGAAGATGTCGCGCCGCTCAAGCCATATGAGAAAGTGCTCAACAAGATCGTGGGCTGGCGGCCTTACGCCGACAACAAGACAAACGTGGACAAGGTCCTCAGCTCTTCCTTCGGCCTCTTCTACAAGGCGATGGAGCGCTCGGACTTCTACCGCGAACCCGCCCGGCCGCAGCTTTTCGTCCGGGCCGGCATGCCCGAGGGCTGTACCGTCCAGCAGCTCGACCAGGTGATGCGCAGCATGGAGAACTACCTTGCCCACTTCGAGGAGATCGAAGTCTTCGAGACCCGCATCACCTCGGAGGACAACGGTTCCATTACGGTCTGGTTCAAACCCGAATATGAGAAGACCTGGCTCCCGTCCAAGATCAAGGGGGAGATCATCTCGATGGCCATCAATTTCGGCGGGGCCAACTGGCGCGTCAGCGGTATCGACGACTCCTATTTCAACAACAATATCGTCTCGTCTTCCCGCTCCAACGGCATCTCCCTGAAGGGCTACAACTATGACGAGCTGGTTTCCTATGGAGAGCGGCTGGTCGCGTATCTGGAGGGGAACCGCCGCATCTCCGGCCCCGAGATCTGGGGTTCGGACTATTGGGACCGGCCCCGGACAGAGTTCAACCTGCGCTATGATTTCGAGGCGCTGACGGCCCGCGGCATCAGTCCGTATGCCTATTATTCCGCCCTCCAGTCGCCGCTGTATGCCGCGAGCGTGATGACGCTCCCGACCGAATCCGGATCCGTGAACCTGCGGCTGGTGTCATCGGCCCGGGATGAACTGGACCTCTGGCACATCGACAACTCCGCCATCGCGCTGGACGGCAGCCGCAAGATGAAACTTTCCGAGGTTGGCGGCATCTCGAAGGATCGGACCGGCCTGTCGATCGGGAAGGAAAACCAATCCTATTCGATCAACGTCCGTTTCGATTTCATCGGCTCGTATGCGCTTCTCAACAAGACGGTGAAGGAGGCCGTCGACTGGATGAACACGAGCGTGCTTCCGATCGGCTACCGCGCCGAGGACGAGCGCGGCGGCTGGTTCTATCAGGAGAAGGAAAAATATGCCGCGCTGATCCTGCTGGTGATTGCCATCATCTTCGTGATCTGTGCCATCCATTTCAACTCCCTGCGGCTGCCGCTGGGCATTATCCTGATGATCCCGCTGTCGTTCGTGGGGCTGTTCCTGATCTTCGGCCTGACGGATTTCACCTTCGACAAGGGCGGCTTCGCGGCATTCGTGATGCTGAGCGGCATCACGGTCAATGCCGGCATCTACCTGGTGTCCGAATGGCGCGCGGACGGCAATTATCTCCATGCGTTCTCCCGCAAGATCCTGCCCATCTCGCTGACCATCCTGTCCACGGTGCTGGGCCTGGTCCCGTTCCTGTTCGACGGCCCGGGCGAAGTCTTCTGGTTCTCCTTCGCCGTGGGCACCATCGCGGGCCTGCTCTTCTCCGTCCTGGCACTGCTCGGCTATCTCCCGGTCTTTGTCCTGGGCCGGAAGCACAGGAAGCGTCGCGAGGCGAAGGCGTAGCTATTTGCTGCGGCGCGCGAACACGAAGTCCTCAAGTTCGCAGAGGGACTTCCCGGGCGTCTTGGATTCAAATACGAAATACAGTGCATGCTTGCCCTGCAGCCTGGCTGCGCGGGGCACGCGGGCGCACACCTGCGTGAGCTCCTGCGGCTGGCGGCCGTTGAGGCGGACCGTGCCGAGGCGGGTGCCGTGGCGCGGGTGGTCGGCCATGATGACGATGCGGCCCTTGACACCCTGCGGGACGAGCCGGATGAGCAGCTTGCGGGCCTTGGCGGCGCGCAGGCCGTCGAAGTTGAAGTACTTGTAGCCGACGACCGAGCCGGCCGTGTTGTTGACGACCGGGTTGTGGCTGATGCTCAGGTCATAGGGGTCCGATTCGCCGTCCCAGACCTGTCGGACGGGCTTGATATAGGAGCCGAAGTAGAGATTGCCGAGGTTGTCCTTCTCGGCCGGGCGCGGGCCGGTGAACCAGCAGGCGATGCCTGCGGAGTGCCGGACCAGCGGGTCCAGGCCGCCCAGCTCGAAGCCTTCGGAGGTGTATTCTCCTTCGGTGATCTCCACCTTGCCGTCCGGCCCCTCGGTGACCTTCACCTCGACCGGCGCCACCATCGCCTGGCGGTCGAAGCCGCCCAGGCCTGCCTGCCGGTGGTAGAAGATGTACCACTGGCCCTGGATCTCGCAGAGGCTGCCGTGCGTGTTGCCGCCCGGCGCGGCCGTGAAGATCGGCTTGCCGGAGGCGTCCACGTCGCGCGCGCGGGCGTCGATGATGGTGCCGCCGTAGGTCCACGGCCCCAGCGGGGAATCGCTCCAGGCATAGGCGAGGGTGTTGTTGGCCTCGCCGAGGCCGAAGTCGCCGTTGGCCGTCCAGCGGCTGAAGACGAAGATGTATTTGTCCTTGACCTTGCGGATCGAAGACGCTTCGAAGAAGCGGAAGATGCCTTTCTGGTTGAGGCTGGACACCATGTTCACAACGGGCTCGGTGCCTTTCTTGACGGTGCACATCGTCTTCGGGTCCAGCTCGGCGCCGAAGGACTGCTGGAAGCCCCAGTAGCCATAGACGCGGCCGTCGTCGTCGACGAAGGCCGCCGGGTCGAAGCCCAGCACGCCGACCGTGCGGGTCGGATTCTTGGGGTCCCAGTTGCATACGGTGAACGGGCCGTCCGGCCGGTCGGAACGGGCGATCATCGAGTTGCGCCCGGCCGCCTGGGTGTTGGGATACAGATAATAGGTCTTCTTGCCGTCGGGCTCCGTCTTCTCGACGACATCCGGGGCATAGAGGATGTCGCCCTTGCCGTCCGGGTTGAGGGGGCGGCCCTTGGCGTCGAGACGGGATTCGAAGATCACGCCGTCGAAGCGCCAGCGGCGCAGGTCGTCCACCGGAGCGGACCAGACGACCTGGTCGCGGCCGCAGTAGGTGGTCTGCTCGATGTCGTGCGAACCGTAGATGTAGACACGGAACTTCCCCGGATTGTCCGGATCCTCGAACACGTAGGGCTCCCCGTCGGGGATGTATTCCCAGAGGGGCAGGTAGGGATTGGCGGCAGAGGCGCCGGCGCAGAACAGGCAGGTGCCGGCGAGGGCGGAGGCGATTCGGGTGAGTGTCTTGTGATTCATGTGGTGGAATTTTGTGGTAGATACAAATGTAATGAATTCCGGACAAATATGCTATCTTTGCCGTATATGAAGCCGCTTCGCCTGCTTGTCTCCGCGCTTTTGCTCTGCTTCGCCGCCTGCGTCGCGGCGGCGCAGGAGCCCGCCGGCGGGCAGGAGAACCCCCGCAAGGTGGCCGACGCCATCATCAAGGAGGCGGGCCGGCACCTGGGCAAGCCCTATGTCTACGGCGGCAACGGCCCGGAGAGTTTCGATTGCACCGGCTTCACCTGCTTCGTCTTCCGGAAGTTCGGCTACAACCTGTCCCGCACCTCGTCCGACCAGGCCCACGACGGCCGCGAGGTCAAGGGCGGCTACGACAAGCTGCAGAAGGGCGACATCATCATTTTCGGCGGCCGGGTCAACAAGAAGACGCCGGGCCATGTCGGCATCTTCATCGCCCTGGACAGTCTCAAGCAGAGTTTCACCTTCATCCACGCCTGCAACTCGGGCGTGACCATCTCCCACATCGACGAGCCCTACTACGCCCAGCGTTTCATCGGCGTGCGCCGCATCCTGCCGGATTTCCCGCCCGAGGAGCGGGAGCGGGCGCGCAAGAGCCATTTCAGCCTGACAGAACTGCTGAGCGGCAAGACGGGCGCGGCGCGCGATTCCGTGCTCAACGCCGTGCAGGAGCGCCCGCTCGTCCTCTTCCCGGACGGCAGCTGGGCCTTCGTGGGCGCGGACGGCAAGTACTTCGAGCCGGACGGCGCGCGCGACTTCATCCTCAATGCGGACGGCACCTGGCGCAGCGAGGAGGCCACGACGGCCGAATACTACACCGTCCGCGGCGGCGACACCTTCCAGAAGATCGCCCGCAAGTTCGGCGTCTCCGTGGAATCGCTGCTCGAGATGAACGGGCTCAACAAGCGCTCGGTCCTCCGCCTGGGCGACCGCCTGCGGGTGCGTTAACGGTTTCCGAATAGATTATTCTCCGACGGCGCCGAGCGTGGCGACGGAGATGCGCGTGTCCGGCCGGAAGGCCGTGCGCAGCGCCCGGTGGCAGGCCGCCAGCGTGGCGCCGGTGGTGAAGACGTCGTCGACCAGCAGGATGTGCCGCGCCTGCGGCAGCCGGCCGCCGCGCAGGGCGAAGGCGCCCGCGACGTTGGCGGCCTTGGCTTCGCCGCTCAGGCGCGTCTGGCTGCGGGTGCGGCGGCAGCGGCGCAGCAGGCGCTCCGCACACGGCGCACCCAGCGCCCGCGCCACTTCGCGCGCGATGACCGCCGCCTGGTTGTAGCCGCGTCGCCAGTGCCGCGTCCAGTGCAGCGGGACGGGGACCACCAGGTCCACGTCCGCGTAGAGGGGCGAGGCGGCCAGGCGGGCGCCCAGCAGGCGGGCGGCCCACCGGCCCGTGCCGAAGTCCCGGTGGTATTTCAGCGCCTGCGAGATCCGCTTGTAGCCCGCGTCCGCCCGATAATGATAAAGAGCTGCAGCATACGCATACGGCTCATATTCATCGACCTGTACCTTGGCGTTGAAACGGTCGGCCATCGGGTTGTGGCCGAGCGTGAAGTAACGGGTCTCCGGGAGGTCCGAAAGGCACTCCGAGCAGAGGTGCCGCTCCTGCGGGAGGAGCGGGTTGCCGCACACCACGCATACCCTCGGCAGGACCAGGTCCAGCAGCGCCGAGAGAGAAGTTTTCAACGTAAGTCCGGTCAGGCGGGGGTCCATCCCTAGCAGTTCATCGCACCGCAGCAGTGGATGACCTGTCCGCTCACATAGGAAGAGAGGTCGCTGGCGAGGAAGAGGGCCACCTTGGCGACGTCTTCCGGGGTGCCGCCGCGACGCAGCGGAATGGTCTTGATCCAGGCCTCGCGCACCTCTTCGGGGAGGGCGGCGGTCATGTCGGAGATGATGAAGCCCGGGGCGATGCAGTTGGCGCGGATGCCGCGCGGTCCCATCTCCTTGGCGATCGATTTCGCGAGGCCGATCAGGCCGGCCTTCGAAGCGGAATAGTTGCACTGTCCGGCGTTGCCGCTGACACCCACCACGGAGGACATGTTGATGATGCTGCCCCCGCGCTGGCGCGCCATGATGGGCGTGACGGCGTGGATGTAGTTGTAGGCGGACTTGAGGTTGACGTTGATGACGGCGTCCCACTGGGCCTCGTCCATCCGGAGCATCAGGCCGTCGCGGGTGATACCGGCGTTGTTGACCAGGATGTCGATGTGGCCGAAGTCGGCCATGATCTGCTCCACGGTCGCGTGCGTCTGGGCGAAGTCGGCGGCGTTGGACGCATAGGCGCGAACCTTGACGCCGAGTTCTTCGAGCTCCTTGACGGTATCCTCGCTGATCTTGATGTCGGTGAATGCGATGTCCGCGCCTTCGGCGGCGAACTTCAGGGCAATGGCCTTGCCGATGCCCCGGGAGGCGCCCGTGATCAGGGCGACTTTACCTTGCAGTAATCCCATATTCTTTAAAGTTGTTCGTTTTGCATGACAGATTCTATGTCGTCCGGGGCGATGGGCAGGCGCTGCGAGCCGAGCCGGTGCGCGCCGTCTGCCGTGACCAGGACGTCGTCTTCGAGGCGGATGCCGCCGAAGTCGAAATACGTTTCGAGCTTGTCGTAGTTGACGCGGCCCTTGTCCGTGCCCTCGCGCTTCCACAGCCGGATCAGGTCCGGGATGAAGTAGATGCCCGGCTCGTCGGTGATGACGTTGCCGGGGACCAGCGCGCGGGCCATGCGGAGGCTGCCCAGGCCGAGCTGCGGCGAGCGGGTCTGGCCGGCGTCGTAGCCCACCAGATCCTCGCCCAGGTCCTCCATGTCGTGCACGTCCAGGCCCATGTTGTGGCCCAGGCCGTGGGGCATGAAGAGTCCGGCGATGCCGTCGGCGACCATGCCGTCGACGTCTCCGTGCACGAGGCCCAGCTGCTTGAGGTTGTCCAGCATGTGGGCGGCCACGGTCAGGTGGACGTCGCGGTAGGCGACGCCCGGACGGATCATGCTGAATGCAAGCTCGTTGCACTCATAGACCGTCTGGTAGATATCGCGCTGCTTCTGGCTGAAACGGCCGGAAGTCGGGTAGGTGCGGGTGAAGTCGGAGGCGTAGTGGTCGTTGGCTTCCGCGCCGGCGTCGATGACCATCAGCTTGCCCGGCTCGATGGGCATCTCGTGGCTGTGGCAGTGGAAGATCTCGCCGTGCTGGGTGAGGATGGTGGGGAAACTGACGCCCCAGCCCTTGGCCAGGGTCACGCCCTCCATCTCGCCCACGATCTCCTGCTCGATGCGTCCCGGGCGGATGCCGCGGCGGGCGACGGTGTGCATCTCGTAGCCGAGGTCACAGGCGGCGTCGATGCTCGCGATCTCCAGCGGGTCCTTGACCAGGCGCAGGGAGATGACGGCGCGCACCAGCGGCCCGGAGGCCTTGGGGCAGCCGCCCTTGCCTGCGCTCGTGACCTCGTCGGGCGTGAGCCCGAGCAGCGAGGCGAGCCGGATGCGGTTGTAGTAGCGGGAAGCGGGGAGGAAATGGACCTGGCGGCCCTTCAGCGCGGCGCCGAGGGCGTCGTACGGCGCCGTCTTCGCCACGCCGGCGCGCTCGGCGAGCGAACGCACGGAAGGCATGGGTCCCATCCAGATGATGTCGTCGATCCCGAAGTCGTCGGCATAGACGGTCTCTTCGCCCGTCTCCAGGTCGATGGTGGCCGCGAAGCGCGGCTCGTCGATGCCGAAGAAGTAGATCCAGTTGCTGTCCTGCCGCCACTTGTAACAGTTGTCCTTGTATTGGGCAGGAGCGTCTACATTGCCGAGAAACAGGGCGATGCCCCGCTCTCCTTGAAGTCTTTCGAGCAGCGCCTTGCGGCGCGCGACATATACCTCTTTTCCAAACATAGTGGAGACAAAGATAGTAAATTTCTGTGTATCTTCGCGGTCAGAAAACAGGATAATGCCATGCTCCAACAAGTTGTCGATATCGTCAGGCAAGCCGCCGATCTGATGGTGGCCGACCATTTCTCCATCATGCAGAAGGACGGCCTGGCCAACCTCGTCACCTCCTCGGACCTTGCCGTCCAGCATTTTCTGACCGAAAAGCTCGCTGCGCTGCTGCCCGGCTGCGGCTTCCTCTGCGAGGAGGAGGATTTCCGCGACCTGTCGGAGGAGTCGGTCTGGATCATCGACCCGATCGACGGCACGGCCAATTATTCGCGCGGCATCGCCGACTGCTGCATTTCCGTCGCCCTGGCGCGTGGCGGCGTCCTGGAGCTGGGCGTCGTCTACAGCCCGCGCCGCGGCGAGCTCTACACGGCGGAGCGGGGCAAGGGCGCCTGCTGCAACGGCCGCCCGATCCACGTGTCCGGGCGCCCGTTCGCCGACGGCCTGCTCTGCACGGCGCTGAGCCTCTACGGCAAGCAGTACGCGAAGAGCTGTTCGGAGATTATCTATGACCTTTATATGCGGAGCAATGACCTGCGCCGCTGGGGCTCGGCGGCGGTGGAACTGTGCCTGCTGGCCTCCGGCGTGGTGGAGCTGTATTTCGAGATGCGCCTGCAGCCGTGGGACTATGCCGCAGCGATGCTGATCCTGCAGGAAGCGGGCGGCTGCATCGCCGGCTGGGACGGCGCGGCGCCTTCGCTCACGCGCCCCTCGCTGGTCATCGCGGCCAACCGCGCCGACTCGCTCGAGGAGCTGCTCTGGACCGTCCACCGCTATCTGCCGGACGGGGTCCCGTATCAGGAAAAATAAGGATCAGACGAGGTCGGCGATGATGTCGTCGCTGACGAACCAGCGGTCCTCGGGGATGCGCAGGCGGTCGCCGGCGCGCTCCAGGCGTCCGTCGGAGAGCGCCGCCGCGGCCTTCGCCGCGTCGATGCGTCCGTCCGCCACGCCCCGCGCCGTCCGCAGCCCCAGCATGATCTCCTCCTCCCGCGCCTCTTCTGCCGATAGATATTCACAATCCTGGCGCAGCGGCGAACTGCCTCCGAAAACGTCCTGCTGCGCAGGACCCCTCCCACTGACTGCGTCAGCGGGCCCCTCCCTCTTACGGAGCCGAGGGTGGCTACGGTTTTCGGAGGCAGTTGCCGCATACGCCAAAATCGAAGAAGGGTTCCAGCTGCGGGTGTGGCCGTCAAACGAGTGGGCGGCGGGGCCGAGGCCGACATAGGGGTGGCGGGACCAGTAGGCGCTGTTGTGGACGGCCTCGCGGCCCGGCAGGGCCCAGTTGGAGATCTCGTAGTGGATGTATCCGGCGGCGCGCAGCGCGTCGCAGAGCTGGCGGTACTGCGCCGCGCACTGCTCCTGCGGCGCCTCGCTGTAGCGCCCCTGGCGCACGAGCTCCGCCAGCGCGCTCCCGCCCTCGATGCTGAGCTGATAGGCGCTCACATGCTCCGGCCGCCAGGCCAGCACTTCGCAGAGCGTCTCTGCGAAAATGGCCTCCGATAGCTGCGAGATACCGAAAATCAGGTCAATGCTGATGTTCCGGACGCCGGCTTCGCGCAGGATGCCGAACGCCTGCCGGGCGCGCGCCGCGTCGTGGCGCCGGTTCATCCAGCGCAGGATGCCGTCGTCCAGCGACTGCACCCCCATGCTCACGCGGTTGACCCCGAGCGCGAGCAGTTCCCGCACATAGTCCACCCCCTTCTCCACGATATCCTCGGGATTCACCTCGATGGTGAACTCGGTAAACGGATCGCCCCCCGTCATAAGCGGAGCGAGCATCCGGCGCAAAAGCGCCGGATGCAGCACCGATGGGGTGCCGCCTCCGACGTAAAGCGTATTCAGGTCGCGCGTGGCCGCGATCTCGTCCTGACGACGGGATGCCTCGGCGCACAGCGCCTGCGCGTAAAGTTCGAAAGACTGCGCGTCCCGGCCCCGGCAGGCGATCTCCGAATAGAAATCGCAATACGTGCAGAAACTCCTGCAGAAGGGGACGTGCAGATAGACCATCTAGCGGAGCAGGAGCTCGCCGTGGCCGAGCTGAGCCTGGGTCGTGTAGGCGTCAACCACGTAGATGCCCTTCATGAAGGACTCGACGTTGTTGACATAGATGCCCAGATCCACTTCCTGGCCCTGGTAGTCCACCTCGCGGGAAGCGGTGGCCTCCAGCGTCTCGCCGTTGAAGGTGAAGGTGGTGCCGCGGCCGTCGGAGAGGAGGTTGCCGTTCGGGTCGGTCACGCGCACATAGACGCGCACCGGGCCGCGGGCTGCGAGCTCATTCTCCACGAGGCTGAGGTTGACCAGAAAACGGGCGACGCGGTTGGCCTTGTCCGTGATCTTGTCATTGTGGTTGTAGGCATACATCACGAAGTTGTGGGCCTTCAGGACGGAGCCGGCGGTCACGCGGCTGGTCAGGCTCTCGACTTCCTGGCTCAGGCGGGTGTTGATCTGCTTGGTCTCCTCGGCCTCCTTGCGGGCCGAAGCGGCCTCCGCCGTCAGCTTGCGGTTCAGCGTGTTGAGCGAGTCGATCTGGTTGATGTAGCCGCGCATGATGGAACGCAGGGTGCCGAGTTCCTTCTCGTACTGGCGCATCTTGGAGCGGTCCGTGGCCTCGGTCCGCTTGACGCGGTCGACGAGCTGGGCGATCTCCTCGCGGGAGGAATCGAGCTGGGCGTTGATCGAGTCATATTCGGACGAGAGGTTCTCGTAGTCGCTTTGCAGGGCCATGATCTGTTCGGTCAGGTCGGCTTTTTCCTGGTTCAGTTCGCCCACGAGCTTGTTCTTGGAACTCATCACATAGTAGAGTGCGGCGGCCAGGCCGAGGGCGACCACGATCATCGCGATCATCACGGCTTTGAGGCCTCCGTTGGACTTCTTTTCAGCTTGCTGTCTCTCAAGCTTCTCGATGGGATCTTCTTTTTCCATTTTGATAAGATTTTAAAAGGTCAAGACAAAAATAGCAAAATTTATGCTAATTTTGTAATTATGAAATATATAATCCGCGCAGCCAAATATTTTTGCTACCTGGTCATCTTCCTGGCCATCATCATCACCATCTTCGTCCTGACCGGATTCGTGGAGGCGGACCTGTCCAAAATGTTCGTCCACGGCTATGATTCCCTCTGGCAGATGGGGGCGGTCCTGCTGGTCTTTTCCCTGATCTATCCCCGCTTCGGATTCTCCAGGCGCACGGCACACGTTTTCGGCTCCCGGGAGGAACTGCAGCCGGTCGTGGTCCCGGTCATGGAGCGGCTGGGCTATGTCCTCGAAGGGGAGAAAGACGGCGGCTGGAGCTTCCGGCGCCGTTCGGCCGTGTCGCGGGTGCTCAAGATGCTGGAAGACCGCATCGTCCTGACGCCGGCGGGCGCGGGCGTGGAGGTCGAAGGCCTGACGCGCGACCTCCCGCGGATCATCTCCGCGCTGGAGGCTACCCGAGAAGATGCGTAGCGGCCGCGCTCAAGGCAGCATAGAAATCCTCTCCGAAGCTCTTCGTGAGGGGATTTTTTAGAAATTGGTAGACCCGGATCCCCTCGCGCTGTCCCTTCTCGAAGGCCGGCTTGCAGATGTCCCAGTGGTGGACGTTGAGGGCGAGCCCGCCGCCGGTGAGCTTTGTGACGCGGATGGGGTAGAGCGAGCAGGAGGCGGGCTTGACCTTGCCGGCCATCTCGATGGCGCAGAGGCATTCGCCTTTCGTCCCGAAATGGCAGAACGCGCAGGGCAGGTCCTTCGCGTCTTCGCCTTCGGGGGCCATCAGCGGGGTGACGATGTCGTTGTCCCGGTCCACTTCGAAGAAGCCCTTGGCGTCCACGGCGGCCCGCCCCTGCGGGGTCATCAGGCCGCTGTAGGCGGGGTAGTTCCGCTCCAGGCCCTCCAGCTCGTGCTCCTCCAGCGGCGCGCCGCTGTCGCCCGCGATGCAGCAGGCGCCGCGGCAGACCGCATAGTCGCACGCGAAATATTCCATCACCACGTCTTCCGACACGAGTATGTCTCCGATCTGTACGATCGTTCCGAATCTGTTGTTTCCCATCAGTCAATCAAATATTCAACTTCCGCCCCGGCGGCGAGCTTGCCGAGGATGTCGCGCACGCTCGCGACGGATACCCGCCGGGCGGCGGCTTTGTAGCCTGTGATCAGGTCCTTGCCCTCGCTGTAGCGCACCAGCACGTCCTCCATCAGGGCCTCCGGGTCCGCGTGCCGCTTGTCCAGCTCCTTGAGCAGGGCCTCGCGGGTGGCGGTGACGACGTCCTCCGGCAGGGGAAGTTCCGTCAGGTGGCCGGTCACGGAGCGGACGGCGTCCAGCAGGTCTTCCGGCGTCCCCGGGGCGATGCCGGCCGGCAGGCCGTCCTCCCGGCAGGGATGGCAGTGGATGTAGAGCGTGAGCCGCTCGGACGGGAAGAGCTCCAGCCGGCCGGAGCAGTCTGCCCGAGCGCCCCGGGAGGCCAGCGCTCCGGCGAGCTGCCTGCGGACCATCTCGCAGGCCACCCGGAACGACAGGTAGCTGTCCAGGCTGAAGGGCACGGCCGCGGAAAGCGCCACGCTGACGCCGATCTCCCGGCCGCCGACCAGGCCCGGAGCAGCCAGGTCGTAGCGGGTCACGGACCCGGCGACGAAGCGGCTCTCCACGCGCGGCCGGCTGGAGAAGCGCTTGCTGGTCCGGAAGCCGCCGAGCGTGCGGCAGAGTTCTTTCTTGAGCGTGTCCTCGTCCAGGTCGCCCATCAGCACGAAGATGCCGTCGCCCACCTTGTCGAAGAGCGCGGCGAAATATTGTTCTGCGCGGTCGGGGAGCCCGTCGTGCAGGTTCTCCATCCGCTTGCGCTCCGGGTAGAAATAGTCCGGGCGCAGGATGTCGTCCATCAGGTCGTCGACGTCGCGCGGCGAGAGGGCCTCGCGGTCCACGCGCAGGGCCTCGGCGGCGCGGTAGGCGGCGAATGCCGCCGGATCGGGCTCGCGCGCGCCAGCCACTGACAGGAGCGTATGCAGCAACAGCGGCAGCTGCGCGGAAGGGGCCCGGCCGGTGATGCGCAGGTCGGAGAGCGTGGCGGTGGTCTGCAGGGTAATGCCGTTGGCGTCGAGCTGCTCGCGGAAGGCGTCGCCGTCCAGGCCGCCGATGCGGCTCAGGCCGAGCATGTCGGCCACGAACGCGCTCTCGCCCGCATGCAGCTGCGGCACGTCGGCGACGCCGCCGCGCAGCATCAGGGCGTAGCGGAACTCGCGCGGCGTTGGCATCTTCTTGTAGATGACCTTGATCCCGTTGGAGAAGGTCCACAGGCGGCCGCCGGAGAGCGGTTCCGCCGCGTCGCCGTTCAAGCGCACGCGCCGGGGCGCCGCAACGGGCTCCAGCTGCGCGGCCGGCCCGCGCCGTCCGCCGTCCGTCCCGTCCCAGCCGGCCGCGAAAGAGCGGCGCAGGGAGTCGGGGCGCACCCGCTGCGGGACGGGGACGTCGAAGCGCAGCGTGAGGTTGCGGGTGGCGTCCAGCAGCGCGCGGGCGAAGCTGTTGAACAGCTCCAGTTCGCGCGCGTCGTCCAGCCGGTGCGTGCCGATGAAGGTGCTCAGCATTTCGCCGGAGGCGAGGTTGGCGCCGTAGAGGCAGGACGCGACGCAGCGGTCCAGGTATTCGTCGTTGCGCAGGCGGCGGGCGCCGTCACGCCGGGTGTCGGCGATCTGCCGCTCGCGCGCCAGCAGGAATTCTTCCATGTCCGCGCCGTCCCTGTCCAGCGTGCCGAGCACGGAGGCGAACAGCCGGGTGGCGCTGTCCAGCTGCGGGGCGGGCACGTAGGCGGTTATCCGGTGCCGTTCGTCGCCCGGTCCTGCGGAGCTGTCGTCATAGCGGTAGCGGAACCCGGCCAGGGGGATGCCAGCCTCCCGGAAGCGCTGCTCCATCCGCCGGCTGAGAATGAGCCCCAGCTGGTCGGAGTAGGCCCGGGTGATGAGCGGCAGCGGGGTGTTCATCGACGCTTTGTCCAGCCGGGCTGCCTGGAAGATGGCGTTGACCGCTGCGACTTCCGAGGCGCCGTTGCCGCTGAGGCGCAGCGCGAGCGTGTCCCGCGGCGTCCATGCATAGGGGATGTCCGGGAAACCGTAATCGAGCGGCGGCACCATCATCGACAGCAGGTCCATCCGCTCGCGGATGCGGGCCGCGTCGATGTCGCCGCAGATGATGACGGCCTGCGGCTTGCTGTAGGCCGCCGCCATGTCGAAGAGCATCAGCAGGGTGGAGTCCGCGACGCGCTCGTCATACGTGGGCACGTCGTGGAAGGAAAACAGGGCGGCGTCGGCCGGCAGGGAGATGTAGCCTTCCGCACCGTAGCCGATGCCGTGGTCCGCCAGGAAACGGTAGGGCGCGCGCCGTCCGAAATGCGGCAGCTCGCGCAGGAGGGCGCGGGCGTCCGCGGCGTCCTGCCGCCCCCGCTGCACCAGCGCGAAATCGGCGAATCCTTTCCGGTCGGGGTTGGTGACCAGATAGAACTGGATGCCGTCGGGCAGGCTGCCCCTTTTGATTTCCGGCGCCGTGCCAAGGGACGGAAGTTCCTGTCCTTGCATCAATATACAAGATAACAGCAAGCAAATCAGGCATGATATGTGCTGAAACAAGTTCCGCATAATAATTGCAAAAGTAAGAAAGAAAATGATTACATTTGCGATTGCGCATTTAAAAAACCAACTAATAGATAAGCATGATGAAAAAGATTCTCGCAACGATTGCAACACTTGTTGTTGCTCTTGGAACCCTTTCCGCCCAGGACCTGGCTTCGGCAACTGAACTCTACAATGCCGGTGCCGCCGCCATCTCGTCCGACAAGGCCGGTGCGCTCAGCTCCTTCGAGCAGGCGCTCAAGATTGCCGAAGCGCTCGGGGAGGACGGCCAGGAGATCGTCACCAACTGCAAGAATATCATCCCCAACCTGAAGCTTTCCCTGGCCAAGGACCTGGTCAAGGAGTCCAAATTTGACGAGGCTGTCGCTGCCCTGCAGGATGTGCAGAAGGTAGCTGAGGCATACGAGGCTTTCTCCGTTGTGGATGAAGCCGCCGGCCTGATTCCCCAGATCAAGCTCTCCAAGGCCAACAGCCTCTACAAGGCCAAGGAGTTTGACGCCGCCGCCGCTGCGTTCAAGGAGATCGTCGACGCCGATCCGACCGACGGCAACGCCGCGTTCTTCATGGGCGCCGCCCTGCTGAGCGCCGGCCGCAACGACGAGGCCAAGGCCGCCTTCGAGGCCGCTGCCGCCAACGGCCAGGAGGCCAAGGCCAACAAGCAGCTCGGCAATATCTACCTGAAGGAGGCTTCCGCCGCCCTCAAGGCCAAGAAGTTCGCCGACGCCGTCTCCAGCGCCCTCAAGGCCAACGAGCTCGCCCCCAACGCCCAGGCGCTGCAGCTTGCCGGTCAGGCTTCCCAGGCCGCAGGCAAGAACGCCGATGCCATCAAGTACTTCGAGCAGTACCTGGAGGCCGCTCCGACCGCAGCCAACGCCGGTGCCATCACTTTCACCGTCGGCGCCCTCTACCAGACTGTCAAGAACAACGCCAAGGCCAAGGAGTTCTACACCAAGGTCCTGAACGATCCCAAATACGGCGCCGAGGCCAAGAAGATGCTCGACGCGCTGAAATAATGCAACGTCTCGAGCTGCTGGCTCCCGCCAGGAACAAAGATATCGGCATCGCAGCCATCGACTGCGGTGCCGATGCCGTATATATCGCAGGTCCCGGATTCGGGGCCCGCAAGGCGGCCGGCAACAGCTTCGAGGATATCGCCGAACTCTGCACCTATGCGCACCGTTTCGGGGTGCAGATCTTCGTCACCTACAACACCCTCTGGCGCGAGGGTGAGGAAGAAGAAGCCCACGCGCAGATGCTGCGCGCGCAGGAAGCGGGGGCGGACGCGTTCATTATCCGGGAGCCGCGCATCGCGGCCTGGGACGACATCACCGTCCCCCTCCACGCTTCCACGCAATGCGCCATCCGCGACGTGGAGCGCGCCCGATACTTCGAGTCGCTGGGCTGCGAGCGCATCGTCCTGGAGCGCGAGCTCTCCCTGGCGACCGTCCGGGAAATCTGCGCGGCCGTGTCGTGCGACGTGGAATTCTTCGTCCACGGCGCGCTCTGCGTCTGCTACAGCGGCGACTGCCGCCTCTCGGAATACATCGACGGGCGCAGCGCAGACCGCGGCGAATGCATCCAGGCCTGCCGTTCGCTCTATGACCTGGTGGACGGCGACGGACGGGTGCTGCTGCGCAACAAGGCCATCCTTTCGCTGAAGGACTTCAACCTCAAGGCCCGGCTGGAAGAGCTGGCCGACGCGGGCGTGATGTCCTTCAAGATCGAAGGCCGGCTCAAGAACGCCTCTTATGTCAAGAACGTGGTGCGGGACTATTCCCTGGCGCTGGACGCGCTGGTGGCGAAGTATCCCGATCGCTACTGCCGCGCCTCGTACGGCACGGTGACGGGCGGCTTCGAGCCCGACACCGCCAAGACCTTCAACCGCGGATACACCGAGCTTTTCCTGGACGGCAAGCGCGGCAGCTGGTCCTCGATGGACGCGCCCAAGTCGATGGGCGAGGCCGTTGGGACGGTGCAGCGCATCCGGCGCCAGCCGGGCCGGACGATGTCTTTCGACGTCCGGCCGCTGCGGCGCGACCTTGCGCTGCACAACGGCGACGGCTTCGCCATCGCGACCGCCGACGGCGTCACGGGCTTCCGCGGCGACGTCTGCGAGGGCTTGCAGGTCAGCTGCAAGGATGTCCCCGACCTCCGGGAGGGGATGACCCTCTACCGCAACATCAACACCGCCTTCGAGAAGACGCTGGAGACGCAGGCCTGCCACCGGGAGATCCCGGTGCGCCTCTCGCTGCGCCTGCACGGCAAATATGTCCTGGAGGTGCGCGCCGTCACGTCGGACGGCCGCGAGGTGCTGAGCCCGTTCCATATGGACGTGGAGACGGCCGAGAACCGCGAGCGCGCGGAGGCGATGCTGCGCGAGCAGCTCTCCAAGCGCAGCGGCGTCTATCATTTCTCGCTCGAAGAGCTGAAGGTCGAGACGGCCGGCGGACGCTTGCCGCTGCTCAGCGCCTCGACCATCAACGGCATCCGCCGCCTGGTCGCCGAGGACCTGGACGCCCTTCCTGCTCCCGGTCATTCCCAGTCTTCCCCTCGTCATCCTGCCGTTTCCTGTCATTCTGAGCGCAGCGAAGAATCTGAACTCATGCGCAGCAAGTACTGCGTCCGCTACGAACTCGGCCTCTGCCCCAAATACCAGGGCGCCAGGCCGCCGAAGGAGCTTTTCCTGCTCAACAACGGCCGCCGCCTGGCGCTCCGTTTCGACTGCGCGGCCTGCGAGATGACAGTCACTGCAGACCAAAAGTGATCTCCACGTCGCCGAAGCGGCCGGTGAGCGTGCCGCCGCCCTTCTCGAGGATTTCCTGGAAGAAATTCCGTGTCAGCTGTCCCCGCCAGACGATGTCGTCCTTGTCCTTGTAGGGGATGTCCAGCTCGAATCCATAGGACTTGGAGTTGTACTTGACCACCGCGCTGCACTTCCAGTTGGTGGTCGTGCCGCCGTCGTCCTCGACCACCATGAAGGCGATCTTCTCCATCTGGTCCGTGAAGTTGGTCAGCAGGACCGCGTCGAAGGGGATTTTCTTCTTGAGCTGATGGCGCCGGACGACGAGCATCAGGTCGGTCAGGCTGGGGGAGTAGTTCTTGAGATCCTCGTCCTTGGTGGCCTTGAACCCGTCCACCGCTCCCGTCTTGATGAAGAATTCGGACGCGCCTCCGAACCAGCTGTCGTAGTTGCGCAGCATCTTGAAACTCTGGATGCTGAAGATGTACTCTTTCTCTTCTTCCTTCTTCCCCTCGTCCTTCTTCCCGGCCTTGGTCTCGGACGCGAAGAGCTCGAGCGGGGTGAAGCCCGCGTCGTCGTTGCGGTTGATCACCCACACCGGCCGCTCCTGGGCCACCTGTTCGTTGACGAGGACCGAGTCCACCACGTGCGCGCCGTCCGCGCCGAGGCGGATCAGGTAACCGTAGTTGGACTCGGCGCCATAGCCGGGGTCGAAGGTGACGATGGGGAATTCCCGGCCGTCCCAGTTCTCCGAATAGGGCCAGTAGATCTGCATGTCGGAGGTGCTGAGCGCGTTGATGTAGCGTTCGACGTCGGCCGCACCGGCCTTGGTGCCGTATTTCTGTGCGAGGTAGTCGGTGAACAGGTCGCGCAGCGGCGTCTTGTATCCGCCGGCCTTGGTGGGCTTCCCGTCGTCGCCCACGCCCGCCCCCGGCGCGGTGAAGAGGTCGTTGAGCAGGTACTCCTCGTCGTAGCCGTGGCCCGACGAGGCGCTCACGGCGTCGTACACTTCATCGAGGTGTTCGCTTTGCAGCGGGAGTTCGGAGATCATCTGGGCCACGTCCGACAGGGAGAAGAGCCCGGTGTCGTGCTGAGGAAGGTCCAGGCCGTTTTTCCGCCCGTCGCATCCTGCGAGGGCGAGGGCGCAGAGGAGCGCCGCGGAGAATCTGAATGTTTTCATATCTGCATACAGTTTGGTCTGCTGCAAATTGACGGACTTTTATCCGTTTAAACCTCAGATTAATCGTTTAATCTTCGCCGACAGGCAGCTGCTGTCGCAAACCTTCGCTGCGCTCATCCCTCCCACTTCCTTCGGAAGCGGGCCCCTCCCGTTCACGAGGCCACGGGCGGCCACGGGTTTGCGACAGCACTGCCTGTCGGCAGAAAATAGAAAGAGGATGAACAGGTCAGGCGGAGAACCGGACGAATCGTATTTTTTCGTAGAAATCGGGGACGTTTTGTACGTTTTTTAATCCCGCGTCGCGGAAGACGGCGGCCGTCTCCGGGCCGAGCGTCTCGTTGATCTCGACGACACCGGCCCCGCCGGGCCGCAGGAAACGCTGCGCCCAGCGCGCCACCGCGCGGTAGAAGCGCAGCGGGTCGTCGTCCGGCACGAAGAGCGCCAGCGCGGGCTCGTGCTCCAGCACGTTGGGCCGCATCTGCGCCCGCTCCCGCTCCAGCACGTACGGCGGATTGCTGACGATCAGGTCGAAAGTCCCGTAGGGAAAATCCTGCTCCGTGTCCAGCACGTCGGCCTGCAGGAACGTCGGGCCCGTCTCGCCCGGAAACTGCCTGCGGGCGTAGCCCAGGGCCGTTTCCGACAGGTCCACGCCGATCACCTCGGCGTCCCGGACCTCCTTGGCGATACTCCACGCGATGCAGCCCGAACCGGTGCAGAGGTCCAGCACCCGTGGCGCGCGGTCCAGCTCCATTTCCCGCAGCAGGCGGACAGCGTCGGCCACCAGCAGCTCCGTCTCCGGCCGCGGGACCAGCACGCCGGGCCCCACGGCGAAGCGGTGTCCGCAGAACTCCGCGACGCCGAGCACATACTGGATGGGCTCGCCGCCCGCCAGCCGCCGCAGGTCCTCCTCCAGCTCCGCGAGCCGGTCTTCGGGGACGGGCGTCTGCGGCTCGACGATGTGGGTGTAGGATGTGGTGCCGAGCTTCTCAGCGCAGAGCATCAAAACCAAACCCCTCGCCTCCGGCGAAGGGTAAAGGGTCTCGAGGCGCCTGGCGCCGTCGCGTATGAAGTCGGACAGCAGCACTAGGTATGCTCGATGATGGTCGTCAGGAAGGCGGTCATGTCCATCCCGGCGGCACGCACCATCTTGGGCACGAGCGAAGCGCTCGTCATGCCCGGGATGAGGTTGATCTCCAGGAAGTAGAGACCGTCGTCCGCGAGGATGTAGTCCATCCGGACCACGCCGCGGCAGCCCAGGCGGGCGTAGATCCCGGCGGTGGTGCGCTGCACGAGCTCGCGCTCCTCCTCGGACACGGGGGCGGGGCAGAGCTCCTGGCTGTGGCCGTTGTACTTGGCGTCGTAGTCGAAATACTCGTTGTCCGTGACGATCTCAATCAGCGGCAGCGTGCAGACCTTCTCGCCGTCGAAATAGGCCGCGCAGGTCAGCTCGCGCCCGGTCACACCCTGCTCGATGAGCACCGTGGGGTTCTCGCTGAAAGCGAACTGGACGGCGGCCTGGAGGTCTTCGGCGCGCGTGACACGCGTGACGCCGAAGCTCGAGCCGCCCTGGGTCGGCTTCACGAACACCGGGAACTTCAGCCCCTTCTGCACCCTGGCGTCGATCTCCGCGGCGTCCATGCCCTGGCGGACGAACACGTCCGGCGCGCAGTTGGCGAGGCCCAGCTCGCGGACATAGCACTTGCAGGCGTACTTGTCGAAGACGATCGCGCAGGTGCTGGAGTCGCAGGTGCTGCAGGGGATGCCGAGCATTTCGAGGTAGCCCTCGA
Organism: Bacteroidales bacterium WCE2004; assembly: GCA_900167895.1. Lineage (NCBI taxonomy): Bacteria > Pseudomonadati > Bacteroidota > Bacteroidia > Bacteroidales > Bacteroidales bacterium WCE2004. Next base: position 122,251 of record FUZR01000003.1, on the reverse strand, counting down.
ACTGCCCCGTCTCGCCCGGCGCACCGTGCTGGACGATATAAGCATAGTCGAACTTGACACGCTCGCCCAGGACCTGGATGGAAAAATCCGTCTTGTCCACCTCCGGACGCGCGCCCTCGGGGAAGGTCACGCGCATCGAGTTGCACTTCTTGGCGGCGACGAGCTGCCACTTGCCGAAGCGGGCGAAGATCTCATAGATGTCATATTCGTTCCCGTCGATGCGGGAAGCCACGAACTCGCCGCTCCGGCACGAAACCTCCCACTCGGAGGAATCGCTGCCGTAGATCACGGCGATGGTCTTGTACTTGCTCATATCCTAGTTGAAATAATATTCTTCTTCTTCGTTGCGGTCGCCCGTGGCGCCGTCGGCGCCCACGTAGTCGTCTCCGTAGCCGCCCAGGAAGACGCCGTCGGTCGCGCAGTTGAACTGCAGCGCGCCGCCGGTCGGGACCTGGAAGGCGTCGCCCTCCATGGACCAGCCGATGGTCGGGTCCGCGAGGCATTTCTTCATCCAGATGCCCCAGATCGGGAGGGCGGCGTTGGCGCCCTGGCCGAGGGCCGTGGAGGTGAAGCGGACGCTGCGGTCCTCGCCGCCCACCCACACGCCGGCGGTGATGTTGGGCGTGTAGCCGATGAACCAGCCGTCGGAGTTGTCGTTGGTCGTACCGGTCTTGCCGGCGATCTCGCCGCGCAGGTTGTAGACGGAGCGCAGGCGGTTGCCGGTGCCTTCGTTGACCACGCCGCGCATCAGCTCGACCATCAGGTAGGCCGTCTGCTCGGAGATGGCGTCGCGCTTCTGGTTGGTGAATTCGTCGATCGTGCGGCCGTCGCTGTCGGTGATCCGGTAGACATACTGCGGCGTGATGTAGGTGCCGTGGGACGGGAAGGTGTTGTAGGCCGCCACCATGTCGAACACGGGGACTTCGGCGGCGCCCACGCACAGCGAGTATACCTCGTCGAGGTGCGTCTGGACGCCCATCTGGTGGACCATCCGGACCATGGCGGCCGGGCCGAGCTCCTTCATCAGGAAGGCCGAGACGTTGTTGGAGCTGTGGGCGAGGCCCCAGCGCAGGGTGACCGTCTGGCCGATCATCTCCTCCTTGTCGGTGCTTCGCGGCGTCCATACGTTGCCGTCAGGCAGCAGGAACGTCTGCGGGAGCAGGACCACGCGGTCGCAGGGGGTCATGCCCTCCTGCATCGCCAGTGTATAAAGGTAGGGCTTGATGGTCGAACCGACCTGACGCTTGCCCTGGCGGACGTTGTCGTATTTGAAATAGCGGTAGTTGGGGCCGCCGACGTAGGCGCGGATGTAGCCGGTGTTGGGTTCGATGGCCATGAAGCCGCAGCGCAGGATGCTCTTGTAGTAGCGGATGGAGTCGTCGGGGGTCATCAGCGTGTCGACGTAGCCCTTGGCGTTCCAGGCGAAAACGCGCATCTTCTCCTTCTTGGAGAACTGCGCGAAAATCTCGGCGTCGGACTTGCCGGCGCGGTGCTGCAGGCGGTAGCGGTCGCTCCACTTGCGGGCCTGGTTCATCAGGGTCTCCGTCATCTTGGCGGTCACGTCGTTGGCGAACGGGCGGTTGCGCTTGCCGCGGAGCTCGCGGTCGAAGGCCTTCTGGAGGTTTTTGCCCAGATGCTCCTCGACGGCCTCCTCGGCATACTGCTGCATCTTATAATGGATGGAGGTATAGATGCGCAGGCCGTCGCGGTCCAGGTCGTACTGGCTGCCGTCGGCCTTCTTGTGCTTGTTGAGCCATCCGTAGATGGGGTCGTCGCGCCAGCGCAGGGAGTCGTGCGCGTAGTCCTCCGGCCACTGGTAGTCGGAGCGTTTGGGGCGCGAGGCCTGCATGTCGCGGCGCAGCATGTCGCGGAAATACGGGGCGCGGCCGGCGTTGTGGTCCTGCACCTGGAAATTGAGCTTGATCGGAATCTGGCGGATGGAATCGCGCTGCGCCTCGGTCAGGTAGCCGTTCCGCTCCATCTGGCCGATCACGAAGTTGCGGCGCTGCAGGGAGAACTCGGGGTTGAGGACGGGGTTGTAGCGCGTGGGCTTGTTGACCATGCCCACGAGCAGGGCCGCCTCCTCGACCGTCAGGTCGGCCGGCTCCTTGGCGAAATACGTCTCCGCGGCAGCCTTGACGCCGTAGGCGCTGCTGCCGAAGAAGATGGAGTTGAGGTACATGTCCACGATCTCCTCCTTGGTGTAGTCGCGCTCGATCTTGACGGCGGTGATCCACTCCTTGAGCTTGATGCCCACCATCTGGAACTTGTTGGTGATCTCGCGGCGCGGGTAGAGCGTCTTGGCGAGCTGCTGGGTGATGGTGCTGCCGCCGCCCTGGCTCGAATCGCGCATCAGGAGCGTCTTGAAGAACACGCGCCCCAGGCCCTTGATGTCGATGCCGGAATGCTTGTAGAAACGGGCGTCTTCCGTGGCCACGGCGGCCTGGACGAGGTACGGGGAAAGCTCTTCGTAGCTGACGTAGGTGCGGTTCTCGATATGGAACGTGGCGAGAACTTCTCCGTTCTCGGCGATGACTTGCGTAGCGAGTTTGTTGTCGGGGTGCTCGAGTTCCTCGAAGGAGGGAATCTTCGCGAAGATGCCCACCAGCAGGACGAGCAGGAGCACAAGGGCGAAAGGAGCCGTTACAAGGATCCAAAACCACTTGACAATCTTCTTCTTGGTGTTCTCTTTCATCGGCAAAAAATTTGTCATAATTATATTATGACCCCTTCTTAATGAACGCAAAATTAACGATTAAATTTTGAATTTTACCGAGTTTCTGATTTTCTTTGCAGTCCGAAATAGAAAAGAGAAGTAAAATGGGAGGGAACTTAGTCATCGTCGAGTCTCCGGCCAAAGCGAAGACCATTCAGAAATATTTAGGGAAGGATTTTACGGTCATGTCCAGTTTCGGACACATCCGCGACCTGCAGGACAAGAAGCTCAGCGTGGACGTCGCGGCCGGGTTCAAGCCCGAATATGTGGTGCCGTCCGAGAAGAAGAAGGTCGTCGCCGAACTGAAGAAGGCCGCCGCCCAGGCCGAGCTCATCTGGCTGGCTTCCGATGAGGACCGTGAGGGAGAAGCCATTTCCTGGCACCTTGTCGAGACGCTCGGCCTCGAGCGTGCCCGCACGCGCCGCATCGTTTTCCACGAAATCACCAAGGACGCCATCCTGCATGCCATCGAGACGCCGCGCGACATCGACGACAACCTCGTCAACGCGCAGCAGGCCCGCCGTGTGCTGGACCGCCTCGTCGGCTTCGAGCTGTCGCCGATCCTGTGGCGCAAGATCCAGCGGGGCCTGTCGGCCGGCCGCGTGCAGAGCGTGGCGCTGCGCCTGGTGGTGGACCGCGAGAAGGAGATCATCGCCTTCCAGAGTTCACCTTATTATAAGGTGGAGGGCCAGTTCCTGGCCGGCGGCGTCAAGGTCAAGGGCCTGCTCGACACCCGCTTCTCCACCCCGGACGAGGCCCGCAAGTTCCTGCAGGACAGCGTCGGAGCCACGTACCGCGTCGCTTCCGTCGAGAAGAAGGACGCCGTCCGTTTCCCGGCTCCGCCTTTCACCACCTCCACCCTGCAGCAGGAGGCCGCCCGCAAGCTCCGTTTCCCGGTGAGCCTGACGATGCGCCTCGCGCAGGGCCTTTACGAGCGCGGTCTGATCACGTACATGCGTACGGACTCCACCAACCTGTCCGCCCTGGCGCTCGGCACCTCCAAGCAGTTCATCTTGGAGAATTTCGGCGAGGCGTATTCGCACCCGCGTCAGTATAAGACCCGTGCCAAGGGTGCCCAGGAGGCGCACGAGGCCATCCGCCCGACCTTCATCGCCAACACGGAGATCGAGGGCACGGCCCAGGAGAAGAAACTTTACGAACTGATCTGGAAGCGCACCGTCGCCTCCCAGATGTCCGAGGCCAAGGTCCTCGGCACCTCCATCAAGCTGTCTTCGGACAAGCGCCCGGAGCAGTTCGGCATCCAGGCCACGGAGATTCTCTTCGACGGCTTCCTCAAACTCTATATGGAGGGCAGCGACGACGACGTCCAGGAGGACAACACCACCATCCTGCCGCCGGTCAACGCCGGGGACATCCTTACGGAAAAGGGCCTCACCGCCGAGTGCAAGTTCACCCAGGCGCCCGCCCGCTACTCCGAGGCGACCCTCGTCAAGAAACTCGAGGAGCTCGGCATCGGCCGTCCTTCCACCTATGCCCCGACCATCTCTACGCTGACCACCGGGCGCGGCTATATTTTCAAGGGCGACGTCGAGGGCCGCAAGGTCCCCGTGTCCAATTTCGCGCTCAAGAACGGCACCGTCAGCATCAGCAACAAGACGGAGTCGGTGGGTGCGGAGCGCGGCAAGCTGATCCCGCAGGAGATCGGCGTGGTGGTCTCCGACTACCTCGTGGAGAATTTCCCGCGCATCATGGACTATGACTTCACGGCCGACGTGGAGAAGGATTTCGACAGCATCGCCGAGGGCAAGAAGGTCTGGAACGACGTGATCTCCTCCTTCTACGGCGACTTCCATAAGAAAGTGGAAACGACGATGAGCGACGGGCAGTACAGCCACGTCGAGCGCGTGATCGGCGTCGATCCCGCCGACGGCCGCACCGTCATCGCCCGTTTCGGACAGTTCGGCGCCTACGTCCAGAAGGGCGAGGGCGACGACCGCCAGTCCGCCAGCCTCGCCAAGGGACAGCTCATCGAGACGCTGACCCTCGAGGAGGCGCTCAAGCTCCTGGAATTCCCGCGCCGTGTCGGTGTGTACGAGGGCGTGGAGATCCAGGTCCTCAAGGGCCGCTTCGGCCCCTACATCAAGTACGGAGACAAGAACATTTCCCTGCCGCGCGGCGCCGATCCCCTGCGGATCAGCCAGGAGGAGTGCGAGAAGCTGGTGAGCGAGGCCATTTCCGGCACGGCCGCGAATCCCTCGATCCGCGAGTTCGAGGAGGCGGGCATCTCCGTCGTCAACGGCCGCTACGGCCCTTACATCAAGTTCGACGGCCGCAATTTCCGTATTCCCCGCGGGACGGACGCCACCACGCTGACGGAGGAGGACTGCCGCAGGATCATTGCGGAAGCTCCCGCACCGGACGCTTCTTCCAAGACCAGAAGATTCAAGAAAAGATCATAATTATGGCGAACTACCAGATTGATGCTATCGACCGGAAAATCCTTTCCTACCTGGTCAACAACGCTCGCATGCCGTTCTTGGAAATCGCCCGCGAATGCGGCATTTCCGGGGCTGCGATCCACCAGCGCGTCCACAAGATGGAGAGCAATGGTGTCATCACCGGTTCGCGGATGGTCGTCAAGCCCAACGCGCTCGGACTCAACGTCTGCGCGTTCATCAGCGTGAACCTGTCCGAGGACAACAAGTATCCGGACGTCGTCGCCGCACTGAAACACATTCCCGAGATTGTGGAGTGCCACTTCGTGACCGGCAAGGCCGCCCTTTTCCTGAAGGTGTACTGTTTCGACAATGAGCACCTGATGAGTATTCTGCTGAACACCATCCAGCGGATCCCCTACATCCAGTCGACGGACACGATGATCTCCCTGGACCAGTCTTTCGAGCGCGAAGTGTGGGTGAAGGACTACAAGAGCACCAGCTTCCACGCGATTACCGCCGTGTAAGGATGGCCTCTGCGAGGACGAGATCCTCGGGAGTCGTGATTTTGAGATTGAACCGCTCGCCCTGCTCCAGGGTGAGCGGTATTTCTTTGCGGGCGGCCACGGAGGCGTCGTCCGTGAACGAGAGGTCGTAGGCCTGCGTGTAGGCGGCCTTGATGTCCTCGGAGCGGAAGATCTGGGGCGTCTGGACCGCGACAATCCTGGAGCGGTCCGGATCGGGCGTGGCGGGGTCCGTGGAGCGCAGCGTGTCGACGACGGGCACGACGGGCAGCAGCGCCCGGCAGCCCTCCTCCTCCATCCGGTCCAGCATCCGCCGGACGAGCGCCGGGCTGACGAGCGGGCGCACGCCGTCGTGGATGGCGACGATGGCGCCGTCGGGCACCTTGCGGAGCGCGTTCTGCACGGAATGGAAACGGGTCAGCCCGCCCGCGACCAGGGTCTGCGGGCAGTGGAAGGAGTGGACGGCGCAGAGATCCTTCCAGGTCTGGAAATGGATGCGGGGCAATACGGTGATGACTTTGAGGTCCGGCTCGGCCTCCAGGAAGCACTCGATGGAGCGCTGGAGGATGGGGCGTCCGTCCAGCATCAGGAACTGCTTGGGGACTTCTCCGCCCATCCGGGTGCCGCTTCCGCCGGCCACGAAAATACCGTATATTTTTCTGCGCATAAAAGATGTTTTCTTTCCACAAAATTAAGGATTTTTATTTACATTTGTAATTCAATCAGTAACCGGTTACGCTATGGCATTTTCTTTCCTGAATCAGGAGCTGGCCATCGACCTCGGCACCGCCAACACCGTCATCTATCAGAACGACCAGATCGTGTTGGACGAGCCCAGCATCGTGGCTATCGACAATAATACGGGCAAATGCATCGCCCTTGGCACGCAGGCCAAACTGATGCACGAACGCACGAGTCCCGGCGTCAAGACCGTCCGCCCCCTGCGCGACGGCGTGATCGCCGACTTCAATGCGGCGGAGATGATGATCCGCGGCTTCATCAAGCAGGCCGGCGGCCGTCACCGCCAGCTCTTCACCCCCAACCTCAAGGTGGTGGTGGGCATCCCCTCCGGCTCCACGGAGGTGGAGATCCGCGCCGTGCGCGACTCCACCGAGCACGCCGGCGGTCGCGACGTCTTCCTGATCTTCGAGCCGATGGCGGCAGCCCTCGGTATTGGTCTCAACGTCGAGGCACCGCAGGGCAACATGGTCGTCGACATCGGTGGCGGTACCACGGAGATCGCCGTGATCTCCCTGGGCGGCCTGGTCCAGCAGGACAGCATCCGTACGGCCGGCGACGTGTTCACGAGCGACATCCAGTACTACCTCCGCCAGCAGCACAACATCAAGGTCGGTGAGATCACCGCCGAGAAGATCAAGATGGCTGTAGGCGCCGTGATTCCCGACCTGCCCGAAGACGAGCAGCCCGAGCCGTTCATCGTGCGCGGCCCGAACCTCATGACGGCGCACCCGGTCGAGGCCACGATCACCCACCAGGAGATCGCCCATTGCCTCGACAAATCCATCGCCAAGATCGAGACGTCCATCCTGCACGTCCTGGAGAACACCCCGCCGGAGCTCTACGCCGACATCGTGGAGAACGGCATCTATCTGTCCGGCGGCGGCGCCCTGCTGCGCGGCCTGGCCCGGCGCTTCCAGGACAAGGTCAATATCGCCTTCCATGTGGCCGAAGATCCGCTCCACGCCGTGGCGCGCGGCACATGCGATGCGCTCAAGCACACCGACCGGTATTCCTTCCTGATGCGTTAGGATGCCGCGGGGTCAGAAAACGTCATCCTATTTCGTGTGCGCGGCAACCTTCATCCTGTTGGAGGTTGCTGCGCTCGCATTGTTGCATGGCAGTTCGACGATGCAGAATATCTGGCTCACGCGAATGTCGCACCGCACCATGGCCTTCTTGTGGGGCAGCGGCGAGACGGTGCGCAGCCAGTTCCAGCTCGACCGCCTCAACCGGGATCTCCAGGCGGAGAACGCCCGGCTGCAGGAGCGCCTGCGCGCCTATGAGCGCCGCGATGTGGCGCAGGAGGAGCTGGACAGGATGGCGGAGCGCGAAGCGGCCAGCTACCGCTTCACGCCGGCGACCGTCGTCAAGATGAGCCGCAACCGCACGCGCAACTACATCATCCTCAACAAAGGATCCGAAGACGGTATCCGCCCGCAGTCGGGCATCATTTCCGACCGCGGCGTGGTCGGCATCGTCGAGGCGGTGGACCGGCACTACGCCTATGGCCTGACGCTCATGAATCCCGAGATGAGCGTGGGCGCGCGGCTCGGGCGGACCGACATCGTGGCGCCCCTCTCCTGGGACGGCCGCGGCACGGGCCGCGCCATCCTGCGCGACCTCCCGCCGCATTATGAAATCACGCCGGGCGACACCGTCCGGACCAGCGGCTATTCGACGATCTTCCCTCCGGGCCTTCCGATCGGAGTCACCGGCGACGCGCGTCTCGTGGACGGATCCACCCTGCAGGTGGAGGTGTTCCTGTTCCAGGATTTCGCCGCGCTGCGCTACGTGACCGTGGTGGAGAACCTGGAGCGGACGGAGATCCTTTCGCTGGAAGAAAAGACGGAGGACGCGCGATGAAACTTTCGGCCATCAAATTCATCCTGCTGTTCCTGGCCCAGGTGGCCGTGTGGAATTATTTCAATTTCACGCAGTACCTGTTGCTGGTCTACCTGCCCGCGCTCATCCTGTGCCTCCCGCTCCGGTACGGAACGGTCCGCACGATGGTCGTGGCCTTCCTGTCGGGCCTGGTGGCCGATTTCCTCGTGACCGGGCAGCTCGGGCTGACCTCCCTCGCACTGGTCCCCGTGGCGCTGATGCGCCAGAGCGTGGTCCGGCTGGCCTTCGGCTCCGAACTCTTCGCCCGCGGCGAAGACCTCTCCTTCCACCGGCAGGGCTGGCCGAAATTCCTGCTCTGCATCGTCATCCTGACGGCGATCTACCTCATCATCCACATCTGGGTGGACGGCGCCGGGATGTATTCCCTGGGCTTCGGCGCCCTCAAGTTCGGCATCTCCCTGCTGGCGAGCTCCGCCGTATCCATGGCTATCGCCTACCTGATGCTTGAACAGACCGGCGAGCGATGGAGATGAACCGCAAGAACCGTCTGCTCTTCGGCCTCGTGGCCGTGGCGGCCCTGTTGCTGGTGAAGCTGTTCTACATCCAGATCATCAACGACAAATACAAGCGTGACGCATCGAACAACTCGATGGTCTACAACTACATCTACCCGCCGCGCGGCGTCATCTACGACCGCAACGGCGAGATCCTCGTGGGCAACGAAGTCTGCTACGACATCGCGGTGACGCCGCGCGACGTGGCCCCCTTCGACACGCTGGCCCTGGCGGAGGCGCTGGGCGTGGAGGCGGATTTCATCCGCGAGCGGATGGCCTACTACCGCAAGTACCGCACCCGCATCGGCTGGCAGACCCTCACGCTGCTCAAGCACATCCCGCAGGAGAACTACATCCGCTTCATCGAGGAGTCCTACCGCTTCCCCGGCTTCAAGGCCGAGGTGCGCAGCGTGCGCCAGTATCCCTTCAACGCCGGCGGCAACCTGCTCGGCTACATCTCCGAGGTGGATGCGGACTTCATCAAGAACCATCCCGACTACCGCTCGGGCGACTATGTCGGCAAGACCGGCCTGGAAGCGGCCCGCGAAGCGGACTTGCGCGGCGTCAAGGGCTACCACATCTTCCTGCGCGACTCCCGCAACCGCGTGCAGTCGCCCTACATGGACGGGGAGGACGACAAGGAAGCCGAGCCCGGCAAGGACGTCGTCTCCACGATCGACGCGCACCTGCAGCAGTACGGCCAGCAGCTGATGGCCGGCAAGGTGGGGTCGGTCGTCGCCATCGAGCCGTCCACCGGCGAGATCCTGGCGATGGTCTCGAGCCCCGGCATCGACGTGGACGTGCTGAGCGACATCGGCAAGCACTACGCCGAGATTTCGCGCGACCCGCGCAAACCGATGTTCAACCGCACGGTGATGGCGTCCTACCCGCCGGGCTCCGTGTTCAAGCTGATCAACGGCCTGATCGGCCTGCAGGAAGGCGTCCTGCAGCCGTCCAACATGTATCCGTGCAACTACGGCTTCCCGTACGGCAACAACCGCCGGCTCGGCTGCCACGGCCACGCCTCGCCGCTGAACCTGCTGAGCGCCATCGCCACTTCGTGCAATGGCTATTTCTGCTACGTCTTCCGCAACATCCTGGACAACAAGAAATACAAGAACACGGCGGAGGCCCTGGACGTCTGGCGCGAGTATGTGCAGAGCTTCGGCTTCGGCCGCAAGCTCGGCAGCGACTTCCCGTCCGAGCTGGGCGGCAACATCCCGACCTCGGCCTTCTATGACAAGATCTACGGCAAGGGCGCCTGGCGCTTCCAGACCGTGATCTCGCTGTCCATCGGACAGGGCGAGATCGGCGCAACGCCGCTGCAGATCGCGAACCTCGCGGCCATCATGGCCAACCGCGGCTACTACTACATTCCCCACATCGTCAAGGATTCCGACGGGGTCGAGATCGACCCCAAATACAAGGAGCGGCAGTACACGATGGTGGACACCACCCATTTCCATACGGCCGTGGAGGGCATGTACATGGCCGTCAACGGCGGCGGCTCGGCGGGCGGCACCGCCTTCAGCGCCCGCATCCCGGGCCTGGACGTGTGCGGCAAGACCGGCACCGCCCAGAACCCCCACGGAAAGGACAATTCCGTGTTCATCTGTTTCGCGCCCAAGGACAATCCGAAGATTGCCGTGGCCGCGTATGTCGAGAACGCCGGTTTTGGCGCCACCTGGGCGCTGCCGGTGGCTTCGCTGATGCTGGAGAAGTATCTCAACGGCGAGATTTCTCCGGAACGGCAGTATATGGAGGACCGCATGATGACCACCCGATTCTTCTGATATGAGACAGGCAGACGGAATGCCCGGCTCCTTCGACCGGGGACTTGGAAAGACCGTGGACTGGTGGCTGGTGGGCTGCTACCTGCTGCTCATCCTGATCGGCTGGATGAACATCTATGCGTCCATCCACAGCACGGAACCGTCTTCCATCTTCGACTGGAGCGCGCGCAGCGGCAAGCAGTTCATCTGGATGCTGACCGCGTTCGCGCTGGACCTGCTCATCCTGTTCGTCATCCATCCGCGGCTCTGGGAGGTCCTTTCGCCTTATGCCTACATCGGCGTGTTCTTCCTGCTGGTGCTGGTCATCTTCGTGAGCCGGGACGTCAAGGGCTCGCATTCCTGGTTCGAGCTGGGCCCCGTCAAGTTCCAGCCGGCCGAGATATCCAAGATCACCACCTCGCTGCTGCTGGCGGCGGTGATGAGCAAACCGGCCTTCCGCCTGTCCAACCGCAGGCATTTCCTGTGGGTGGCCGCCATCATCGGCCTGCCGATGCTGGCCATCCTGGGGGAGAGCGAGACGGGTTCCGCCCTGGTCTATGTCGGCTTCATCTTCGTGCTGTACCGCGAGGGCCTGTCGGGCTGGTGGCTGTTCCTGATGGGCATGGCGATCCTGCTGTTCATCCTGACCCTCATCGCACCCGGATGGGTGCCGGTGGCGGTGCTGCTGGCCGTGTGCCTCGGCTATTTCCTCCAGGTGCTGCGCAGCAGCCGGCGGGAGGAGCGCGTCCGGCGCCGCACGGCGCTGACCCGCACCGTGCTCGCCTTCGTGGCGGGCGTGATGGTGGTCTTCGCCACGGATTTCGTGTTCAACAACGTCCTCCAGGACCACCAGCGCAAGCGCATCGAGGTCCTGCTCGGCCTGAAGGAGGACCCGGCGGGCGTGGGCTACAACGTCCGGCAGTCGATGATCGCCATCGGCTCCGGCGGCTTCTCCGGCAAGGGCTACCTGCAGGGGACGCAGACCACCTACGGCTTCGTGCCGGAGCAGAGCACCGACTTCATCTTCTGTACCGTGGGGGAGGAGTGGGGCTTCCTGGGCTGCCTGGCCGTGATCCTGCTGTATGTGTTCATGATCTGGCGCATCATCTCGGACGCCGACAAGAGCCGGGAGTCGTTCACGCGGATTTATGGCTACTGTCTGGCCGCGTGCCTGTTCATGCACCTGTTCATCAACATCGGGATGACCATCGGCCTGATGCCGGTGATCGGCATCCCGCTGCCGCTGCTCAGCTACGGCGGCTCGTCGCTGTGGGCGTTCTCCGTGATGCTGTTCATCTTCATCTCGCTGGACCGCCAGGAAAAGAAGTATTTCTGATTAATAACCAATCTATATGAGAAAGATCCTGATTGTTTCCCTGCTGCTCGCCGCCACGCTGACCGCCGGCGCGCAGCCCGGTTTCCCGTTCGGACAGGCCGCCGAGCCCGAGGGGCTTGCCCGTCCGGCGCGCCAGTTCACCCTGGACCTCACGCCCGACGGGGCCGCGCAGATGGTGGTGTACCTGCCGCAGGAGCCGAGCGGCCGCGGCGTCGTGTGCTGCCCGGGCGGCGGATACGCCGTCCTGTCCAACACGCACGAAGGCGCCGCCTGGGCGCCGTTCTTCAACGAGCGCGGCATCGCCTTCGCGCTGGTCAACTACCGCATCCCCCACGGCGACCGCAGCCTGCCGTTCACGGATGTGGAGAACGCGATGCGCACGATGCGCGACAGCGCCGCCGTCTGGAGCCTGAATCCCGACGACATCGGCATCATGGGCTCGTCCGCCGGCGGCCACCTCGCCTCCACGATCGCCACGCACACGCCCTACGAGCTGCGCCCGAATTTCCAGATCCTGGTCTATCCGGTCATCACGATGGGCCCCGGCACGCACCAGGGCTCGCTGGACGGCCTGCTCGGCGACCAGCAGGCCGACCCTGAACTGGTGCGCCTCTACAGCAACCAGTACCAGGTCCGCAGCCACCTCACCCCGCCCGCCTTCATCGTGCTGTCGAGCGACGACAACCTCGTCCCGCCCGTGCCGAACGCCGTCGCCTACTACACCGCGATGCGCAACGCCGGCAACGACTGCTCGCTGCACATCTACCCGACCGGCGGCCACGGCTACGGCTATATGCCTTTCTTCGCCTACCACGACCAGATGGTCTCCGACCTCTCCTCCTGGCTGGAAAGGCTCAAGGCCCCGAAACCGGGCGCCGTCCGCGTGGCCTGCATCGGTGACAGCATTACCGACGGCGACGGCATAGACCTGCGTGCCCTCAACGGCTATCCCGCCCAGATGCAGACGATGCTCGGCGACAACTACTGGGTGCGCAACTTCGGCGTGAGCGCCCGCACCGTGATGAATTCCGGCGACTACCCGTATATGAACGAACTCGCCTGGCAGGATGCGCTCGCGTTCCAGCCCGACGTGGTCGTCATCAAGCTCGGCACCAACGACTCCAAGGGCTACAACTGGGCCCACAAGAAGGAGTTCGCCGGCGACCTGCAGAAGATGGTCGACGCGCTCAAGGCCCTGCCTTCGCAGCCGAAGATCTACCTCTGCACGCCGATTCCGGCCATCAAGGACAGCTGGACCATCGACGAGCAGGTTATTGCCGGGGAGATCATCCCGATCATCGAGAAGGCCGTCAAGAAGAACGGCCTCGCCGGCGTGATCGACCTCCATACGGCCTTCGAGGGCCAGGAGGCCCTTTACCTGCCGGACGGCATCCATCCGACCCAGCAGGGCGCCCGCAAGATCGCCGCGACCGTGGCCAAGGTCATCGACCCCGAGGCCAGGACCGAGCCGCGCGGATTCTTCGGCATGGGCGGCCGCTAGACCCGCAGATATCCCGGGGCATTGGTAGTTGACGAAAAATAGCTACCTTTGCACCCACGCCTTGGTGGTGGAATGGTAGACACGAGGGACTTAGACAAATTTGAGTGCGCATTCCGAAAGGGATGACGTAGAATGTCGTAAAGTCAAGGAAGCCTTAACGGATAATGCCGATGGTAATCTTGAGCCAAGCCTCCGGCAGGAGGAAGGTGCAGAGACTAGACACGACACACCTAAAGATCGAGGATCCACGGTGAAGGAATAGTCCGGACCACAAACAACGACTGGTGGCGAAAGCCATAGTGGTAAGAAAATCCCTTGGCCCGAAACGGCCGTGCGGGTTCGAGTCCCGCCCGAGGCACAAGAGAGCACCGATTATCCGGTGCTCTCTTTGCGTTATGCTGAAATGGTTTTTGATTATTGGGTGGGAATGCCTAACTTTATTACCCGAACCACATATGAATCACTTCAATGAAGAAATTGCATTTTATTCTTGTTCTCGCCGTCCTGGGGCTGAGCGCCCGGACGGGCTTTGCGCAGGAAGCCGTCGATCTGGGGCTGAGCGTCAAATGGGCATCCTGCAATGTCGGTGCGTCGTCGACCTTCGACGTCGGCAGCTATTTTGCCTGGGGCGAGGTTGAGGCGAAGGAGAGCTATTGGTGGAGGAACTACAGCATGAGTAATACGCCCGATTATTCTGATATGGATGAGATTTTGCTCGACAAGCAGGATCCTTCGGTCCTCACGGAGTATTGCGGTTCGGACGGAAAGACGCGCCTGGACAGCGCCGACGATGTCGCTTGTCAAAAATGGGGTGAGAATTGGCGGATTCCTACCGCAGAAGAATGGACCGAACTCCTGGAGAATTGCTCTTGGGCTTGGACGCAGAGGGCGTCCGAAGAAGGGGATTTCAAGGTTCTGATAGGGGGCTTCAAGGTTACCAGCAAAAAGAATGGCAACTCCATATACCTTCCGGCCTCCGGTGTCTGGATGGGAGTTGCACCCGTAGAGCCCTCCAAGACTGGGCAGTACTGGACTTCTTCCCTCAATTCGGACAATCCGGTCGAAGCGTGGTGCTTCTCTTTCTTCCCGGGAGGTTCGCTTGGCTGGCACACGGGTTGGCCCCGTTCAATCGAGACGGAAACACTGTTTCGCAGCCATGGGCTTCCTGTCCGCCCAGTCACAGATTAAGGTGCGGGTTCGAGTCCCGCCCGAGGCACGCGTAAATCCAACTGCTTGTATTCCGGGCGGTTGGATTTTCTGCTTGCGGGAACATGCCCGCAAGCAAAACCGCAATCGCCTCATAATCAGGTGCTTCAAAAAACGGAGGGGCGTGGCGGAATTCGTGGAAGAATGCGTATATTTGGAAAACGAAAACAGATGGGCAGTATATTTAAAAACAAGTTCCTGGCAGCGGCGATGGTGCTGCTGGCCGTGGTGTCGTGCAAGAAGACCGGCGACAACTGTATCGTGAAGGGTACCGTCCAGGGTGTCAAGGAAGGGGCGGAACTCGTTCTGCAGGACGAATGGAACAAATGGAAGCCCCTTGCCTCTACGACGGTCGAGAATGGGACCTTTGAGTTTCAGCTCCCCGTCGCGGCTCCGACCCACGTGTTCCTGTATGCCAAGAATCCCGAGGATGTCTATGCCAATCCGTATGACGGGGGCCAGCTGAAGGATTTCTTCCTGGAGCCCGGAACCATCCTCGTCGATGTCCAGGCCGAAGATGAGTCGGATATGGGCACGGGCGCGACAGGGACGGTCCTGAATGATGCTTACCAGAAGATTGTGACTGCAGATCCCGATGCAAAGGAAGCTCTTTGGGAGGAGGCGATCAGCAATGAGCAAACGAATCTCCTGGCTCTGGTTTATGCTGACGATTTCTACGAAGACCTCCCCCGGGCATCGGAAATCATTGACCGTCTGTCCCCGGACCTGGCCAAGGCCTATAAGAAGTATATCTCGACCTTGAAAAAGAACATGGCCCGCAGGGCGGAAGCGTCGGCAAGCAAGAAAACTGCGCTCGAAGAGGAGGTCAATCTCGTGGGTCAGCACTACATCGATATGGAATATCCGGACACGGACGACATCCCTGTCCGCCTGAGCGCTGTCGTTGACAATCCGGAAATCCGCTATGTCATCCTGGATTTCTGGGCGACCTGGTGCATGCCTTGCGTTGAATCCATCCCCATGCTGAAGGATGTCTATGCAAAGTATCATGACAAGGGCCTGGAAATCTACAGTATATCCCAGGATTCCAAAGTCGCGGAATGGAAATCATTTGTGAAGGAGAAAGAGATGGTCTGGATCAATGTGTTGGCGAAAAGCAGCAGCAAGGTTTATAAAGACTATGGCATCGAGTTTATCCCGAGAGTCTTTCTGATCGACTGCCGGACCGGGGAAATCCTGGTCCATGAAGGCCGCCCGGACCTTGACGCCATCCTGGCCGACCTGCTCCCGTAAACGACAAAAGAGGAAATGCGTATCTTTGAGACATGGAGATCCAGTATACGCTGACAGAAAACCATCACACTATGAAGAAAATCCTTTCCATTTCCCTGCTGCTCCTGGGCGTGCTCTCGTGCGCGGACGACAAGTCCGCGGATGAAATCCTGAAGTTTGAGACCCGTTCCAACTGCTCGGTCGTCGACGACTGCGCCGCGAAGGTGGAGATCCTGCCGCTCCGGACGGCCGGGGCGATGATCGGGGAAGTGATGCAGTGCAAGGAGACGGCGGCCGGGTTCATGGTCGTCGACTACGATTACAACATCTTCTGTTTCAACGCCTCCGGCGAATTGCAAAACAAAATCGCCCGGGTAGGGCGCGGGCCGCAGGAATATATGGCCATCGATGATGTGGACGTCGACCGGCAGGGGAATCTCTATATCCTGAGCATGGGGACCGACGTGCTGGTGTATACGGTGTCCGGAGACTTCGTCGGAAGACACACGCTGGCCGCGCCGGCGTCTTCCGTCTCCGTCCTCGACGACGGCCGGCTCTGCTTCACGCTGTGCCACGAGGAAGATGCCGCGTATGCGGACGACCGGCTGCTTTTCGCGGATGCGGAGCTCAAGCCGCTCCAATCGGCGCTGCCGTTGCGGAAGACGACGCTCTCCGCCTATGGATTCGGGTTCGAGAAGCTGTTCCGCCGCCCGGGCGCGACGTCCGGCCTGTATTTCCAGTCGCACGACCGACTCCAATACAGCATCGACCCGCAAGGGAATATCCTGAAGACGTACACCCTGGATTTCGGGGATTATGCTGCGCCCGAAGAACTCCTGCAGTGCCGCAGCCAGGAGGAGCTGGTCGACCTCGTGATGAAACACGACCTCTACTATGTCAACAACGCGTTCGAGAGCCGGAACTTCCTGCTGTTCAACGTGATCTTCCAGCAGAAGGCGGCCGTGCCGGAGGTCGCGGTCTGGATCTGGGACAAGCGCAGCCGCAAGTCATACATCGAGCATTATCCCAACGAAGCCAGCCCGCTGTTCCAGCTGCTGCAGTTCCCCGTCAACCTGGCGGAAGACGATACGGTCTGGTATCTGTGCGACAATGAGATGCTGCAGGCCGGCCAGGAGGAATTCGCTTTCCTGCAGGCCCTCGACATCCCGTCAGAAGTCGGTTATTCCCTGCTGAAGCTCCGTCTGGCCTTGGAAGGGACGTATCCGAAGAATTCCTTGTAGCACTTGCTGAAATAGCGCGGCGAGGTGAAGCCGACTTCGTAGCAGATCTCGGAGATGGTGAGCCCGCTCTGCATCAGCAGCCGCTCGGCGTGGCGGAGCCGGACGATCTTGATGAACTCCGACGGCGTGTTGCCGGTGGCGGCGACCATGCGGCGGTAGATGTTGGCCCGCGACATGCCCATGGCTTCGGCGATCTGCTCCACGCTCAATTCGCTTTCGGAGATGTTCTCCTCGATGAAGGCCGTCACCTTGTCGACGAATTTGCGGTCCACGGATTCCACTTTCCGCTCCTCGATGCGGGCCTTCAGTTTGCCGGAGGTGTCGATGCCGGTCCGGGAGACGAGGATGGCGATATGCTCCCGGAGGACCTGGAGGTCGAACGGCTTGGTGAAGTAGTCGTCCGCCCCGCAGTCGCGGCTCTTCTTCTCGTTCTCGTCGGTGAGCCGGGCCGTCAGCATCACGACCGGGATGTGGGTCGTCGCCGGGTTGGCTTTGATCCGTTGGCAGAGCTCGTTGCCGTCCATGTTGGGCATCATCACGTCCGAGACCACGATGTCCGGACGGAGGGTCTCCATCTTCTTCAGCGCCGCCAGGCCGTCCGTGGCCGTGATGACGTTATAGTCGGAAGAGAGGATGCCGGAGAGATAATCCAGGAAGTCGTCGCTGTCGTCCACCAGCAGCAGGTTGACCCTGCGGGCTGCGGTCCGGTCCGGCCCGGCGCCTGCGGACGCCTCTTCTTCGTATAGCGAACTCTTCACGAATCCGTCGCCGGAGGCGTTGCATTCCTTGGCGGGAAGGAACACCGTGAACGTCGCGCCGCCTCCCGGGGTGTCGGAAACCTCCACCCGTCCTTCATGCATGGATACATATTCCCGGACGATGTTGAGGCCGATCCCGCTCCCGCCCTTGTTGGCGGAGCCTTCGCCCTGCCAGAAGCGGTCGAAGAGATGCGGCTTCTCCTTGTCGGGGATCCCCTTGCCGTTGTCGGACACCCGGATGACGGCGTCGCCGCCATCCAGGGAGAGGTCGACGTTCACCCGGCCGCCTTCTTCGGTATATTTGATGGCGTTGCTCAGGAGGTTGCTCACCACCTTCGAGACCTTGTCCTCATCGAACAGCATCTCGATATGGTCCTTGGCGGTCCGGAAAGTCAGCGTGATGCCTTTCTCCTTCAGGGCCAGGAACTGCGCGACCGAAGAGCGGACCGTGTCCACGAGGTCCTTCCGCGAGAAATGGACGCTCTGGGCGTTCATCATCAGGCTCCTGAGGTCGAGCATCTGGTTCACCATGTCCAGCAGCTTGCGGGCATTCCTTTCGGCGATGGTCAGCTCGCCCTTGACCTGCGCGTCCTGCTCCTTCCCGATCGCGTCGGAGAGAGGAGAGAGGATGAGGGAAAGCGGCGTGCGGAGCTCGTGGCTGATATTGATGAAGAAGATTTGCTTCATTTCAGAAATGGCCTTTTCTTCCCGCTCCGCCCGGCGCTTCCGGCTGATCCGGTAGAGGACGGACAGGAATCCGAGCAGCAGCAGGGAATAGAGGAGGAAGGCCAGCGTGCTTCTGTACCAGGGCGGACGGACCGTGATGTCCAGGCTGCTCACCGGCCCGGAAGCGTTGCCTTCCGCATCGGCGATGGCGACTTCCAGCTTCATCCGGCCGGATTTCGCGTTGGCGAACTGCACGGCCGGCATGCCGTCCGGCGTCGGGGTCCATTGGCTCCCGTCCGTGCTGAAGATGAACCTCGGCTGGCCGGGCTTGCCGATGGTGGAGGAGGCCAGGTTGATGATGAAGGAGCGCTGCTTCCAGGAGAGGGACATGTGGGGTTCTACGTTTCGCTCTCCCTCCGGCAGGACGATTCCGCTGAAGATGACAAAAGTGGAGTCCTGGCGCTCGATGACGTCCCGGGGGGCGATCCTTACGATGCCCCGCTGGCTGCCTGCCAGGATGTCGCCGTTGCTGAGGCTGACCATCGCATTCTTGTTGAAGAGGACGTCCGGCACGCCTTCGTCCGTCCCGTATGAAGTGGCGAAGAAACTCCAGCCGTCCTTCACGGCATTCACCTGGATGCGGGAGAGCAGGTTGTTGGAGCACACCCAGAGACCGCCCAGGGAGTCTTCCGCCACGGAGACGGTGTGGAAATTGGTGGAGTTGCCCCGGATATCCACCAGGTAAGCCTTCCCGGAGGCGATGTCGTAGGCGTGGATGCCCTTGTTGGAGGCAATCCATAGCAGGCCCCGGGAGTCAATGAAGATATCCCGGACGTGCAGCCCGTCCAGCTGTCCGGACCCGACGGCCCGGATGGTCCCGGTCCGCGGGTCGAACACGTCGACGCCTTTGGCGTGCCCGATGTACAGGAGCCCGCTTTCGGAGAAGCAGAGCGAGCTGACGTGGTCTTCCTTCAGCGGGCTGTTCCCGTGGTTGTAGACCGCCGATGCGCCCGTGGCGATGTCCATGACCTGCAGGCCCGCCCCGAGGGTGCCGATATAGATTTTCCCGTCCCGGGAACATTTGATGTCCCAGATGTCGTTGCTCGCCAGCTTGCCGTCGGCCGTGTGGTAGGCCGTCCAGTTGCCGTCGCTGAAACGGGTGAGGCCGCTCCGGAAGCCGCCGAACCAGAGGGAGCCGTCCGGGGCAAGCGTGCTGCTCACCACGATGTCGGAAAGCAGTCCGTCCTGGTCCATCCGGATATGGGTGCGCTCCCCGGTCTCGGGATCGAGGCGGACGATGCCGCTGCCGTCGGTGCCGAGCCAGATGGTTCCGGCGTTGTCTTCCAGGACGGTGGTGACGTCTTCCAGCGGCGTGTGCGCAAAGGTGTTCTTCCCGTCATAAATGAAACTCAGCCCGCTCTTGTAGGTGCCGAGCCACATGACGCCGTCGTCGTCGCTGTAGAGGCATTGGATGCATTCGCCCAGGAAGGGCGTGTCAGCCGGCCGCTCGCGGCCGAACAGGTCCGCGACATCTTCTCCCGGGGTGTAAATCAGCAGGCCGTCGTGGTCGGTGGCAATCCAGACGCGCCCCGAAGCGTCGGTAGCCACATCTTTGATCAGCAGACGGTGCGACTTCCATTCGCCGGTGGCGGTGTCGTGGGTCCAGGAGACCTCGCCCGTGAAGATGATCTCCAGGCCGGCGGAATCCTTGAACAGCCGGTAATTCGTATCCGTCAGGTCGGAGTTCCCCGTGACAGGGGTCTCCACCGACACGGTCTTCATCGTGACGGGGTCGATGCGGACGATGCGCCCGTCGGCGCAGCAGAGGGTGATCTCGTCCCCGGAGAAGACCAGGTCGGTCGCCGGGACGTCGGCGGGTTTGCCTTCAATGGTCCATGACCCGGTCCTGTCCGGTCGGAGCTCCACCTTATAGAGCGTGGAGCCGCAGACCGCCCAGATGTTGCCGCGCGCATCGACCTTCAGGACGTTGATCTTGCCCGTGATCCCGTGGCTGGCCAGCCAGGGGGAAGGGTCCTGGACCACCCGCTCGTCCGAAAGGTCCATATAGGAGTATCCCAGCGGTGTATGGATCCAGAGGCGCCCCTCCGCATCTTCGAAGATGTCGTTGATGGAATTGTCGGGAATGGCATCCGGCCCCTCAAAGAAATGTTTGAAGCGGAAACCGTCGTAGCGGTTGAGGCCCACGTGGGTGCCGATCCACAGGAAGCCCCGGGAGTCTTTGAACACGACGTAGATGCTGTTGTCGGACAGCCCGTCGTTGATGGTCAGGTGCCGGAACTCCGCGCCGTGCACGGACGGGCAGAGTATCAGGAGCAGTATGGCAGTTAAGATTGGCAGCAAGCGTTTCACGGCTCAAATATAAGACAATGAAACGTAGTAGACACAAGATTGCAACATTTTTTACCATCGTTGCTGATTGCGTTGAATAATTTTGCAATGTGCTGAAATAGAACAAAACACCGATAGTAACCATTTTATAACATGTTGAAAAACAAGATTTTACTGCTTGTCTTATTGCTTTTTTCGTTCCCACTGGCCTGGGGACAGCGGGCGGATGTCCGCGAAGAGGTCTATGCGGATCCGCAGCGGTCATACGGCAACGATTTCCCGTATCCCACCGAGACCTGCAGGCCGACCCCTCCGCCCAGAGGGTACAAGCCGTTCTACCTCAGCCATTACGGCCGCCATGGGTCCCGCTACTACTGGGAGGCTTCCCTGTACAGGCGCATGGACTCGCTGCTGACCGACGCATATACCAGGGGAATTCTCACGGAAACGGGAGAATCGTTCTACCGGCAGTTCTCTTCCATCCTGCCGGAACTGACCGTCGGCGTCACGGAGCTGACGCCGCGGGGATATGAGCAGCACGTGCGCGTCGCAAAGACCATGTACGATTCTTTCCCGGAAATATTCCGGAAAGGCGGACGCGTCGAGGCGTTCTCTTCCCTCGAAGGCCGTTGCATCGTCAGCATGGCCGCCTTCTGCCAGTCGCTGGCCAGGCAGAACCGCAAACTGGATATTTTCCAGCGGGCTTCCCGGGCGACGCTCGACGCCGTCGTTCCGGACGCGAAGGAAAATCCCCGGCGCTGGACCATCGATCCGGAGCCGTTCCCGGTAGCGGGCGAGCCTTCCGTCTCCGCCGGTCCCGCAGCGAGGAGAATGCCGTTCGTGGAGATGTTCTTCAAGGACGCGTCGCTGGGCGAACGGGAGAAAATGACCATCCAGTCCACCTTGAATACCTTCTACACCTCTCTCCCCAGCATCGGATATGAGGGGATGATGGGGGAGCCTTATTCTCTGGAAGAAATGTACAGCCGGTGGGAAGTGTCGAACGCGGGCGCCTACCGGCATTACTGGTCCAGGCGCTATCTCGCGGTCCCCATCGTCGAAGATATCCTGGACAGGGCCGAGGCCGTGATTTCGGGCAGGAGTACCGAAATCGCGGACCTGCGTTTCGGACACGATTCCTATCTCGGCCCGCTCAACATCCTCCTGGGCCTGGACGGTTCCCTGACGGTCCCGACCGATCCGGACGATTTCAAATACGTATACCAGAATTACAATACCTGCATGGCCGGCAATATCCAGCTGGTCTTCTACAAAAGCAGGAAGCCGGGCGGCGAAATCCTGGTCAAGGCCCTTCTTTGCGGCCGGGAGGTGACGCTCCCGCTGCCCGGAGAACAGGCTCCCTATTACAGGTGGAGCGACTTCCGGGCGTTCTACCGGAACCTATGCGACAATGCCAGAAACAACAGATAATACACTCTAATCAATCAATTCAACAACTGCTTATGAAACAATTGTCAAAAACTGTCTTGATGAGATGTTGCATGACGTTGGCTTTTGTCATCGGTGCAATTCTCAGTTCAACAGCCCAAGCTCAGACCCTGAGCGTGAGCGGCCGTATTGTCGATGAGACAAACCAGCCGGTGATGGGTGCCGGTATTATTGAGAAAGGGACGGACAACGGTACGGTTTCCGACCTGGACGGCCAGTTCACGATCGTGACGCGCGCTGACGCGGTACTGGAGTTCTCTTCGCTCGGCTATGATTCCAAGGAAGTGGCCGTGAACGGGAACAGCGTCATCAACGTCGTGCTCACCAGCAGCCTGGAGTTCCTCGAGGATGTGGTCGTCGTCGGCTACGGAGTCCAGAAAAAGAAGCTGATCACCGGTTCGACCATCCAGATCAAGGGTGAGGACCTCGCGAAGCTCAACAACACCAGCGCGCTGGGTGCGCTGCAGTCTTCGACACCCGGTGTGAACATCATCGCCAATTCCGGCCAGCCCGGTGACGGATTCAACGTCAACATCCGCGGTATGGGTACGATCGGCTCTTATAAGCCGCTGTATGTCATCGACGGCGTGGCCGGCGGCGACATCAGCACCCTCAACCCCGCCGACATCGAGAGCATCGACATCCTGAAGGATGCGGCCTCGGCTGCCATTTATGGCGCCCGGGCCGCGAACGGTGTCATCCTGGTGACCACCAAGCAGGGCAAGGAAGGCAATCTCCAGATCAGCTACGACGGCTATGTCGGGTGGCAGAACGCCCCCGTCATCCCGACCGTGCTGGACGCAAAGCAGTATATCGAGGTGATCAACACCGCGGAGAAGAACAACAGGCTCACGCCCACGGATTTCTCCACCGTCCTCAGCCCCGACCTTTATCAGAGCATCATGGACGGTTCCTTCACCGGTACCAACTGGATCCGGGAGTTCCACAACGACAACGCCCCCGTTTCCAACCATGCCGTCAATCTGGCCGGCGGAACTGACCGGTCCAAATTCTCGATGGGTGTCAGCTTCACCAACCAGGAAGGTATCTTCGGCAAGCCGGCGGCCTCCAACTACAAGCGCGCGACGGTGCGCCTGAACTCCGACCACGTGGTTCTCCGGAAGGACGATCTCGACATCATCACCGTCGGTGAGAACGTGAACTTCTCCTATAGCTCGAAGAGCGGTATCAACCTCAGCAACCAGTACTCCAACAATATGTTCGACGCACTGACGGCGAACCCGCTCGCTCCCATGCGGAGGGCCGACGGCGAGTACACGTCCTATGAGGACTACGCGGCCTACGGGATCTTCAAGTTCGACGGCGACGCCATCAACCCGCTGTATGTGATCTCGAGAACCAGCCAGGGCAACAACTGGAGATACAACTATGCGCTGAACATGTCTGCCAACGTGCGCATCCAGCCCATCAAGAACCTGATTGTCAGGAGCCAGTTCAACTATAAGGCAAGTGCCAGCAGCAAGCGTTCCTATGATATGACCTATCAGGCCAATTCCACGAAGTTCCTCGATGTCGACAAGGTGTCCCAGGAGGCCAGCCTCGGATGGAACTGGTCCTGGGAGAATACGGCGACATACAAGTTCAATATCGGCCAGCACAACTTCGACGCGATGGTCGGTATGTCCATCGAGCACTCCGGCTACGGCGAGACGGTCGGCGCCGGCAGGGAAGACGGAAAGTGGGTTGACGATCCCACGCACGCCTATGTGGGCAACATGAAGGGCCTGATTACGGAGAGCAAGATCAAGGGATCTCCCTGGGATGACAGCGGCCTCGAATCTTACTTCGGACGTATCAACTACGACTACGCCGAGAAATATATGATTTCCGTGATCCTTCGCCGTGACGGCTCCTCCAATTTCGCTCCGGGTCACCGCTGGGGTACGTTCCCTTCCGTCTCCGCCGGTTGGGTGATGACCAACGAACCCTGGATGGCGGGCGTGAAGAACACCCTCAATTTCCTGAAGCTCCGCGGAAGCTGGGGCCAGAACGGTAACTGCGCCATCGACAACTTCCACTATCTGGCTACTGTCCAGGTCAGCCCGAACGACGGCAGATACGGTTTCGCCAACGGCATTACCGACCAGCCCGCCAACGGCGCCTACGCCGACAAGCTCCCCAATCCCAATGTTACCTGGGAAACCTCGCAGCAGCTTGACTTCGGTCTGGACGCCCGTTTCTTCGCAAGCCGCCTGGGAGTCGTCTTCGACTGGTACCAGAAGGACACCAAGGACTGGCTGGTGAAAGCCCCCATCATGGGTCACTATGGCGCCGACGCCCCTTATATCAACGGCGGTGACGTGCGCAATACCGGCGTCGAACTTGCCCTTTCCTGGAACGACGAAGTGAACAAAGACTTCTTCTACAGCATCAGCGTGAACGGCGCTTACAACAAGAACATCGTCACCCGCATCGCCAACGGCGAGGGTGTCATCCACGGCCGCGCCGTCGTCGAGCAGGCCGCCGAACTGTACCGTGCCGAAGTCGGCTATCCGATCGGCTATTTCCATACCTATGTCACGGACGGTGTCTTCCAGACGCAGGAGGAAGTCGACGCCTGGCTGGCAGCCGGCAAGCCGACCCTCAGCGACAATCCCCAGCCCGGCGACCTCCGGGTCCTTGACCTCGATGGCGACGGCGTCCTCAACCAGGACAACGACAAGAGGATGACCGGCGACCCCAACCCCCATTTCACGGCGGGCCTCAACATCAGCATCAACTACAAGGGCTTTGATTTCGGCGTCAGCGGATACGGCATGTTCGGCCACCAGGTCTTCCGTGCCTGGAGACAGTACGGCCACAGACCTTATCAGAACTATACCACGGAGGTGTATGACTACTGGCACGGTGCCGGCACGTCCAACAAACTGCCCATCCTGTATTCCAGCAACAGCAAAGGCCTCAACACCGATATGTTCATCGAGAACGGCGACTTCTTCCGCTTCCAGACGGTGACGCTCGGATATGATTTCAAAAGACTGTGGAAGGATTCCCCGTTCGGCCAGCTCCGTCTCTATGTCCAGGCCCAGAACCTGTTCACGATCACCGGATACAAGGGTATGGATCCTGAAGTCGGAACGTCCAGCGGATTTGACTCCTGGGCCAAGGGCATCGACCTCGGTTTCTATCCCCAGCCCCGCACCATCCTCGCGGGTCTTAACATCAAATTCTAATAACCGTGTCTGAAATGAAAACATTATTGAAAATAACGGCAGTTGCCGCATTGACGCTTCTGGCTGCGTCCTGTGAGGGTCTTCTCGATACGACCAACTATATGACCAAGACCACGGCCGACTTCCCTTCGAATGCCGGAGAGGTGGAGCAGATGCTGACCGGTATCTACAACAACCTGAACGCCATCCAGGAATCCAACAAAGTCACGTGGCACTATCCCTGGGCGCTGGCGACGGCCGACGAATGCCTCGGCGGCGACGGCGCCAACGTCTCCATCATCCAGGCTGCGGACATGATGCTCAAGCAGGGCGACGGATACAACGGAGTCTATAAAAGCCGCTATGTGGGTATCGCGCGGGCGAACAACGCGCTCGAGGTGCTCAAGGACTGCTCTTTCATTTCCGACGAGATGAAGGCCGATTACACCGGCCAGGCCCTGTTCCTGCGCGCCTATTATTACTACGAGCTGGCGAGCCAGTTCGGGAACGTGCCCTGCCCCCTGACCACCGTGGCGGATCCCACCCTTCCCCAGATTTCCGGGGAAGCGCTCTGGGGACAGATCATGCTTGACCTCAAGACGGCCATCGACATCATGCCTTCAAAGCGGTCCGCTGGCGACGGCCACGTCGACAAATACTGCGCTGAGGCCCTCCTCGGTCGCGTCTACCTGTTCTATTCCGGCTTCTACAACGACGAGGTGGTCAGCCTTCCCGACGGGACGGAACTTACCAAATCGGCCGTGGGCGCATATATCAAGGACTGCGTAGAGAATTCGGGCTACTCCCTGGTTCCGGACTTCCATAACCTGTGGGCGTACAGCAACCGCATCACGATGTCCGACGAGCTTTGCCCGGCCAAGTGGAAGGACAAAGGCTACGCTTATGTGTCCGATGACGGAAAAGTCAATCCGGAAGCGATGTTCGTGATCAAGTTCAACGCCCTGAGCGCCGGCGATCCCTACCGGAAATATTCCAACCAGACCGCCCTCTTCATCGGCGGTGTCCGCGGCAACAAGCAGAAGTGCCTGAACGGAGACACCTTCCCGCTGAGCTATGGATACGGCAACTGCCCCGTCAGCCCCGCCTTCATCAAGGAATGGGAGACCATCGAGCCCAACGACCCGCGTCGTGAGGCTTCCATCATGGGCCCCGACGATTTCGTGAGAGGCTATAACTACGGCGTGAAGGGTGACAACTGCCAGGAGACCGGTTATTACC
The DNA here is from genome assembly GCA_900167895.1 of Bacteroidales bacterium WCE2004. Lineage (NCBI taxonomy): Bacteria > Pseudomonadati > Bacteroidota > Bacteroidia > Bacteroidales > Bacteroidales bacterium WCE2004. Next base: position 95,555 of record FUZR01000003.1, on the reverse strand, counting down.
AGGCTAAGGTGATGCCCGTGATGGGCCGGGATGCCTCCGGAACCATCAAATGGTCTTATCTGCTCGTCATGTACAACAACCTTTCCTGGACCAAGGACGACTACCAGTACAACTTCTGTGACGACATGGTGCTGATCCGCTTCGCCGAGGTCCTGCTGATGGATGCCGAGATCAATGGAAACAAGGCGTCCTTCGACAAGGTGCGCGCCCGCGCCGGTCTGCCCGCCATCCCGCTGACTGAAGAGAACCTCCGCAACGAGCGCCGCTGGGAGCTCGCATTCGAAGGCGTGAGACTCGGTGACCTGCGCCGTTATGGCGTGGAGTATGCCAAGGCCGCGCTGGACAAGCAGGAAGGCGTCGAGTGCTACTTCAAGGGCAGAAAGAGCACGAACCACGCAAGTGATTTCAACGGCGGCTACGGCCAGCGCTTTGAGATCACGAAGGGCTTCGCTCCGATTCCGACCGAGCAGATCAACCTTTCTGCCGGCGCCGGCGAGGAGTATAAGTTCAAGCAGAACGCCGGATACGAAGGCGCGGATGAGTACACCGGCTGGATCGAGTAGCATATGAAAGCAATCCTTACAACCGGAGCGTTGCTCTGTACAATGGCGGCCTTCGCGCAGGTCCCTCAGCTCGACCGCAACAATAACGATGAGGTATTGAAGGCGATGACGCTCGAGGAGAAAATCACCCTCGTCGTAGGCGCCAACCGCTATGTGGGAGACGAGAACGGCCCCGGGCCCGCGCCCGGGATGCCGGAGCGCAAGTCCGTGGACATGCGCGGCCTTGTCGAGAAGCCCCAGAGCGACGGAGTTACCGCCTTCTCCAGCGGCCGCGTGAAGGGCGCCGCCGGTGACGTCGTGCCCGTGGAAAGGCTGGGCATCACCACGATGGTCCTTGCCGACGGCCCTGCCGGCCTCCGCATCGACGCCACCCGCCCGGGTGATGACAATACCTACTATTGCACCGCCTTCCCCATCGGGTCGCTCCTGTCGGCGTCGTGGGATACCGGACTCGTCGAGCGCGTGACGGCCGCCATGGGCAACGAGGTCCTGGAATACGGCGCCGACGTGCTTCTCGCCCCGGCGATGAACATCCACCGCAACCCGCTGTGCGGGCGCAACTTCGAGTATTACAGCGAGGACCCGCTGCTCGCGGGAAAGATTGCGGCTGCATACGTCCGCGGCGTCCAGAGCAACGGCGTCGGTACGTCCGTGAAGCATTTCGCCGCCAACAGCCAGGAGACCCTGCGCAACGGGCAGAACGCTTCCGTCAGCGAGCGCGCCCTGCGCGAGATCTATCTCAAGGGTTTTGAAATCGTCGTGAAGGAGGCCCAGCCCTGGACCATCATGTCTTCCTACAACAAGATCAACGGCGTGCTTTCTTCGGAGAACCGCTGGCTGTTGACGGACGTTCTCCGCGGAGAATGGGGCTTCAAGGGCTTCGTGATGACCGACTGGTGGGCCGAGGAGAACGGCGCCCGCCAGATTGCGGCCGGCAACGACATGCTGATGCCGGGCACGCCCCACCAGTATGACGACATCCTCGACGCCGTGCAGAGCGGCCGCCTGGACATCCGCTTCCTGGACGACTGCGTCCGCCGCATCCTGCAGGTGATGGTGGCGTCCCCCACCTTCAAGCGCTACGAGTACAGCAACAAGCCCGACCTCGCCGCGCACGCCCAGATTACGCGCGAGGCCGCGGCCCAGGGAATGGTCCTGCTGAAGAACGAAAGCGCCCTGCCCCTGGGCAAGAAGGGCAAGGTGGCCCTCTTCGGCGTGCCGTCCTATGACACGATGGTCGGCGGCTCCGGCTCCGGCTACGTGAACCGCGCCTACAAGGTGACCGTCGATGCGGGACTGGAGGCTGCCGGGTTCCGGCTGGACAAGCAGCTCGCGGAATCCTACCGTGACTATGTGAAGCAGGAGAAGGCCAAGCAGCCGGCGGAGTACTTCTGGATCATCCCCACCGTGCAGGAGACGGCCATCAGCCGGGAGACCGCGCAGGCGGCCGCCAAGCGCAACGATGTCTGCGTCTACAGCATCGGCCGCATGGCCGGCGAAGGCGGAGACCGCACCCTGACCCCGGGTGACTGGTATCTCTCGGAGACCGAACAGGCCAACGTCGACCTGCTCTGCGAGACCTTCCACAAGGCCGGCAAGAAGGTGATTGTCCTGCTGAATATGGGCAACATCGTGGACATGGGCTGGAGCGACCAGCCGGATGCGATCCTCCATACCTGGATGGACGGGCAGGAAGCCGGCAACAGCGTGGCCGACATCCTCGCCGGCAAGGTTTCCCCTTCGGGCAAGCTGCCGATGACGATCGCGAAACGTTATGAGGATTATTCTTCCGCCAAAGACTTCCCGATGTCCAACGGCAATCCCGGCGACGTCAACTACGACGAAGACATCTTCGTCGGCTACCGCCACTTCGACCGCCATCCCGAGACGATCCTGTATCCTTTCGGCTTTGGCCTGAGCTACACGGATTTCGCGTATTCCGACCTGAAGGCCGAGCGCGACGGCGACGAGCTGAAGATCAGCGTGAAGGTGACCAACACCGGCAAACGCAGCGGCCGCGAAGCCGTGCAGATCTATGTCGGCGCGCCGGAAGGAAGCGCCGTGAAACCCGTGAAGGAACTCCGAGCTTTCGGAAAGACGTCCGAACTGAAGCCCAAGGCCAGCGAAGTGCTCACGATGACCGTCAAACTGGCGGACCTGCGCTGGTTCGACGGCTATGAGCGGGCGTGGAAACTTGATGCGGGCGAATACGTCATTTCGGCCGCAGCCAGTTCCCGGGACATTCGTCAGAGCATTTCTATAATGCTATAATTAGGATTAATTAAATATTGGTTATGCTGACCGCCATCGTGCCCGTGCTGAGAGGAACCTCGAGGCCGAGCAGACGGCGGTCAGTTGATGTCAAGGGCGGGCACCGGAATAGATCCGGATGTCCTGGAGGACGATGCCGGGGTCGAGCAGGCAGATGCGGAGCGTATGCTTCCCGGGCTTGTCCAGGCAGAGGTGCAGGCTTCGGGAAGAATAGCCCTGCAGGACGTTCTTGCGCCATTCGGCGGAGAAATCGTCGGTGTGGATGTCGAAGACGGCCGCTTCGCCGCCGTCCAGGCTGGCCGCATAGCGCGCCTGCCGGCCTTCGTAGACATGCAGGGTGGGCAGCGTGCGGATCTCGATGCGGTTCTCTCCCGCCGCCAGGATCAGGTCGTATTCGACGGAAGGCGCATCCTCTACAGTATCGTAGGAAGGCGTGTCGAAGGGGAGGACCAGCACGCCGTCGGCGTAGCCCAGCGAGCGGACCGTCCGGATGCGCCCCTCCCGGCTGTCCTGCGCCGTCCGGAAGGCGCTGGCCGGGAGGGTGGCCGCCGGCGCCTCTTCGAACGGCGGACAGACGCCCAGATAGATCCGGTCGAGCCGGGCGTCGGACGCCAGTCCGCTCACCCGCAGGCGGTTCTCGCCTTCGCGCAGATGCAGCGTCCCGACCCTGCTCCACATGGGCCCCACTTGTGTGGCGTGCCAGATGTTGTTGATGGGCGTGGCCGATGCGGTGAAGCTGTCTTCTCCCAGGCTGACCGTGCAGAAGGCATTGTCTGCCGCGGCCTTGGAGAAATTCCGGATGGGCGTGAGCGCTCTCATCCAGATGGGGATGTCGCCCGCCGTGTCGGTCCGGATCAGGGCGCCGGCGTCCGACAGCGCCGCTTCGGGCGAGACGGACCGGGCAGCCGGGGCGCGCTTTACCTCCTCCAGGAGGGACTCCGTGGCGACCGGAGCGTCCATCCGGGGCGAGCGGAACCAGTGGTAGGGCTGCCAGGAGAAGAAATGGTCCCATTTGCCGCCCAGGAGCTCCTTGTTGTAGCGCTCCGTCCACGCGTTCAGTCCGGTATAGGCCTCGGTGGCCGCCGCCCCGTCGGCCAGGGCCTGCGGCCCGTCGCCGACGGTGGCGTGCGCCATGCTGCAGCGCGCCAGCAGCTGGTAGCGGTTGAGCAGCGAGGCGCCGCGGACGGGATAGAGGAACAGTTCAAAATAGGCGTCCCGGAGGGCCGGGGGCACGCGCTTCTCCAACCGGAGGGCCTGCCGCTCCGCCTCCGCCCAGGCCTGGAGCCGGTCCCGGATGTCCTGCTCGGAGTAGTCGACGAACCAGACCTGGGAATCCTTCCCGGATGCCATCAGCCGGTAGTAAGTCTCCTGGACGGCCGCCATCTCGCGCCCGAGTGCAGGCCCGAATATGTCGGAGAACCACGCCCGCATATAGCGGTGGGCGTTCTCCGGGCCCCACCGCTCCAGGTCCCAGGCCAGGTCCATGACGAAGGAAATCTCCTTCTCGGCCGGTTTGATGTCTCCCACGTTGAACACCCAGATCTTCCGGGCGCCGTAGGTGTAGGCTTCGGTGAGTTCCGTCGCGACGAAAGCCGGAGAAAGCGGACTCAGCCAGATCCAGGACGCCGGGTCGCCGTGGTAGGAGAGGTGGTAATAGATGCCGGCCCCGCCTTTGCGCTTCCGCTCTTCGGGGTTGGACAGGTTGCGGGTATATCCCTGCTTGTCGTCCGACCAGAGGAGGGTCACGTCTTCGGGCACCTCGAGCCCGTTGTGGTAGGCCTCGAGGACCTCCTCATAGGTGCACAGCACCTGGGGGATCTCCTCCACCGGCGTCGCGACGTTGCGCCGGAGGATGGCGCGCTGATCTCCGATGGCCTGCTGCATGACGGCCACCCGCTCAGCCGTGGTGCCCGCGCCCTCCATCGGATAGTCGTGGATGCCGCGGAGTCCCAGGGTATAGATGTTCTCGTAAGCGCCGTTTGCCTGTACCCGCTCTTCCCAGTAGCGGACCATGTTGTCCCGGTTGGTCAGGTAGTTGAAGTCGCCCCAGGTGCCGGCGTTCTTCCATTCGTCTTCGTTGTTGCGCAGCATCTGCTCACAGTGCGAGGAGCCCATCACGATGGCGTATTCGTCGGCGAGGCGGGCGTTCTCCGGGTCGGCGTTGAAGGCCTGCGAGCCGTTGTGCATGGCGGGCCAGAGGAGGTTCCCCCGCAGGCGCAGGAGCAGCTCGAAGACCTTTCGGTAGGTCTTGGGGCCGACTTTCTCGCTTTCCGGGTCGAATGTCTGTTCGGCCCAGAGCGCCCAGCCGCCGAAGCGTTCGTCGTTGATGAAGATCCCGCGATACTGCACGGCAGGCTCCGGCTGGAGGAAGCGCCCGCGCCGGACATACAGGGCCTTGCGGTGGGGCGGGGTGACGTCGGCCCACCAGTACCAGGGAGAGACGCCGGCGGCCCGGCTCAGGGTGGTGAGCCCGTAGGCCGTGCCCCGGCGGTCGCTGCCGGCGATGACGAGCAGCGGGCCTGCCGCCCCGGGCCGCCGGACCGTCTGGACGGTGAACGATTCCCATTTGCCGTCGAGGTCGTCCGTGCGGATGAGGCCTTCGCGCGCCAGCGCATCGATCAACCCGCTGCTGCCGACGGTCCCGGCGACGACGGCGGGGCCGGCAGGCAGGTCTCCGGGCGTCGCCGCCTCCGTGAGTGCGGGCCGGAGCCCGGTCAGGCGCTCCACGTCGTCGGCCAGCATGCCGGCGCTCACGCGGACCACCGGAAAGTCGGCCGGGTCAAAGCAGATGGCGGCGGCCGTCTCCCCGGCAAGGGGGAAGCAGCCGGCGGATGCGTATTCGGAGACGGTAGGGAAATCTTCCAGGACGGGTTCCCGGCCGTTCCCGCAGGACGGTGCGGCCAGCAGGGACAGGAGCCCCAGGACACGTAGAAATCGGTTCATGGCGTATGTGGTATTCGGTAGGGCAAATATAGGGAGAATCTCCGTGCCGTTCGGATACGGAAAGACGCAATACTTGTCCAAAATGGACAAATGCCGCAATGAACGGGCTCCGGAGGCCTATTTGCTGACGCTGACCGCCATCGTGCCCGTGCTGAGAGGAACCTCGAGGCCGAGCAGACGGCGGTCAGTTCCTGTTGAACGCCAGAGGTGAATCTCGTTGCCGCTGCCGTTCTCCATCAGGCCGCGCTCCGTCAGGCGGAGCAGGAAGCGCTCCGTGGCCTGGCCGGGGAAGCGCTCCGCGTCCGGGCCCTCGCAGGTCAGGACGCCCGGGAAGGCGGAGCCGCCCATCAGGACCTGCAGCGACAGGGGGCGGGAAGAAGCGTCCATCTCCAGGAAGCGGACATGGTGCAGCAGCGTCAGCAGGTCCATCGTGCGCCCGTCCTGGGGCAGGACCTTGCGCTCATAGCCTTTCGGCGGCATCACGGTGACGACTTCGATGTCGCTTCCGTGGTAGATGCATTCGAATTTGCCGTCCTTGCCGCCCTTCTTGAAGGGGTTGATGAAATAGACCGGCTGCAGGTCGGCCTGGCCGATCCAGGCGTCGACGATGTAGTCGGAGCCGAGGAAGAGGCGGAAGATGGACGAAGTCCGGATGAGCGCGTGGGTATGGTAGGACGCCTGGCCCTCCCGGGTCGCGGGATCCAGCGAGATGGTGGCCGTGGCGACCTTGGCGTTCATCGCGCCGAGTTTGTAGCGGACGTCATAGGAGACCGTGCCGAGGGCGCCGGCGGGGAGCTTGCGGGCGTCTGCGGCCGTGCAGGCCAGCAGGAGGAGGAGGGCGGAAAGGATTCGTTTCATCGTCGCAAAGATACGAAAAGCCCGGAGATTATCCGCGCCGCAGCCCGACGCCGCTGAGCCAGAGGCCCAGCCAGGTCAGCCCGGCGTTGATGAGCAGCAGCTCGAAGCCGACCCGGTAGCCGCCCAGCCATTCGGCGCTGTGCGCGGACAGGATGTAGCAGAGCACGGGCGAGAGCAGGCAGATGAACGGGACCCAGCCGTCGCGCACGCGGCGCCGGGTCAGGATGCCGAAGAAGAACAGGCCCAGCAGCGGCCCGTAGGTGTAGCCGGCGACGGTGTAGATGGCGTCGATCACGCTCCCGTCGCGGATGGCGCCGAAGCCCAGGATCACGAGGCCCAGCACGACGGCGGCGCCGAGATGGACGCGGCGGCGGGTGCGCAGCAGCCCCGCCTCGTCCAGGCGCTTGTCCGCGTGCAGGAAGTCCAGGGTGAACGTGGTCGTGAGCGCGGTGAGCGCGGAGCCGGAGCTGCTGAAGGCCGAGGCCGTGAGGCCGAGGGCGAACAGCAGGGAGGCGACGGGCGGCATGTAGGCGGCGCCGGCGGCGTCCGCCCCGCACGCGATGGTGGGGAAGAGGTCGTCGGGCTTCGCCACGGAAATGCCGCGCGCCGCGGCGAACTGATACAGCAGCACGCCGAGCGCGAGGAAGAGCAGGTTGACCGGGATGAAGGCGGCGCCGTAGCACATCATGTTGCGCTGGCTGGCGCGCAAAGTCTTGCAGGACAGGTTTTTCTGCATCATGTCCTGGTCCAGCCCGGTCATCGCTATGGTGGTGAACATCCCGGCGAAGAACTGCTTCCAGAAGAAGCGCGTGTCGCGCCAGTCGTCGAAGAACCAGATACGGCTCATCCTGCTGTCCCGCAGGCTGCCGTACAGCGCGCCTGCGTCCAGTCCCATCGCCCGCCCGATCTGCACCAGGCAGAGCACCACCACGGTCACGAGCGCGAGCGTCTGGACCATGTCGGTCCAGACCAGCGAGCGCACCCCGCCGCGGAAAGTATAGAGCCACACGCACAGCATCGTGGCGGCCACGTTGACCCAGAAGGGGATGCCCAGCGGCGCGAAGACGATGAGCTGCAGCACGATGGCTGTCAGGTACATCCGCACCCCGCAGAGCAGGACCTTTGAGAGCAGGAAGAAACCGGCGCCCGCCCGGTGGCTCCACGTCCCGAAACGGTCCTCGAGCCACGCGTAGAGGCTGCTCAGGTTGAGGCGGTAGTAGAGCGGCAGCAGCACGTAGGCGATCACGGCGTAGCCCGCCACGAAGCCCACGGCCATCTGCAGGTAGCCCCACTGCGAGGCCGCCACCATGCCCGGCACGGACACGAAGGTGATTCCGGAAATGGACGTGCTGACCATGGCCACCGCCACGGCCCACCAGGGCGACTTGCGCCCGCCCCGGAAGAAATCCGCGCTGCCCTGCGCACGCCGCGAAATCCACCAGCTGGCGCCGATGACGGCTCCCAGATACAAGGCGATGACGAGCAGCAGGACAGCGGGAGACATGTTACAGTTTGAACAGGAGGCTGACGCCGAAGGGGAACGTGTAGTAGTCGAAAAGTCCTTCCGCGCCGAAACCGCCTACGCCGAAACCGGCGTTGAAGTTGATGGCGGTGCCTTTGGAGACCCACCAGTCATAGGCGATCCGGGCCTTCAGGAAGGTGTCGAAAGAGTCCTCGAAGGCCGGCTTGTAGTGGACGGAGAAGCCGAATCCGCCGTAGTCCAGACCTGCGCCGAAGCTGAAGGTGAAGATCGAGGCGGGCTGGTGCATCGAAGAATACGGACGGTGATAATAATCCAGGATGAGGGCGTGGCCGGCGTCCGCCATCAGCGACACGCCGCCGAGGTTGCCGAAACGGGCCCGGAACTGGGCGACGTTGCGCCATTCATGCAGGATCGTCATGTATTCGGTGCCCAGGCCGATCGCGCAATAGGGGAAACGGTTGTCGGGAATCGTCCAGTTGCGGGCGGCGGCGACACCCATCGCGGCCGTCGCTCCGAGGGCTGCGATGCCCATCCCGACCAGCAGGTCGTTGTCGACCAGCGGGTCGAGGTCCTCGAGCGGGACGCCGTAGCCGCCGACGGGGACGTCCACATAGATCGGGATCCAGTCGACGAACACCCAGTCATAATCTTCGCGGTTCACGTTGCGGAACTGCCCGGCGCGGATCTTCAGGTAGTTGACCTTGTCCGCACGCGGACGGATCCAGCCCGGCCAGCCCTTGTAGACACGGCCGTACTTGTCCACGGCCGTGAGCTCATGGCGGTCGGGCGTCGTGTCCACGCTCACGCAGCCCTCGGAGTCGATCAGGGGCTGCTCTTCGTAGGCGACGGTCACGTCGCCGAAATACTCATGGTCGATATAGATGCGGATCGGAACGGCGTCCGCGTCGTTGGTCCAGAAACAAATGGACTGTGCCGCCGCGGGAAGCCCGCACAGGGCCGCGGCGAACAGGACTGTGATCAGAAAATGTTTTTTCATGTTGTCAAGTTTTGTGCAAAGATATAACAAAAATCCTGCCCGGGAGCCGCCGGGGGGACAATCCACCTTAAGGTGGATCCCGTGCGCCTTTTTTGGTGGATTTGGAGAGATTCGCTATCTTTGCCCTTCAATGGAAGAAATAATCAAAGATTTTGCTGCGCAGGAGTACAAAGAGGGCTTCGTGACCGACGTCGCCCAGGAGTACATTCCCAAGGGGCTCAACGAAGACATCATCCGGATGATTTCCGCCAAGAAGGGGGAGCCGGAGTGGCTGCTCGAGTTCCGGCTGGGCGCGTTCCGCAAGTGGCAGAAGATGAAAATGCCGCACTGGGGCCACCTCAAGCTTCCGCGCATAGACTTCCAGGACATCATTTATTGGGCTGCACCCAAGCGGGACGAGGACCGGCCGGAGACGATCGACCCCGCCCTGATGGATACTTTCGATAAACTGGGCATTCCGCTCCACGAGCGGGAAGTCCTGGCGGGCGTCAAGCCCAAGGGCGAGGTGGCGGTGGACGCCGTCTTCGACTCCGTGAGCGTGACGACGACCTTCCGCAAGACCCTGGCCGAGAAGGGCATCATTTTCTGCTCCTTCTCCGAGGCCGTCCGCGAACACCCCGACCTGGTGCGCAAGTACCTCGCCACGGTGGTCCCCGTCGGGGACAACTATTTCGCGGCGCTCAACTCCGCCGTCTTCTCCGACGGCTCCTTCTGCTATGTCCCCAAGGGGGTCAGGTGCCCGATGGAGCTGTCCAGCTATTTCCGCATCAACGCGGCCGGCACCGGCCAGTTCGAGCGCACGCTCATCGTCGCCGACGAGGGCGCGCAGCTCAGCTACATGGAGGGCTGCACCGCCCCGATGCGCGACGAGAACCAGCTGCACGCCGCCGTGGTGGAGATCATCGTGGAGAAGGACGCGGACGTCAAATACAGTACCGTGCAGAACTGGTATCCCGGCGACGCGCAGGGACGCGGAGGCATCCTGAACCTCGTGACCAAGCGCGGTATCTGCAAGGGAAGCGGCTCGCATCTGTCCTGGACCCAGGTGGAGACGGGCTCCGCCGTCACCTGGAAATACCCGAGCACCATCCTGAAGGGAGACTACTCCTCTTCGGAATTCTACAGCGTGGCGATGACCAACAACTGGCAGCAGGCCGACACGGGCACCAAGATGATCCATCTGGGCCGCGGCACGCGCAGCCGGGTGGTCTCCAAGGGCATCTCCGCCGGCCACAGCGAGAACAGCTACCGCGGCCTCGTGCAGATGGGCCCGGCGGCCGAGGGCGCGCGCAACTACTCGCAGTGCGACTCCCTGCTGATCGGCAGCACCTGCGGCGCGCACACGTTCCCGGTGATCCGGAGCCAGAACCCGCACGCCATCGTGGAGCACGAAGCCACGACCTCCAAGATCAGCGAAGACCAGCTCTTCTACTGCACCCAGCGCGGCATCGCCCCCGAAGACGCCGTCGCGCTCATCGTGGGCGGCTACGCCCGCGAGGTCCTGTCGCGCCTGCCGATGGAGTTTGCCGTCGAGGCGCAGAAGCTCCTGTCCGTCTCACTTGAAGGTTCCGTCGGATGACCTGGGTCGAGATCATATCGGCCGTGCTGGGCCTGACCTGCGTTTTCCTGGCAGGCCGAAACTCGAAGACCAACTTCTGGGTGGGATACGTGTACAACGTGTTCCTTTTCATCCTCTTCTGGCAGCAGCACCTCTACAGCGCGATGCTGCTCCAGCCGGTGTCCTTCGCCATCAACGCCTTTGGCCACTGGCGCTGGACGCATCCCCGGGAGGGCGAGCGCAGCCAGGCCGACGCCCGGCGTCTCAAGGTCTGCCACATCCGGCAGGAGCAGTGGCCGGGCCTCATCATCGCGGTCTGCGTGTTCGGCGCCGTCTGGGCGATGTGCCTGGACTGGCTGCCCGCCAAGTGGCCCGCGGTCTTCCAGGTGGATCCTTCCCCCTGGCTGGACTCCTACCTGCTGATGTTCACGCTGCTGGCCCAGTTCCTCAGCGCCCAGAAATGCTGGGAATGCTGGGTCGTCTGGCTGGTGGTCAACGCGGCGAACATCGTCCTTTACATCCTTTCGGGACTCTATCTGATGCCGATCGTCAGCGCCCTGTACCTGGCCAACGCCATCTGGTCCCTCATTTCCTGGAAAAAACTCTACAACAAGCATGAATAACGAAATATTACTGGATATCCGCAATCTCCACGCCTCCGTAGACGGCAAGGAGATCCTCAAGGGGGTGGACCTGACCATCCGCCGCGGCGAAGTGCACGCGGTGATGGGGCCCAACGGAGCCGGCAAGAGCACCCTGGGCGCCGTCCTCGCCGGCCGGCCGACCTTCGAGGTGACGGAGGGCAGCGTCTTGTACGAAGGCCGCGACCTGCTCGCCCTCGAGCCCGAGGAGCGTTCCTGGGCCGGCCTTTTCCTGAGCTTCCAGTATCCGGTGGAGATCCCCGGCGTGAGCATCACCAACTTCATGAAGGCCGCGATCGCGGCGCGCCGCAAGGCAAAAGGCCTGCCCGAGCTCACCCCGGCCGAATATATCAAGCTCCTCAAGGAGAAGATGAATCTCGTGAAGATGAAGGGCGAGTTCGCCCGCCGCGAAGTCAACGTCGGCTTCTCGGGTGGCGAGAAGAAGCGCTGCGAGATCTTCCAGATGGCGATGCTCGAGCCTACCCTCAGCATCCTCGACGAGACGGATTCCGGCCTCGACGTGGACGCGCTGCGGATCGTGGCCGAGGGCGTCAACCGCCTCCGCACGCCGGAGACGTCCGCCATCGTGATCACGCACTACCAGCGCCTGCTGGAATACATCGTCCCGGATGTCGTCCACGTGCTCAAGGACGGCCGCATCGTCCGCACGGGCGGCCGCGAGCTGGTGGACCTGATCGAACAGAAAGGCTACGAAGGCATCGATGGATAACAAAGTGTACGTCATCGGACGCGACAGCGTGCCGCAGTATCTCCGGCTGGAAGCCGGGGAGGAGTTGTCGATGACCCTCGTCGTCCCGCCCGCCACGGACACGCGCCTGGTCCTGGAGGTCGACCTGACCGGTCCCGGCGCCTCGCTCGACCTGGCCGGGCTGTATCTGTGTCCGGACGCCGAGAACGTGGATATCCGCGTGCTCGTGCGCCACGACGTCCCCCACTGCGTCTCCCGCCAGCTCTTCAAGGGCATCGTGGGCGGGACGGCGCGCGCGTCCTTCGACGGCCTGATCTACGTGGCCCAGGACGCCCAGAAGACGGAGGCCTACCAGGAGAACCATACGCTCCTGCTCTCCGACGCGGCCAGGGTCGAGTCCCGGCCGCAGCTGGAGATCTATGCCGACGACGTCAAGTGCTCGCACGGCGCCACGACCGGCTACCTCAATCCGGACGAACTGTTTTACCTGCGTTCGCGCGGCATTCCCGAGGCGGAGGCCCGTCATCTTCAGATGATCGCCTTCCTCGCCCCGGTGCTCCGCCGCCTGCCCGAACCGTTAGCCGAAGAGATCTATGGTCGTCTATCCTAACGTCAAGATCAACCTGGGCCTGAGCGTGCTGCGCCGCCGTCCCGACGGGTACCACGACATCGAGACCCTGTTCGTCCCGTATTTCGGGATGACGGACGTCCTGGAGATCGTCCCGTCCGACAAGCTCCGTTTCGTGCCGTCGGACAACGTGACCTGGCAGGACGACCTCACGCTGCGCGCCTACTCGCTGCTCAAGTCCGACTTCGACCTGCCTCCGGTGGAGATCCGCCTGGAGAAGCGCACCGCCGTGGGCGCCGGCCTGGGCGGCGGCTCGGCCGACGCGGCGTTCACGCTGATGGCGCTGACCGAGATGTTCCAGCTCGGGCTGGAGGACTGGCAGCTGGCGGACTACGCCGCCTGCCTGGGCTCCGACTGCCCGATCTTCATCTACAACCGCCCGATGTTCGGCGAGGGCCGCGGCGACCGCCTGTCCGACTATGATCTCGACCTGTCCGGCTATGAGATCCGGGTCGAGGTGCCGGAAGGCGTGCGCGTGAGCACGAGCGAGGCCTATTCGCGCGTCATTCCGCGCGAGCGGCTCGCCCTGCCTCCGCTGCGCGAAGCGCTCCGCTATCCGGTGGAGATGTGGCCGGACGTGCTGTTCAACGATTTCGAGACGTCCGTCTTCCCGATCCACCCGGAGGTGGAGCGGCTCAAGGCGCGCTTCTACGCCGACGGCGCCGTCTACGCGTCGATGTCCGGTTCCGGCTCTGCCGTGTTCGGCCTGTTCCGCAAATAACACACGATAACCTCATATGAAGACAATCCGGGAATACAAACGGTCGGCGCGCGCAAGCCTGCGTGGCAACTGGGCGCCCGCCGTGCTCGCGATGCTGGCCTTTCTCTTCTTTATTCTGCTGTTGACCGTTCCTACGCAACTGCCGCTGTATATACCCTTCTCGTTTCTTCTGATCGAGTGCATCTCCACTGGCATCAGCGTGTTCAGGACATTTCTGATGAGCCCGCTGGAAGTCGGGGCCTCGAATGCTTTCCGGCTGTTGTATGAAAATCGCGACGACAGGATCCCGGAGAATTTGTTCCGGCTCGCTTTCTCAAACTATTGGCACAAGGTGTGGGGTATGTTCCTGATGAACCTCAAGCTCTTCCTCTGGATGTGTCTGCTCATCGTCCCGGCCATCATCATGTACTTTGCCTATGCGATGACGCCGTATATCCTCGAAGAGCATCCTGAGATCAGCGCCTGGGATGCCAGCAAGCGCAGCCAGGAGATGATGAGGGGGCACAAGTTCCGTCTGTTCTTGCTCGTGTTCAGCTTCATCGGCTGGTTCCTTCTCTCTATCCTGACCCTCGGTATCGGCCTGCTGTGGCTGGGTCCGTATATGGAGGCGTCTACAGTTGCTTTCTACGACGATCTCAAGGCGCAGCAGGGTGAAGCTGCGGTAACGGAATAAGCTTATGCCTCCGGCTGCAGGACATCTTTCGGAGAACAGCAGAAGACTGGCGCGCAACACCCTTCTGCTGTACTTCCGCATGCTCCTGCTGATGCTGATCGGCCTGTTCACCTCGCGTGTGGTGTTCCGGACGCTGGGCATCGACGACTATGGCGTCTACAACGCCGTGGGCGGCGTGGTGACCGTGTTCACCTTCCTCACGGCCTCCGTGTCCGCGGCGATCAGCCGCTTCCTGGCCGTGGGCCTGGGCGAGGGCGATCCCGCCCGTCTGCGCCGCATCTTCTCGACGGGCGTGCTCATCCAGCTGGGCTTCGCCGCGCTGCTGGTCGTGCTCGTGGAGACGGCCGGCGTGTGGTGGCTCAACAACCGCATGGACATTCCCGCGGAGCGGATGGACGCCGCCCGCTGGGTGCTGCAGTGCGCCATGGGCGTGCTGGTGGTCAACCTGCTGGCCGTCCCCTACAACGCCGCCATCATCGCGCACGAGCGGATGTCGGCCTTCGCCGTGATCAGCATCGGCGAGGCGGTGCTCAAGTTGACCGTGGCGCTGCTCCTGTATTTCTCGTCCTACGACAAGCTGGTCACCTACGCCGTGCTGATGCTCGGCGTGGCCGTGCTCGTGCGCGCCGCCTACGGCTTCTACTGCCGCCGGCACTTCGCCGAGTCGCGCGGCCGGCTGGTCTGGGACGGCGCGCTGGTGCGCGAGATGACCGCCTTCGCCGGCTGGAGCTTCTTCGGCTCGAGCGCCTACGTGTTCAATACGCAGGGCGCCAACCAGGTCGTCAACGTCTTCTTCGGCGTCACGCTCAATGCCGCCCGGGGCCTTGTCCTGCAGGTCGAGAACATCATCAAGCAGTTCGTGACCAATTTCCTGACCGCGCTCAACCCGCAGATCACCAAGAGCTGGGCGGCGGGCGAGAAGGACTATTGCTTCGAGCTGGTGCGCAAGGGCGTCAAGTATTCCTGGCTCGTCATCCTGTTCTTCGCCGCGCCCATCCTGGGGGCGGGCGAGCAGCTGCTGCACCTCTGGCTGGGCCCCGACAAGGCCCTCCCGCCCCATACCGTCACTTTCCTGTACCTGACGCTGGCCTGCCTGCTGGTGGACCTGGGCAGCAATCCGCTGCTCACGCTCGTGCAGGCCACGGGACGCGTCCGTCGCTATTATCTGCTCACCGGCCTGACTTCCTACCTGGGCCTGCCGCTCGTCTGGCTGGCCTTCAAGCTGGGCGCCGGCCCGGAATGGGCTTATCTGGTCTTCGCCGTCGTCTATCTGGTCGTGGCCGTGGAGCGCGTCGCGCTGGCCCACAAGCTCACCGGATTCCCGATTCGGCCGTTCGTGACGCTGGTTCTTTTCCTGGTCGGGGTGAGCTGCGCCGTGCTGGAGGTCCCCATCATCCTGTGGGCCTTCCCGTCCCGGTCGCTGGGCCTGCGCCTGTTCGGCATCCTGTTCGGGTGGCTGGTGATGGCCTTGTTCATCTGGGCCTACCTGATGACGCCCGGGGAACGGGCGTACGTGTTCCGCAAGATCGGGAAGTGGCTGCCGGACGGCGGCTTCCTGCGGACGAAATACAGGCTCGTTTTCGGCCGGCCCCTGTCGGTGAGCGGGGCTTTCACCTTCACCGAGAAGATCCAGTGGCAGAAGCTGCATGACCGCAATCCGCTCTACCACACGCTGGTGGACAAAGCGGCCGTGAAGCCCTACGTGGCGGAGCGCATCGGCGCGGAGCACGTCGTGCCGACGCTCGGCGTGTGGGAGCGCCCGGAGCAGATCGACTGGGAGGCGCTGCCGGCGCAGTTCGTGCTGAAATGCACGCACGACAGCGGCAGCACCATCATCTGCACCGACAAGGCTTCGTTCGACCGGCAGGCCGCCTGCGACAAGCTCGCGGCGGCCCTGGCCTGCGACTACTGGAAGCGGGACCGCGAATGGGCCTACAAGGACGTCCCGCGCCGCATCATCGCGGAAGAATACCTGGGCGCCGGCCTCGCCGACTACAAGATCTTCTGCTTCGGCGGCAAGCCGGGCTTCCTCTTCGTCGCGACGGACCGCGACAATCCGGACGAGGAGACCAAATTCGATTTCTTCGACACTTCCTGGCAGCACCTGGACATCCGCAACGGGCATCCCAACGCGGCGACGCCGCCCGCGAAGCCCGCGCATTTCGAGCAGATGCTCGCCCTGGCGGAGGCCCTCGCGGGCAAGTTCCCGCAAGTGCGCATCGACTTCTACGAGACGCCGGACGGGCGCGTGCTCTTCGGCGAGTATACCTTCTACCACTGGAGCGGCTTCGTGCCGTTCGACCCCGAACTGGCGGACACCCAGCTGGGGCAATTCTTCAAAATCCCGTACAAATGATGGAAAAGATTGCGATCTACACCTGCATCATCGGCGGCTATGACGAGCTGCAGCAGCCCGCCGTGGTCGAAGAAGGTTTCGACTTCATCTGTTTCGTAGGGCCGGGCGAAAAGACGTCCGGCCGTGTCGGCGTGTGGGAGATCCGTGAGCTTGCGGAGTTGCCCGCCGGCAACCCCCGGATGGCCTCCCGCTGGCCCAAGATGCATCCGCACGTCCTCCTGCCCGAATATGAGTGCAGCGTCTGGATCGACGGCAACATCGCCCTGCTGGACGGGACGCTCTACCGCGCGGCGCGCATCAAGGCCGCCGCGGGCGTGAAGTACAGCGGCGTCACGCACCCCGACCGGGACTGCACGTATGCCGAGGCGCGCAAGTGCTTCGACATGAAATACCTGAACATCTTCGAGCTGCTGTGGGTCTGGGCGTACCTGCGGGCCAAGGGCCTGCCGCGCCACGCCGGCCTCAATGAGAACAACGTCATCTTCCGCCGGCACAACGACCCGGACATCGTCGCCCTGGACGAGATGTGGTGGAGCCGCCTGCCGCGCCTGGGCCGCCGCGACCAGCTGTCGCTGATGTGGTGCCTGCGCCGCTGCGGCATCCCGCGCGACTACCTCCTGCCGCCCGGCCAGAACACGCGCAACCATCCCGGTTTCCGCTACCTGCGGCACAAATAATTTTGCGTAAGGTATTGTGTATTCCGGAGTTTTGCTCTATCTTTGCCGTCCATTCCTCGGGTAGGAATGTATTTAGGTTTAATTTAAAACAACAGATTCACAATGGCTGTTAAGATTCGTTTACAGCGCCACGGTAAGAAGAATTTCGCATTCTTCCACATTGTTGTGGCTGATTCGCGCTCCCCGCGCGATGGTCGTTTCATCGAGCAACTTGGCTCCTACAACCCCAACACCAACCCTGCTACGATCATTCTCAACTCCGAGCGTGCTCTCGCATGGCTGAAGGTGGGTGCCGAGCCGACCCTCACCGCCCGCCGCATCCTCTCCTACGAGGGTGTGATGCTGCGCCACCACCTCGACGGCGGTGTCGCCAAGGGTGCCCTCACCCAGGAGGCGGCCGACAAGAAGTGGAACGACTGGAAGGCCCAGCGGGACGCCAAGGTCGAGGCCAAGAAGACCGGCATCAAGAATGCCGCCATCGAGGCTAAGAAGGCTGCCAAGGCTGAGGAGACCAAGGTCAACGAAGCCCGCGCCGAGGCTATCGCCAAGAAGGCCGCCGAGGCTGCTGCCCAGAAGGCTGCCGAGGCCGCTGAGGCCGCCGCTGCCGAAGAGGCTGCCGAGGCTCCGGTCGAGGAAGCTGCTGCAGAGGCCCCTGCCGAGGCATAATGCTCCAGATCGCCAAGATCCTTAAATCCAACGGCACCGATGGAGGCCTCCTGATCGGAGTGCGCGACATCGAGGTCGGACAGATCGACCTTCAGGAACCGGTGTTCATCGAATTCGATGGACTGCCGGTTCCCTTTTTTATCCAGGATCTCCAGCAGCGCGGCAGTTCCAAGGCCATCGTCCATCTCAACGATATCACGTCCCTGGAGGACGCCGAGGAGGTGGTCGGCCGCGCCGTCTACATCGAGGGCGAATGGGAGGAGGAAGAGGAGATGGATTTCACCGGCTGGACCCTGCTCAACCGCGGAGAGCGGGTGGGCGTCGTGACCGGCACGGAGCCCATTCCGGGCAATCTCTGCATCTATGTCGGGGAGACGCTCGTCCCCCTGCATCCCGACCTGATCCGCTCCGCGGACCCGGACAAACAAATTCTGGATCTTGACCTTCCGGACGGCTTGCTCTAGCCGTCTTTTTTTTATATTTGTAATATGGATTCCCCGCTGGTCAGCATTATCATCGTCTGTATGAACCGCCTGGACAACCTGTACCCCTGTCTGCAGGGGCTGCAGGCGCATACGACGGTGCCCAGCGAGACTTTCGTGGTGGCGTATCGCTTCTCGCCCCAGAATCTTGCGAAGGCGATCGCGGACTTCCCCTGGGTCCGCTGGATCGAGAGCAACGAGATCCGCGGTTTCTCCGAAAACAACAACCTGGCCCTGCGCAAGGCCCGCGGGCGCTATTGTTTCGTGGTCAACGACGACACGGAGATCCGCGAAGACCTTGTCGGCACGCTGGTCGCAGACCTGGAGCGCCTGCCGCAGGACGCCGCGATCGTCAGCCCCCGGCTGCTCAACGCCGACGGCTCGCTGCAGCTCTGCGGCCGCCCGCCTTATCCGGCGCGCTATTACGTGCTGCAGCAGTGGCACCTGCACCGGGAGCCCATCGACGACACGGTCGGCAAGACCCCGCTCTTCGGCGAGGTCTTCCGTACATCCAACATCACCGGCGCCGCCTTCCTGATCAAGACCGACGTCTTCCGGAAGCTGGGCTGGTTCGACGAGACCTATTTCTTCACGCCGGAGGACATCGCCCTTTCCACGCTCGCGCGGCGCAGGGGCTACGGCGTCTATGTGGACCGCGCCGCCTGCATCACCCACAAGTGGCGCACCACCGCCACGCGCATTTCCCCGGCCGTCCGTCCGGCGGCCGTCCGTGGCTCGCTGCTCTTCTTCAGCGGCGGGTCCCGCGTCAAATATTTCCTGCTTGCCCTGCCGGTCTGGCTCGCCGAGAGCGCCAAGCGCGCCAAGGCGTCCGCCCGCCTGCGTTCCACCCGTTCGGAGGCGGACCGCATCGCCTGGGAGACCTACCGCAACATCACCCGCAGCATCTTCACCCGGCTGACTCCGAAACAGCTTTTCATCAAGTACTTCCATGCCTAAGATCCTCGTCATCGTCGTCACCTACAATGCCCAGAAATGGGTCAAGAAATGCTTCCGGAGCCTGGCCAGTTCTTCGGTTCCGGTGGATGTGCTCGTGGTTGACAACGGTTCTACGGACGAGACGCTCGCGATGATCCGCGCGGACTATCCGGAGGTGCGCATCATCGAGACGGGTGAGAACCTGGGCTTTGGCGCCGCCAACAACATCGGCCTGCGCATCGTCCTCGACGAGGGCTACGATTTCGCCTACCTGCTCAACCAGGACGCATGGCTGGAGCACGACACGCTGCTGCGGCTCGTGGAGTCCTACAAGCCCGGATGGGGAATCCTCAGCCCGATGCAGCTGGGTGCCTATGGGCGGCGCGACCACCGTTTCAACCACAAGTGCGGGCCGTACATCGACGCCGCGCTGCGCAGGCACTACAGCAAGACGCTGGTCGTGGAGGTGCCTTTCGTGATGGCCGCGCACTGGCTCGTGAGCCGCGAGGCCATCGAGACCGTGGGCGGATTCTCGCCTGCCTTCAAGCAGTATGGCGAGGACGACAACTGGATCGACCGCCTGCACTACCACGGCCTGCATTGCGGCGTGGTGCCGGAGTCGCGCGCGGTGCATGACCGGTCGAGCCGATATATGTCCCGCGACAAGCGGCTGGAGCTCAAGTGTATCGCCGCTGTCGTCAAGGTCAGCGACCCGAACCGCCGCTTCGGCTGGATGCGTTTCCGCGAGGTGCTGGAGCTGGTCGGGATGGGTTTCAAGAACCATTCTGCCGTGCCCTGGCGCTTTATCCGGGAGTTCCGTTCCCGGCTCCTTGAGCTGAAGGAATATCGCGAGGCTTCCCTGCAGCGGGGCGCTTTCCTGTCTGAATAATCCCCATAAATAGGGATTGCGCATGTCGCGCGCGCGTACCAACTTTGCAGGTTGGTTAATTAGAGTTAGATGACACTTCGAGAATTACCTATAGGCGGGCATGCCGTCATCCTGGCGGTCGGGGGCAAGGGCGCCCTGCGCCAGCATTTCCTGGATATGGGCCTGATCCCCGGCGCTCAGGTCAAACTGGTCAAATACGCGCCGCTCGGCGACCCGATGGAGCTGCGGATCAACGGATACGCGCTGACGCTCCGCCTGGCGGACGCCGCCAAGATCACCGTCGCGCAGACGGACGGTCTGGACGAACCGGTGGCCAGCATCGCCGACGATACGTCGGTCCGCTCCGTCAATCCGGTCGCCCATCCGGGCTTCGGCGAGACGGGCAAGTTCCACGACAAGAAGCAGGAGAGCCCGCTCCCGGCGGGGACCACGCTCACGTTCGCCCTCGCGGGCAACCAGAACTGCGGCAAGACGACGCTCTTCAACCAGCTGACCGGTTCCAACCAGCACGTCGGCAATTTCCCGGGCGTGACGGTGGACCGCAAGGACGGCCAGATCCGGGGGCATGCCGACACGCTCGTGACCGACCTCCCGGGCATCTATTCGCTTTCGCCTTATACCTCCGAGGAGATCGTCTCGCGCGAATTCATCCTCGACGAGAATCCCTGCGGCATCATCAACATCGTGGATGCCGGCAATATCGAGCGCAACCTCTACCTGACGATGCAGCTGATGGAGCTGGACAAGCCGATGGTGCTGGCGCTCAATATGATGGATGAGGTCCGCAACAACGGCGGCACCATCCGTGTCAACCAGATGGAGGAGATCCTCGGCCTGCCGGTCGTGCCGATCTCCGCCGCCAGGAACGAGGGCATCGAGGAGCTCGTGGAGCACGCGATGCACGTGGCCCGCTTCCAGGAGAAGCCCGCCCGCCAGGATTTCTGCGACAAGAACGACCACGGCGGCGCGGTGCACCGCTGCCTGCACGGCGTGATGCACCTGATCGAGGACCACGCCGAGCGCGCGGGCATCCCGGTGCGATTCGCGGCCAGCCGCCTCGTGGAGGGCGACGCCGCGATCGAGAAGGCCCTGGGCCTGCAGCAGAACGAGAAGGAGATGGTGGAGCACATCATCGTCCAGATGGAGCAGGAACGCGGCCTGGACCGCAACGCGGCCATGGCCGACATGCGTTTCTCCTTCATCCGCAAGCTCACGGCGCAGACGGTCGTCAAGCCGCATGAGAGCAAGGAATACCGCCGCAGCCGCCGGATCGACAAGGTCCTGACGGGCCGCTGGACGGCCATCCCCATCTTCGCCCTGGTGATGTCGCTGGTGATCTATCTGTCGATCGACGTGCTGGGCGCGCCGCTGCAGGACCTGCTGGATCAGGGGATCCAGTGGCTCGCCGGCGTGCTGGACGGCGCGATGGAGCGCTGGAACGTGAGCGATGCCGTGCGTTCGCTCGTCGTGGACGGCGTGTTCGGCGGCGTGGGCACGGTGGTCAGCTTTGTGCCGATCATCATCATCCTGTTCTTCTTCCTGTCGATGCTGGAGGACAGCGGCTACATGGCGCGCGTCGCGTTCGTGACCGACAAGCTGCTGCGCAAGATCGGCCTCAGCGGCCGGAGCATCGTGCCGCTGCTGATCGGCTTCGGCTGCAGCGTGCCGGCCGTGATGGCCACGCGTACGCTTCCTTCGTCGCGCGACCGCAAGATGACAATCCTGCTGACACCTTATATGAGCTGCTCGGCAAAGATCCCGATCTATGCCTTCTTCACGAGCGCTTTCTTCCCGGGCCACGGCGGCCTGGTGCTGGTGATCCTGTATCTGTCGGCCATCCTGGTGGGCGTGCTGATCGCGCTGATCTCCAAGCTGTCGCCGAAGAAGGGCGAGGCGGCGCCGTTCGTGATGGAGCTGCCGAACTACCGGATGCCGGGCGCGAAGAATGTGGGACACCTGCTCTGGGACAAGACCAAGGACTTCCTGCAGCGTGCTTTCACCGTGATTTTCGTGGCTTCGGTCGTGATCTGGATCCTGCAGAGCTTCAACTGGCGCCTGCAGATGGTGGATCCGGAGAACAGCATGCTGGCGGGCATCGCCGGCCTGATCGCCCCGGTCTTCAGCCCGCTCGGGCTGGGCGACTGGCGCATCGTGACTTCGCTTGTGACCGGTTTCCTGGCGAAGGAGAGCGTCGTGGCGACGATGGAGGTGTTGGACGTGACGGCTTCGATGACGGTGCTGACCGCCATCCCGATGCTGGCTTTCTGTCTGCTCTACACGCCGTGCGTAGCCGCCATCGCCGCGGTCAAGCGCGAGCTCGGCGGCAAGTGGGCGTGCATCATGGTGCTGTTCCAGTGCGCCGTGGCCTGGGTCGTCGCGTGGCTGGCGTATCTGGTGGCCGGAATTTTTATCGGATAAAGTCTGTCGTTGTGATATGAACCTTCCCAGCCTGATCATCCTGTTGCTTGTGGCCGCTGCGCTGTTCTTCGCGGTGCGTACTTTCGTGCGCGCCGGAAGGGTGGGCGGTTGCGGCAGCTGCGGGACGTCAGGCTGCAGCGGCTGCAGTGGCGGGGAGAGCTGTCCTTTCTGCAAGGACAGGTCCCGCTAGAGTTTTTGGCGGACCAGGAAATAATAGACCGCGAAGCCGACCCAGCTGAAGGCCAGGACCGCGATGGAGAGGAGGACCTTGTAGAGGGGCTCCAGCTTGTTGGACTTGAAGATGTCGAGCACGCACCAGATAGCGGCGACGATACCCAGGATGTAAATGACTGTAGATAACATACCCTATTGGTTTTTAGTGGATGGTTGTCTTGAAAACTCGCATCCGCACCAGGTCTGGTTATAGAATCCCTGTTCGCGGATGATTTCGTTGCGGCGCGGCTGCAGTCCGCCTTTCCGCCAGTTCTGCGCCCAGAATACCACGTCCGCGGCGGCAGGGCTCGACCCCTGCAAAACTTCGCGCTCCGCGCTCATCCCCCCCAACCTGACGGTTGGGTCCCCCCCATTTACGAGGCCATGGGTGGCCACGGTTTTGCAGGGGTCGACCCTGCCGCACGCGTCAAGCCCGGCGGCGTTGACCTGGTCGAGGTCTTTCCAGCGGGAGGAGGCGAGGGTGGTGGCGACGACGGAGAGGCCGCGGGAGGCGGCGTAGCGCGCGGCACGCGCCAGGCGGAAGCGGAAGCACGCCGCGCAGCGGGCGCCCCGCTCCGGCTCGCGCTCGAGCCCGCGGACCGCCGCCAGCCAGGCGTCGTGGTCATATTCGTCGGCCACGACCTCCACGCCCATCACTTCGCCATAGCGGCGCAGCTCCGACAGGCGCAGCTCATATTCCTCGCGCGGAGCGATATTCGAATTGCTGAAGAAGACGACCGGCCGAATCCCGCTGTCCCGGAGGCATTCGAGCACCGCTCCGGAACAAGGCGCGCAACATGCGTGCAGCAGGATGTCCCGGGCGCCGCCCGGCGCTTCGACCGTCATTATTCGATGGAATTGATGTCGATCAGGTTGTTGAGGATGGCATACACCGTCAGACCCGGCACCGTGCGGATGCCCGTCTTGCGGGTGATGTTCTTGCGGTGCGTGATCACCGTGTTGATGGAGATGTTGTGCTTGTCGGCGATCTCCTTGTTGAGCAGGCCCTGCGCCACGCTCACCAGGATCTCTTTCTCGCGGTCGGACAGCTCCAGGTGCTGCTCCGGCTCCTCGTCCTGCTCGCGCGCGCGGTCGCGGAAGCGCTGGGGATTCTCCAGCAGGCGCACCATCGGCACCAGGACGTGGTCCTCGATGTAGGTGTGGCATTTCAGGTCTTCCTGCAGGGCGTAGATGCGCACCAGCAGGTCCAGGCGGATGTCGTTGTCGCAGACGGCGGGCAGCGACTTCATTACCAGGTTCTTGAAGTCGCCCAGCTTCTCGTCGATGTTGGAGTGGTTCTCCTCGAAGCGGTCGATCGAGAAGCCCGGGCGGGTCTGCCCGATAATCAGCCCCTGGACATAGGGAATGACCTCCTGCTCTTCGAAGCCGAAGTGGTTCTTGACCTCGACCTTGTAGCCATGGAAGAAGTTCCACACCACATCCCGCTGCTTCTGCTGGCAGGGTTCGAGCAGTTTCGTGATCGATTTCTCCATCTCGGAAATCGCCCGGTTGAGGTAGTAGTCGTGCGACTGGTGCATGTAGCGGAGGATGTCGCCCACGTGGCAGCGGCGCAGCAGCTCCATCGACGGCTTGAAACTCGGGAACGTGTACACTTCGCAGAGGAGGATGATCGTGTCCGGATCCAGCCCCGAGGAGATACAGACTTCGGAGACCGTCTTCTCGCCGAAACTGCCGTCTATGCCAACGCGCGCGAGTACGCCGAGGAGTCGGTAGTTGGCCTCGACGAGGCGCGCAACTTTCATGTTGCTCGTAAACTTGTCCATACACACAAATTTAGCAAATTTTTTTGCGAATTCCAGAAATATCCCTATTTTTGCAGTCCCAAACAACTGCGGTAGTGGTGAAATGGTAGACACGCTACTTTGAGGGGGTAGTGGGCATTGGCCTGTGTGAGTTCGACTCTCACCTACCGCACGAAAGGACAGATTCGCAAGATCTGTCCTTTTTTTGTACATTTCCTAATAATTATTCGTATCTTCTTGGCGTATAAGATTTGAACTTGCATTATGGGAACTTTTCGTTCAATCCACAAAAAGAAAGTGTTTGCCGGGGAATTCAAGGATGTCGTCCGGCGTTGTGCCGACAGGATCGACAACCGCCCGTCTTATAAGATTACCGAACTGGATGAGGACGGAGGTATCATACGCTGTATGTATCTGGGACTGATCCGCCGGGACTACCAACGGAAGTACCTTACCAAGGGAGAGACATATACCATTACGCTTTCATTCAAACAGATCCCTTCCGGTGTCGAATGTACCGGGTCCATCTCCGACCCGGCCCTTATGGAGGATTACCGTGTGGGGCGGTTTCTCTTCGGTGGTCTTTTTGCCTGGATTTGGCTTACCTGCTTCTTCCTGAAACTCCGGCTGAACTAGAATAGGAAGTCTATCCTCGCGCCGAAGCCGTACAGGTTGAGTCTATCTATTATCACTTGTCAAGGAAATTGAAGTCATAAATGTCGATTGTTGTAACGCCGTCAACATATAATCTTTTCCCATCCAGATACATGTCACTTGCGGATAAGGGCATTTTTTTAGATCGCCACGTCTTTCCTCTGTCGGGACTGTATAAAATAGTCATATCCAAGAAAATCGGGCCAAAATTATCTGCAATCAAGACTATGTTGTCCCCGTCAATCATCACCGGTTTCAGAAAATCATAGGAATCAAAAACAGATAAAAGATTATTTGTTTCAGTCTTCACATTATACTCATACACGGATAGATATTCTGCATCCGTTTCTTTTTTTGTACTCCAGAAAATACATGTCGAATCTGTTGTGAACAATATATCTTGAATTATATTCTCTCCAAGATTGACAGAACCGCTGTTCTCTACATAAAGTTCACTGGAGGTATAATCGGGTGTGTATGTATTTTTTACATAGCATATGCCGTCAATAAGCAGTTTTGGAGAACTTAAAGTCCGGGGAAGTTCACGTACATAATCAAAGCCTGACAAATCTTGCTTTATACGGACCAGCCTGGATTTACCATTCTCAAGGATGCTATAATATGCGTCATCACCAGGCCAGAATTGAACGCTAAGCATATCTTTATGAAAATCAGATATCAAGATGGTATCTTTCCGTGCGTCATATCTGAAGGCATATTTGTCTCCACCGAGAACTTTCGTTTGGACGACACCCCAGCATTGGCCGTTTTTTACAACCACCGACCTGTCGCTGAAATAATACCCGTCGGGAAGTGTCGCGCCTTTTTTCCAGGTTGCCCCGCTATCGGATGTCTGATAGAAAACCAGGCCATTTTTATGTTCGCGCGTCTGGCCGCCGATAAAAAGGGTGTCCTGATGGCAGGTCCCGATAACGTGAACGTTAATATCCGGTGTCCGGATATAAGAAGTTTTCACCCATTCTTCTCCAGTACGCCCGGATTCTACTCCAATACACCCGGAGAATAATAACATACCCGTAAGTAAAAAATAAAACCTGATCCGATTCATTCTTTTGTTCCGCCTCCTTTAAACGTTGTTCTCTTTTTCGGCGATATTCCATTATAAATGTAATAATATTTTAACTGGAGTCCAAGCCATTAACACAAGGTCATCCATGGATTGTCGCGCTCCCTGTTTTCGCATATTGCTGATTATCAGTCGCTTCTGGTTTTGCTTTGGGGATTTTTCCCCTAAGCAAAATTGCAATTCGTTTACTAGTAAATACTTGCAAAAACGCCATCCCCGGAGAAGCCCGATCAGGTCGGGCATCCGGTGTGCGTCTGCTGGGCGTATTTTTCGCCGGTCAGGGTGGCCGGCAAACCTTCCGCTTCGCTTCATCCCTCCCACGCCTGTCGGCGCGGGCCCCTCCCGTTCACGAGGCCACGGGCGGCCACGGGTTTGCCTGGCCACCCTGACCGACGAATGAAAAAATCAAAAATTCGATATATAATTATTGGAAAACAATAAATAATTATTATTTTTGCGAAAGCGTCGCAAGCCTGAAAATAATATGAAAAATTTTAACGGGGTTCTTGCGTATATGAAAATAATATGTACCTTTGCAGTGTAATAGTTCAATAGGACACTATATGCTCATCGAACTCAAAGACGTCAACAAGACTTATAACAACGGACAGCCGCTGCATGTGCTGAAGGGAATCGACCTCTCGATCGACCGCGGCGAGTTCGTCTCTATCATGGGAGCCTCGGGCTCCGGCAAATCTACGCTGCTCAACATCCTGGGCATCCTGGACAACTATGATACCGGCGAATACTACATCGACGGCAAACTGATCAAGGGCCTGACGGAGAGCCAGGCCGCGGACTACCGCAACCGGATGATCGGCTTCATCTTCCAGTCCTTCAACCTGATCGGATTCAAGACCGCGGTGGAGAACGTCGAACTTCCGCTCTTCTACCAGGGTGTGAGCCGCCACAAGCGCCACGAACTGGCGATGCAGTATCTCGACAAGCTCGGCCTCACCGCCTGGGCGAAGCACTATCCCAACGAGATGTCCGGCGGACAGAAGCAGCGCGTGGCCATCGCCCGCGCCCTGATCACCAATCCCAAGATCCTCCTGGCGGACGAGCCTACGGGCGCGCTCGATTCCAAGACTTCCGAGGAAGTGATGCAGCTGCTCTCCAAGCTCAACCGCGAAGAGGGCGTGACCATCATCGTGGTCACGCATGAGAGCGGCGTTGCCAACTGCACCGACAAGATCGTCCACATCAAGGACGGCATCATCGGCGAGATCGAAGACAACCGCGAGCATCGCGCCTCGATGTTCGGCGTCAACAGCATCATGAAATGAGAGACATCTTTTCAGAGATATGGGCGAGCCTCCGCCGCAACAAGCTCCGGACCTGTCTCACGGGCTTCGCGGTGTCGTGGGGCATCTTCATCGTCATCTTCCTGCTGGGTGCGGGCAACGGCCTGATCAACTCCTTCGAGAAGAACCGGGAGGGAATCGCCACCAACGTGATGGATGTCTACGGCAACTGGACCTCCAAGCCCTATGCGGGCATGAAGGAAGGACGCCGCATCAACCTGGACAACCGGGATGTCGATCTGACGGCAGGCGAGATATTCGCTGAGCACATCGACAAGGTCGTCGCCTCCGTGAGCACGAGAACCCGGCTCGTCTATGGGAAGAATGGCATCAATGGACTGCTCACCGGCAATTACCCGGAGCGTCAGGAGATGGATCATCTCGATATCCTGCACGGCCGTTTCGTCAATGACAACGACATCGCCCTGAAGCGCAAGGTGATTGTCCTGCCGGAGAATGTGGCGAACGAACTGCTCGACATCCTGACGGAAGAGGAAGAAGCCCTGTCCGGCCAGGTCGGGAGAAGGAAGGTCTCGGTGGAGAGCATCATCGGAAAATATGTCAAGGTCGGCAACACGCCCTTCCAGGTGGTCGGCATCTGCGAGTCCGACTTTGCGAGCAGCAGCTTCGAGTGCTATGCTCCCTTTACTACGGTTCAAACTATCTACGCCCGGGGCAACCGGGTAGACATGGTCTCGTTTACCTTCCATGGCCTGCCGACGGAAGCGGCGAACGAAGCGTTCGAGAAAGAATACCGCGCGGTGCTCAACAGCCACCACAACGTGGCGCCGAACGATTCCCGCGCCATCCGCATCGACAATCAGTTTACGTCGAACATGCAGATGGGCAAGATGCAGAAGGCCCTCCATTATGCTTTCTGGTTCATCGGCATCCTGACCTTGCTCGGCGGCATCGTGGGCGTGGGCAACATCATGCTCATCACGGTCAAGGAGCGCACGCGCGAATTCGGCATCCGCAAGGCCATCGGCGCGCGGCCCTGGGCCATCACGCGGCTGATCCTGGCGGAGAGCGTCGCCATCACGGCCGCTTTCGGTTATATTGGCATGCTGCTCGGCATGATCGGCTGCCAGATCCTGGACAAGACCGTCGGGCAGTCCGTCATGGAAGTAGCCAACCAGAAAATCGCGATCCTGGTCAACCCGCTCGTCGGTATGGGCGAAGCGATCGAGGTGACCGTCGTCCTGATAGTAGCCGGCACGCTGGCCGGCCTGTTCCCGGCCCACCGGGCCGCCAAAGTCACACCTATTGAAGCCCTCAGAGCAGAATGAGACTAGACAGAGACAATATCCGGGAGATCCTGGATTCCTTGACCCGAAATAAGAGCAGAAGCCTGCTCACCGGCTTCGGTGTATTCTGGGGCGTGTTCATGCTCCTGGTCATGGTGGGCGGCGGCCGGGGCTACAAACAGGTGGTCAGCAGCATATTCAGCGGCTTCGCCACGAATACCAGCATGCTGTTCAGTTCCACGACCTCCAAGCCCTATGGCGGCTTCCGGGAGGGACGCTACTGGCGACTGGACTTTACCGACATCGACCGGCTCAAGCTGTGGATGCCGGAACTGGAGACCGTGACGCCCATGGTCTTCGCCCCCACTTCGCGGGCGGTTTATGGCGAGAATTCCTCCGACGCCTCCGTCCAGGGCGTGTACCCGGACTACGTCAAGATCGAAGAGCCGCGCCTCAAATACGGGCGCTTCCTCAACGACGCGGATCTGCTGCAGTCGCGGCGGGTGTGCGTGATCGGAAAGCAGGTCTACAAAGACCTCTTCCCGGATGGCGGCGATCCCTGCGGCGAGTTCATCAAAGTCGGGCCGTCCTACTACCAGATCGTTGGCGTGGACGTCAGCAGCTCCCAGGTCGCCGTCGGTGAGGCACCGGCCTACCGCATCTCCATTCCGCTGCCGGTCGCGCAGAGTCTCTACAACCGGGGCAACGGCGTGGACGTGATCTGCGTGACGGGCCTGTCTGGCGTCAAGATGTCTGACCTGGAGACGCAGATGCGCCAGATCATCGCGCCCCGGCACAAGGTCGACCCGACCGACAAGCAGGCGCTCGAGATCTTCAATACCGAACAGATTTTCAACATTATCGACAGCTTGTTCATAGGCGTTGCCTTCCTGGTCTGGCTGGTCGGTCTGGGCACCATCTTCGGTGGCGTGATCGGCGTGAGCAACATCATGATGGTCACGGTCAAGGAGCGCACGACCGAGATCGGCATCCGCCGCGCCATCGGCGCCACGCCGCGCAACATCCTTTCGCAGATCATTTCGGAGAGTATCGCGCTGACCCTGGTGGCAGGATCGTTCGGAATCGTGCTGGCCGTGTACACGCTCCGGGGTCTTGAATTCGTCGTCGCGCATTCGGACGAATTCCCGCCGGCCGACTTCCAGATCGACTTCTGGGTCGCCATCGGCGCCGCCCTGGCGCTGACCGTGCTCGGCGTCGTGGCCGGCCTGGCCCCGGCGGGACGCGCGATGTCCATCAAGCCCGTGGACGCCATGAGAGATGAATAATAAATAAAAACAACACATATGAAACGCTTTACCAAGTACATCATTTTCGCCCTCATCGGGCTGTTCATCCTCGGTACCTTCGTGTACCTCTACAAGAACTCCCGCCCGGAGAAGGTCCGCTACACGGAACTGGAGACCGCGGTGATGGACATCCACCGGACCACCGTCATCACCGGCAAGATCACGCCGCGCAACGAGGTCAACGTCAAGCCGCAGATCAACGGCATCATCGCCGAACTCTACAAGGAGGCCGGTCAGATGGTCAGAGAGGGCGAGGTGATCGCCAAGCTCCGCGTCATCCCCGACATGAATTCCCTGAGCGCCGCCCAGTCCCGCGTGCGCCTGGCCGAGATCAACCTCAAGCAGGCCAAGACCAACTATGAGCGCGAGAAGGCCCTCTACGACAAGAAGCTCATCAGTGATGACGAGTACGACAAGGTATTCCAGGCCTACAACCAGGCCAAGGAAGAGCGCTCGGCCGCCCAGGAGTCCCTGGAGGTCATCCGCGACGGCGTGTCCTCGTCCAACAAGACGGGCAGCTCGACCCTGGTCCGCTCCACCATCACGGGCCTCATCCTCGACATTCCCGTCAAGGTGGGCAACTCCGTGATCCAGGCCAACACGATGAATGACGGCACGACCGTCGCCGTCGTGGCCAACATGTCCGACCTGATCTTCGACGGCAACGTCGACGAGACGGAAGTCGGCTCGCTGGTGGAAGGCATGCCGATCAGCATCAAGATCGGCGCCCTGCCCGACTACAGCTGCGAGGCCTCGCTGGAATACATTTCGCCGAAGGCGGTCGAAGTGAACGGCGCCAACCAGTTCGAGATCAAGGCGGCCGTCAAGGTGAGCGGCGACAAGATGATCCGCTCCGGCTACAGCGCCAATGCGGAACTCGTGCTGGAGTCTGCGAGCCAGGTCCTTTCCGTCCCGGAAAGCGCCCTTGAGTTCATCAAGGACAGCACTTATGTCTACCGGCAGAACGCCGACGGCACCTACGAGCGCGTCAAGGTCACGACCGGCATGAGCGACGGCATTAACATCGAGATCAAGGACGGTCTGAATCAGGGCGACAAAGTCCGCGGACCGCGCATCCTCAAAGATGAAACGAAATAACATACTGCTATGAAACACTTTCTGATTGTCACCGCTTGTCTTTGCGCCGGCGTCGCGGCCCAGGCGCAGCAGGGCCCCTGGAGCCTCTCGCAGTGCATCGACTATGCGCTCGAGCACAATCTGTCGGTCCAGCAGA
This sequence comes from Bacteroidales bacterium WCE2004, assembly GCA_900167895.1. Classification (NCBI taxonomy): domain Bacteria; kingdom Pseudomonadati; phylum Bacteroidota; class Bacteroidia; order Bacteroidales; species Bacteroidales bacterium WCE2004. The sequence continues at coordinate 64,277 of FUZR01000003.1, read as the reverse complement.
GCGCGCTCGCCGTGGAGCAGCGCGAAGTGGACCTGAGCACGGCGAAGGGCCGGCGCCTGCCCGGCCTCTCCGCCTCCGCTTCGGAGAGCATGTCGTTCGGCCGCGGCCTGACGGAGGACAACACGTATTCCGATAATACGAATACGTCCTCGACGAGCTTCACCCTCGGCGGCGAGCTCCCCATCTTCCAGGGATTCGACATTTCGAACGGCATCAAGATCAGCAAGCTGAACCTGGCGGCGGCGACCGCCGACCTGGAGAAGGCCCGCGACGACATCCGCGTGGCCGTGGCGCAGGCTTACGTGCAGATCCTCTACAACCAGGAACTGGCGCGCGTGGCCGCGGAACAGGCGTCCCACGACGCCCAGCTGCTCGAGCAGGTCCGCGAGCGGCGGCTGGCCGGGCTGGTCAGCGACGCGGAGGTCTCCGCGCAGCAGGCCACCCTGGCCCAGAGCCGCCAGTCGCAGATCCAGGCCGAAGGCAACCTGCGCGTCGCCGTGCTGGAGCTCACGCAGCTGCTGGAGCTCCCTTCGCCGGAGGGCTTCGACATCGTGGTCCCGGAAGTCGGGGATCCTTCCCGCGCCCTGCTGATGCGGCCGGAGGCCATCTATGAAGACGCCGTCGCCATCAAGCCGGTCGTCGAGGTCGCCCGGATCAATGCTGACGCGGCGGCGGTGGGCGTCGACCGCGCCAAGGGTGCCTACCTGCCCCGCCTCTCCCTCAACGGCGGCATCGGCACCAACTACTACACCAACTCCAGTTCGCCGATTCCGCTCCCGAACTTCGGCACGCAGCTGAAGAAGAATTTCAGCCAATCGCTGGGCCTGTCGCTGAGCATCCCGATCTTCCAGCGGATGTCGGCCCGCAACGGTGTCCGCACGGCCGAGATCAACCTCAGGGGCCAGCTGATCCAGCTGGAGAACGTTAAGAAGGCGCTCTATAAGGAGATCCAGCAGGCTTACTACAACGCCGTCACCGCGCAGGCCCGTTATGAGGGCAGCCAGGAAGCGGCCGCCAGCGCCCGCCAGCACTACGAGCTGACCGAGGAGAAGTACAAGGTCGGCAAGGCCGGCGTGACGGACTACAATGACGCCCGCAACAACTGGCTCCGCGCCGAGTCCGAGCACATCCAGGCCCGCTACCAGTGCCTGTACCAGACCAAGCTGCTTGACTTCTACCGCGGCGTGGCGCTGGAATTTTAATCGAATCCTTTGACTTTATTTCCGTAGTATTTAACTTTGTATTATGAAAAATCTTTGGCTGATTATTGCCGGCCTGGCTTTCGCCGCCATCCCGATGTCCGCTCAGACCCGTCATTTCGAGGCCGATTTCGACGCCTGGGACGACTTCAACAGGGTTGAGATCTCCCAGGGCGACAGTCGCGTGGAGACGAGCGTCAGCGTAGCCTTCCCGATGTATTTCGGCGCCTCCGTCCTGTCAGACATCTCCTACAATGGCGCGTGGGGGACGGCCTTGGCCGATTACCCCGGTTTCCAGGACATGCGTACGTCCAAGAATTTCTTCTATGCCCTCGAGATGGCCGCGCTGCATGTCCATGCCGGTCATGTCGAAATGACGGCCGGCCTCCGCTGGACCTTCATGGACTTCACGTTCAAGAATCCGACGTATACGCTCAGCGGGAAGGGATCGGAACCTTACATGCCCGCCAGCATCCTGTCCTCGCAGCCTGACTACAATTACAACAAATCCAAGATCCACGCGACCTATTTCGGCATTCCGGTCCGTGTGGGCCTCGAGTGGGGCCGGTCGACCCTCTATGTCGGCGCCAGCGCCGAGCTGCTGGTGAACGGCTACACGAAATACAAGCACCCGAAAGAGCGGATCAAGGCCGACGCCATCTTCAACGATTTCCGCGCCACGCTGGAGGCGGGATTCTCCTGGAACAACATCGGCGTGTTCGTGATGTACGGCCTTACGCCGCTTTTCCCGAACTCGCTCAGCAACGCGCGCACCGTTTCCTTCGGCCTGACGCTGGGGCTGTAAGGGGCGGGAAGGTCACGGACGATGGCAAGAACTGGAAATATAAGAAACTGATATGAGCAAAACCGTACTTGTCTCCGGCGGCGCCGGATTCATCGGCAGCCACGTGACCGTGGAACTGACCCAGGCGGGCTACGACGTAGTCATCGCCGACAACTTCTCCAACTGCGACGAGACCAACTACAAGGGCGTCTGCGCCATCCTTGGCAAGGAGCTGCCGCTGGTCCGGATGGACTTCTGCGACAAGGCTGCGGTGGACGCGCTGTTCGCGAAGTACCCCATCGACGCGGTCATCCATTTCGCCGCGTTCAAGGCCGTGGGCGAGTCCGTGGATGAGCCGCTCAAGTACTACCACAACAACCTGCTTTCCTTCATCAACATCCTCGAGGTGGCGAAGGAGAAGGGCTGCAACGTCCTCTTCTCCTCGTCCGCGACGGTCTACGGGCAGACGGACGTGCTCCCGGTCACGGAGCAGAGTCCGCGCCAGCCCGCCACTTCGCCCTATGGCAACACCAAGACGATGTGCGAAGACATCCTGCGCGACAGCGTGAAGGCCTATCCGGGCCTCCGCGGCATCGCGCTGCGCTATTTCAACCCCATCGGCGCCCATCCGTCCGCGCTGATCGGCGAGCTGCCGTGCGGCGTGCCCAACAACCTGGTGCCGTTCATCACGCAGACCGCCATCGGCAAGCGTGCGTGCCTCTCCGTGTTCGGCAACGATTATCCGACCCCGGACGGGACCTGCCTGCGCGACTTCATCGACATCGTGGACCTGGCCAAGGCGCACGTGTGCGCGGTCGCGCGCATGGTCGAGGACCGGATGAAGGAGGAATACGAGATCTTCAACGTCGGCACCGGCCGCCCGGTGTCCGTGCTCGAACTGATCAATTCTTTCGAGCGCGTCAACGGCGTCAAGCTCAACTGGAAATTCGCCCCGCGCCGCCCCGGCGACGTGGTGGCCGTCTGGGCCGACCCGACGCTGGCCGAGCGGGAGCTCGGTTGGAAGGCGGAGCGCAGCGTGGACGACACGCTGAAGTCCGCCTGGGCCTGGGAGCGGCATCTGGCCGGCAAATAAGATGTATATCGGCCTTATCAGCGACACCCACGGTGTCTTCTCCGAGGGTTTCAAGAAGTTCCTGGAGCCGGTGGACGTGATCTGGCACGCCGGCGACTTCGGCGGCGGCATCTCGTTCGCCGACAGCATCGCCGCGTTCAAGCCGCTGGTGGGCGTGAGCGGCAACTGCGACGGACAGGACATCCGTCGCGAATATCCCCAGCACCAATATCTGGAGGTGCAGGGGCTCAAGATCCTGATGACCCACATCGGCGGCAGCCCCGGCCACTACGACCTGCGCGCCGCCGCGCTGATCGACCAGTACAAGCCGGACGTGTTCATCTGCGGGCATTCGCACATCCTCAAGGTGATGCGCGACCGGCGGCACAACTTCCTGTATATCAATCCCGGAGCTGCGGGCATCCAGGGCTGGCACATCGTACGGACGGCCCTGCGCTTCAAGATCGAGGCGGGCGAGGTCAAGGAGATGGAAGTGTTCGAGCTTCCCAGGAATTAATCAGAGATGTTTGCCAGATAGACCGCTGTCACGGCCGTGACGGCGGCTGTCTCCGTGCGCAGACGGCTCGGCCCGAGCTGCACGGGGATCCATCCCCGCTCCCGCGCCAGCGCCGCCTCCTCGGGGCTGAAATCCCCCTCCGGCCCGATCAGAATCGCGATGCGATTCTGATCGGACCGATTCTCAAACCCCCACCGCTTCGCGGAGCCCCCTATGAAGGGGGCATTTCCGACTTCGTCGGCCGACTCCGTTGCTGCGACTTCTTTCAGAAGTCTTGCTGACACTCCGTCGGGGCCGCTGATGCGGCCTTCGCTTCGCTCAAAGTCAAGCCTACCAACGGGAGCAGCTGCCTCTGGCTGCAGGACGACAGTAATGGGGATGCGTTCGACGTCGTCGAAACAGTAGCAGATGAGTTTGAGGGCGTTGGCGGGCGCGGCGGCGATGAAATCGCGGACCGTGACCGGCTCGGCCACCTCCGGCATCGCGGCCTTGAGCGACTGCTTCGTCGCCGAGAGCACGAGCCGGCGCAGGCGCTCGGTCTTGAGGACCTTGCGCTCCGACCGCTCGCCGATCACCGGCGCGATCACGTCCACGCCGATCTCCGTGGCCTTCTCCACGAACCACTCGTAGCGGTCGATGTTCTTGGTCGGACAGACCGCCATCGTCAGATGATAGGGATGCGCCCCGAATCCGGGTTCCGCCGACAGCACACGCGCCTCGGCGCCCCTGGCGTCGGCGATCTCCAGCGCGCAGCGATAGAGCGTGCCGCGCCCGTCGATCACCGAGATCTCGTCGCCCGCGCGGTGTCGCAGCACCCGGACGCAATGCGTCGACTCCTCCTGGTCCAGCCGGACCCGGGAATCGCAGATATCGTCGGAGAAAAAGAGTTCCATCCTACTTGAACAAAGCTTTGACCAGGGCCGGCACGTCGGCCACCTTGATGACGCGCAGCCCCTCCGGTTTCACCTCCACCTTGGAGAACGAAGACACGAAGAAGCGCTTGAAGCCCAGCCGGGCCGCCTCCTGCACGCGGCGGTCGATCTGCCCTACGGGGCGGATCTCGCCGCTCAGGCCCACCTCGCCCGCGAAACAGACGTCGGACGGGATGGCGAAATCGAAATTGGACGACAGCACCGCGCAGATGACCGCCAGGTCGCACGCCGGGTCGCTCACCTTGAGGCCGCCGGCCATGTTGAGGAAGACGTCCTTGGCGCTCAGGTGGAAGCCCGCGCGCTTCTCCAGCACCGCCAGCAGCATGTTGAGGCGGCGGGCGTCGAAGCCCGTGGCGCTGCGCTGCGCCGTGCCGTAGACCGCGCTGCTGACCAGCGCCTGCACCTCGAAGAGGAGGGGACGCGTGCCGTCCAGCATCGCCGCGATGGCCGTGCCGCTGAGCCCCTGCTCGTGCATCGGGATCAACATTTCCGAAGGATTGGCCACCTCGCGCAGGCCCGTCCCCGTCATCTCGAAGACGGCCAGCTCGGCGGTGGAGCCGAAGCGGTTCTTGATGCTCCGCAGGATGCGGTAGGAGCCGCGGTTCTCGCCCTCGAACTGCAGGACCACGTCCACGATGTGCTCGAGGATCTTGGGGCCGGCGATGAAGCCGTCCTTGGTGATATGTCCGATCAGGATCACGGGCACGCCGCTCTCCTTGGCGAAGCGCAGCAGCGCGGCGGCCACCTCCTTGATCTGGGAGACCGAGCCGGGCGCCGACTCCACCGTGTCGGTATACATCGTCTGGACGGAATCCACGATCATCAGGTCGGGCATCAGCGCCCGGGCCTCCTCGATCACGGTCCCGATCAGCGTCTCGCAAAATATCTGGCAGTTGGAATCGTCGCCGCCCAGGCGCTTGGCGCGCATGCCGACCTGCTTCGCGCTCTCCTCGCCCGTGACGTAGAGCGTCCGCAGGCTCGGACAGCTCAGCGGAATCTGCAGGCTGAGCGTGGACTTGCCGATGCCCGGCTCGCCGCCGATCAGCACCAGCGATCCCGGCACCATGCCGCCGCCCAGGATCCGGTCCACCTCCCCCAGGCCGAGGGAGATGCGCGCATCCTGCGAATAGTCGATCTCGCGCAGCGGCTGGGGCCGCCGGTCGGAGCGCGCTCCGCCGCGGCCGGCGAGCGCCGCCGGGCCCTTCTTCGGCTCCACGGGAGCCTCCACCATCGTGTTCCACTCCCCGCATGCCGGGCAGCGGCCCATCCACTTGGGGCTTTCGTTACCGCACGAGGTGCAGTAGAAAAGGGTCTTCGCTTTCGTTGCCATAACGATACAAAAATACGAAAATTGCCGGTTCGCGGCAAGCCGGGTTTCTGTTATTCTCCGGAGGATTCCTGAGGCGGCCTGGCCAGCAGATGCTCCCTCACCGAGGCCCGGTAGGCGGAAGGAGACATCCCGACATGCTGCTTGAAATACCGGCCGAAAAGGGAATGGGACGGGAAATTCAGGTCGAATGCGATCTGCTGGACCGTGTTCACGGTTGACGCCAGCTGTGCTTTGGCCTCCAGGATGACATAGTCTTCAATCCACCGGATGGCGGATTTCCCACTGGCATTCTTGATCAGCGCGGACATGTATTTGGGGGTCAGATGCATCTGGTCGGCATAATAACGCACCTCGCGGTGCTCGCTGCAGTGGCTTTTCACCAGTTGCAGGAACCGCATCATGACCTCGCTCTGCCGCTGCTGCGCGTCATCTTCCGTGGAAGTCGGGCGGGAGATCCGGCCTACCAGCAGGAAAAACAGATTGACGAGCGCGCCGAGCGCCTCCTCCTTATTGGGGCATGTGTCCTGCATCAGATTGTGCAGCAGCTCGAAATAGGAGCGGAAGACGGTTGCCGTCTTCTCATCCAGCTGGTAGAGGGGATTGTTCTCCACGCGCGAGTAGAGCAAGTAGGCGTTGCCGAGTCCGATGCGGGACAGGAAGTGCTCCGACAGGAGGAGGAAGGTCCCTTTGAAGTCTTTGCTGATCTCGTAGGATTCAACGATCTGCGAAGACAGCACGATCAGGAAGGAGTTTCTCTGAAGATGGAGCGAGCGCAGGTTGACGGCACCGGAGCCGCTGCCCTCGTCGCAGATGACGGCGCAGAGGGACGTCATCTGGTAGGGCTCCCAGTTGACCTTGAAGATGGGGTTGTGCAGGATCAGGATATCGTCCTGGAACCGCGCCATCCATCCTCCTGTCTGAGACAGGCCGATGTTGGACATCTGTAAGTCTTCCAGGCGCTTGCGGTTAAAGTAGTTGTCCTGTACCATAAGCTATGTGCAAATTTTCCTTAAAAGTAGGCAGTTTTCCCCTTCTAATATATATAAAAGGGAAAATCGAGCATAATATAGGAATAATTGCGAACATTAGTGCCTGAATTATAGCTATTTTTGCCTCCTTTTTTAAAATACATCAGTTCTATGAAGAATTCTTTCTTACCGTGTGTCCTGCTGCTCTGCGTGCTGATGGGATGCACCGCGGAGGGACCCGGCGGATTGACGCCCGGGGAGGGCGCTGTCCGACTGTCCCTTTCGCAGGAAGATCCGGGAACAAAATCAAGTCTTGAAGACCTTCCTTCTCTGGATGATTTTGAGGTGGAAATATATAACGCGAAGGCCATCCGGCTGTATCGCGACACTTATGCCCGGACCAAAGACGCCACCATTAGACTGAATGCCGGAGAATTCCGGCTGGTGGCCCACCATGGCGATACGCTGGGAGCAGGCTTCAATGTGCCTTATTTCCTGGCCGATCAGCCGTTTACCGTACACGGCTTCGTGGAGAACGGGGGCCAGCCGGACCAGGTGTCGGCGACAGCCCGCCTGGCCAATGTCCGCATGAAGGTGCTGCAGGGCAGCAACCTGCACGCTTCCTATAAAGATGCGTACGTGGTCGTCCGGCATGAGCGCTATCCCAAGAAGCAGGTGAAGTTCGTACAGGATGAAAACCGCTACGGCTACATGCCCGGCGGAGACCTTTATCTGGAAGTATATGCGCAGCTCTTCTCCGGCGAATGGAAGTACTACAAGAGCGAACCGGCTTCCTACCAGCCCAACGACAACGTCACGTTCAACGTGGACGCTGCCGGCCGGGAAGGCGACTTGACCGTGAAAATCGATGTGGACCGCAGCGTGGAGACCATCACCGTGGAGGAACTCATCGGCGAGAAGGCCAAGCCCGCGCGCGAACCTTATTTCGTCTTCAACGGCGACAAGGACGGCTCGTTCGTCTATAGCTGCAACACCGGCTTCACCAAGACCGTGAACGACGCCATCCTCACCCTCAACACCGGAGCCAGTACCCACATCGAGCGCCTCGAGATGCACACGGAATCGGCTTTCGTTAGCCTTCCGGATGTGGACCTGGTGTCCGTCGACGGGGACGACAGGCAAAGCCTGCTGGACGCCGGCCTGGACTGGATGGCCGGCAGCGCCGCCAACCTGGGTTACGTGGACTTCAGTGGCCTCGCCAACCGCATGATGGAGAGCGGCCGCGCCTGCTCCGCCACCTTCTCCCTGACGCTCACCGACGGGGTGGGCCAGACCGCGGAAGGGACCTTCGTGCTGGACGTGAAGCCCTTCAAGGCGACGGTGAACATCCCCGGCGTGAATATCTGGGCCAGGAGAATAACTGGAGTCACCGCCGTGGTGGCCGATGTGGACGCCATTCCCGCGGATGCCGTCCTGGGCCTCCAGTGGAGCACGGACGGCACCAACTGGAGTGCGGAGAAAGCGTCCGTGTCCGTGAACGGCAATACCGTCCGTTTCGGTGACGTCTCCGGCCTCGAGCCTGCCGTGGCCTACCGCTTCCGCGTGGTGCCCATGCACCTGGCCGGCCGCGCCTCCGCCACGGCCGGTTCCTTCACCACCGAGGCCGCCCTGCAGATAGCGAACAGCGGTTTCGAGGAGTACACGGAGCAGAGCTACACGACACCCGTGGCCATCATGGGCAACTTCAAGGTAAAATGGTGGCAGCTTTACGCCAATGCCTCCAACCCCGGATGGGGCGTCAATGCCCTGCAGACCGTCGAGACTGACCGGATGGCCACCGGCTATCAGGATTACAAGACCTACCCCTGCGTGGCTCTGTTCAATTCCGGCTCCTATTCCGGGAACAGCGTGATGCTGGCGACGGTCTATATCGGCAATTCCGTCGCGTCTGAGATTGCGCACGGCGACACCAATTATCCGGGAGAGATCTTCCTGGGAACGGCCAACAACAAGAACAAAGGCTCCTGGGCCAAGACCTCGGAGGGCCTCGCCTTCGCCAGCCGGCCGTCGGCCCTGTCCTTCATGCACCGCTTCAACCCCAACGGCGCGGCCTATTACGCCCAGATCCAGGTGCTGGATGCCTCCGGAAACGTGATCGGAACCGGCGAGAAGAACGACGGCACGGCTGCCGTCAACGCCTGGACAAGGGTGACCATCCCCGTCAAGTATACCGTGACCAACCGGAAGGCCGCCTCCATCCGCATCAGCATCCGTTCCTCCAGGGACGGCGGGGAAGGCGCCCGGAAACTGTCAGATATTTCCACGCTCTCGGGCACGCACAAGATTTACTGCGGCAACGCGCTGTACGTGGACAACGTTGAACTCCTTTACCAATAAACGAAGATGAAAAGAATACTCTATATCATTGCAGCGGCCGTCACGGTGGCGGCCTGCGGGACCAAGAGCCCGATGCCCGAGGGCAACGGCCGCCTCTCTGTCACGGCGGTCCGGGAAGGCTCCTTCGCAACCAAGGCCAATGACGTGCTGGCCGATTTCGTGGTGGACATCGTCCGTCCGTCGGACGGCTGGACCCTCCACTACGACCGCTACGTCGACATTCCCCAGTCCATTACGCTGGGCAGCGGGGACTACACCCTGACCGTGGCGTCTCCTGACCGCCGGGATGCCGGCTGGGAGCTCCCCTGCTACAAGGGAAGCGCCGATTTCACCATCCGCGTGGATGAACTCACCCCGGTGAATGTCACGGCCGGGCTCCAGAATATGAAGGTCAGCTTTGTCCTGACCGACAATTTCAAGAACGAGCTCAGCTCCTATTCCATCGTGGTCACCAACGCCGCCTCCTGGGATGCGCCCGATGCCGGCGCGAGGAGCCTTACCTGGTCCTCCGCCACCGGCGACGTGGAGCAGAAGTCCGGTTATTTCTCCGTGGCGCCGCTCCGCGTGAAAGTGGACGGCTACCGCGCCGTGGACAACAGCGAGACCCACTCGGAAATGCTGATTCCCGAAGTGGCCGCCAAGGACCACCACATCATCACCCTGGACGCCCGCGTGACCGGCCGGGTGAGCGGTGTCTCCATCATCATCGACCCCACGGTGAACGACCGCGTGAGCGTCGTCGAGGTGCCCGGCTGGGAGGAAGTGCCCGTGGACGGCGGCGAGGAGCCCGGCGACGGGCCGGGCGACGACCCGCAGCCTTCGACCGCGCCTGCCATGATGTGGGAGAAGAATTCCACGTTCGCCCCGACTCCCATCAAGGAGGAGATGGATGTGGAGATCGAGATCGAGGCACCGGAGGGCATCCGCGACTTCGTGGTGGATGTCGATTCCGACGTGCTGGGCGAGACCATCGCCGCGCTGGCGGGTACCAGCTATACCTACAGTCCGGAGACGCCTTTCCGGATGGACCTCATCAACGACACCGCGCTGATCGCGGCCCTCGACGGCATGATCCCGGTGGCCGACCAGCTGAAGGGGCAGACGCATGTGGACTTCTCCCTTTCCCAGCTGGTCCCGCTGATTGCCGTGTACAACCCCACGAGCGGCTCGCAGCATACCTTTACCCTGAAAGTGACCGACAACAAGGGCCAGAGCCTGGAGAAAGACGTCGTATTCTATGCCGAATAGCAAGATGAAAGCCAGATATTGCCTGATCGCGCTGCTGGCGCTCGCCGCCTGCACGCGCGAAGTGGACCTGCCGCAGGGGAAGGGCTATCTCTCCGTGCGGCTGGCTGCCGACCTGGCGGTGACGCCGGTCGTGAAGGCCGAGGCCGGAGAGCCGGACCCCGCTTTCTCGCTGGAGATTATCCCGGCGGGGGAGGGCGAGACGGTGACGGTCGCCGACTGCCGGACGCTGTCCGGCGAGCCGCTGACCCTGCCCGGGGGAAAATATACCGTCAAGGCCGTTTCCGGCCCGGATACCCGGGTGAGTTGGGAAGAGCCCCGCTATGAAGGGGAAACGCAGGTCACGGTCCGACCCGACCGCCTCACGGAGGCCGTGGTCACGGCTACGCTCGCCCGCACCATGGTGACCGTGGAGTTCGACCCCGAGACGGACCGCTATTTCTCCGAGTATCGCGTCTGCGTGTCCAATGAAAGCGGAGACGTCCTGGAGTTCAGCCGCGCGAACGGGAATCTCTCCGACAAGGGATACCTTGCGGCTTCCGCCCTGAAATGGGAACTGTATATGGTGAATACCCAGGGCACGCCCTACCGGGTAGGCCCCGTGACGATCGACGCCGTGGACCCGCGTCAGCACTACCACTTCAAGTTCGCCTTCGACCAGAGCCCGGTGAAGGCGGGCTCCTCGCTGCTCCGCGTCCTGGTGGATGATTCCCTGAACGAGAAATACTATCAGCTGAACCTGGATTTCTCCGGAGACGGACTGCCGACCATGAACGGACGGGGTTTTGACCTGGCCGACGGCATTGCCGTGAAGAAAGGGGACAGCGGAAGCCGGAACGTCGTGGATTTCAGCGCGCCCAAAGGGATCAAATCCCTTACGCTGAGCCACAGCGACGCCAAGATGCTGGCGGCGGGGCTGCCCCAGCACGTGCAGCTGGTGGAGGCCTCCGCCGCGACGCTTTCCGCCTTGAACGGACTGGGCCTCGCCGTGCCGTCGTTCCTTTACGGAGCCACGGAAGCGTCCGTAGACTTCGGCCCCTTCCTGGCAGGCCTTCCCATGGGGGACTATCTCCTCTCCCTGGACCTGGTCGACACGCGCAACCGCTACAGCGCCGCCACGGTGGTGCTGTCCGTGACCTCACCGGTGGACGCCGAGGCCACCACCGTGAAGCCGTGGGCCGGGTTTGCCATCCTGAACGGCCGCTGGTTCACCGACGGGCGCCCTTCCGGCCTCCGTTTCCAGTGGAAGAAGGCCGGCGATGCGGACTGGACCGATTGCGACGGGACCGTGAACTATAACGACGACGCCGCCACGTTCAGCACCGAACTCTATGGCCTGCAGGCCGCTACTGACTACGTGTTCCGGGTAAAGACGGACAAGGAAGAAGAGACCCGGGAAGTGAGTTTCAAGACGGCGGCGGCCGGGACCATCCCCAACCTCAGCTTCGACGATTGGTACAAGAGCGACAAGGCCTGGTATCCGGGAGCCAACGCCGCTACCCGCGTCTGGGATTCGGCGAACGGCGGCACGGCCAGTTTCGGCACCGTCTCCACCTCTCCGGAAGAGACCGACGTGGTGCGCGGAAAGGCCGCCCGTCTGGAAAGTTCGGCGGTCAAGGTGGTGGTAATCACCAAGTTCGCTGCCGGCAACATCTTTATCGGCGACTTCGTGAAAGTGTCCGGTGTCGGTGCGGAGCTGGACTGGGGCATTCCTTTCTCTTCCCGCCCGCTGGCCCTCCACGGCTATTACAAATACAGCCCCAAGGCCATCGACTTTGCCGAGGACCCGTATAAGTCCAAGCTGGGGGAGACGGATGCCTGTTCCATCAAGATGTACCTCTGCGACTGGAGCGCCAAATTCCGCGTGAACACCTCCAACAAGGTGTTCCTGCAGGACAACGATCCTTCCATCATCGCCATGTGCGACTTCTCTTCCAATGCGGCCACCAACGGCTATGTGGAATTCAATTTCCCGCTGCACTACCGCGACAACCGCACGCCCAGATATGTCGTCATCGTCGGAGCGGCTTCCCGCCTCGGCGACTACTTCACCGGCGGCAAGGGTTCCACCCTCTGGCTGGACGAGCTGTCCCTGGTGTATGATGCGGGACGGCTCACGGAGGCGGAGCGTGAGAAAGTCGGATATCGCAATCTGCCATGATGAAGAAGGTTTTCGCGCTGCTTCTGGCTGCCAGCCTCGCTTTGCCGGGGCTGGCCCAGGAGACGTTTAACCGGGGCTTCGAAGGGAAGAACAAGATCTTCATCCCCAAGGGCAGCCTGGGCGGAGGCCTCAGTGCCTCCTGGCGCAATTTCTCGCTGGGCGAGGACGAAGGTTATACGCTGATTTCCAAGCTTGTCGGAGACTTGAAAGGAGGCTACCGGACCGTCTCCGTGGCCCCTTCGTTCGAGTTCTTCCTGGCCGACAACCTGAGCGTGGTGGCCCGGCTCGATTATTCCCGGCTGGACGTGGACCTGGACAGCGCTTCGCTCAACCTGTCGGAAGGCCTGGGCATGGACGTCAGCGGACAATACTATAAGCGGCAGGCGTATTCGCTTGCCACGGGCGTCCGCTATTATGTCCCGTTCATGGGCAGCCGCATCTTCGGCTGGTATGTGGAGGGGACGCTGAACGGCGGCTATGTGCAGAGCATGCTGTACGAGTTCGACGGGGAGCTGAAGCAGGGGACGTACAATTCCCACTGGAAACTGGCCCTGCGGATGGATCCCGGCATCTGTTTCTTCGTGCACGAGAACTTCGATTTCGAGGTGTCCGTGGGTCTGCTTGACTTCAGCTGGAAGATGACCCGCCAGAATGAGAACCAGGTGAAAACCAGTTCCGGGAACAGCCTCGGGACGGGCTTCAAAATCGACCTCCTGGCCATCCGCTTCGGCGCACATTTCTACCTGTGATGAAGACTTGGCTGTCATTGGCCCTCTGCGGCATGCTGGCTGTCAGCTGCGCTTTTCCCAACGACCTGGATTATCCCCGGGTGGTCGGGAACATCGTGGCGCTGGAGCTGGAAGACGCCCGGGAAGTGCGCATCGATCCCGGCGCGCGGGAGGTGTCCGTCGTCCTGGAGGAGTGGGCCGACCCGGGCCGCGTGAAGGTGAAGGAGTGCGTGCTGACGGACGGGGCCACCTGCCCTGAGCTCGGGGAATGGCTGGACCTCACCCGGCCCTTGAAGGTGACCGTCCATACCTATCAGGATTATGAATGGACCCTTTCCGCCACACAGCCCATCGAGCGCTATGTCCGCTGCGCCGGGCAGGTCCAGGACGCCCAGTTCAATCTGGATACCCGGAGCGTTTATGTGTATCTGCCGGATACCCAGCCGCTTGCGTCTGTGACGTTCGAAGCCATGAAGCTGGAGCCGGAAGGCTCCCGCGTCACGAAAACGACCGGCTACGAAAGCGACTTCCGGAACGTCTCCCTTGTCACCCGCGACGTCTCTTTCCCGATCACGCTGGATTGCGTCATGGAGCGGAGCTTCTTCGTGGAATGGGCCGGCGAAGAGATCGAGTGGCATCTCAAGGCCTTGCAGATGAAAGTGGAGACGGCCGTGAGCGAGGTGGACGCCCATTGCTATTCGGCCCGCGTGCGCGGCGTCTTTGCCTCCGACGGATCCGACGTGGCCGTGGAATACAGGAAGGCCGGTGACGCCGGCTGGACGGCCGCCGAAGATGCCACCGTGGCCGGCGTCGGCATAACGGCCCGCCTGACCGGGCTGACCCCCGGCACGGCATACGAGTGCCGGGTGCGGGACGGCGAGGGGACTTCGGCCCCCGTGTCCTTCAAGACGGGGGAGCCGATACAGCCGGCCAACCTGGGCTTTGATTCCTGGTATGCCGACGGAAAGGTATGGAACCCCTGGTCGGAGGGCGGCGTCCGGGTGTGGGACACCGCCAACAAGGCGACGGCTTCCTTTACAGGAAGCGCCACCACGCCGGACGATACGTTTGTCGCGGCAGGAGGGCCCGGCAAGCGGGCGTGCCGCATGGAGAGCAGCTTTGCCGTGGTGAAGTTTGCCGCAGGCAGCGTGTTCACCGGGCAGTTCGTGCGGCTCCAGGGCCTCGGCGCGGAGCTGGCGTGGGGGATTCCGTTCACCGGGAAACCCGTGTCGCTGAAAGGCTTCGCCGCCTATAAGTCCATGCCCATCACGGACACGGACGCGGCGCATGCCGCTCTGATGGGGCAGCCGGACGCCGGCCACGTGCTGGTGGCCCTTACCGACTGGCCGGACCAGTTCCATGTCATCAGCTCCAGCGGCACGTATGTGGACTTTGACAACGATCCCGCCATCATCGCCTACGGCCGATGCGCCTTCCCGGAGACGACGGACGGGTATATCTCTTTCGACATCCCGCTGGAGTACCGGAACGGCCGGACGCCGGCGTATCTGGTGATCGTGGCGTCTTCCAGCGCCCTGGGCGACTATTTCACCGGAGGGCGCGGAAGCACCCTCTGGGTGGATGAACTGGAATTGGTCTACGACTGAGACTACGGCCGCAGGATCTCGACCTCGCCGCCCAGACCGAGCTTGATGATCTGGGACGAACGGCCCGTGGCGCCTGCGCCGAAGGGCTTCGGCACGACATAGTCCACGGCGCCCTTGATCTCCTCGGAGATCTCGGCGAAAGAAGTCGGCGTCGGCTCGCCGGAAATGTTGGCGCTCGTGCTCACGAGCGGCCGCCGCAGGCGGTACACCAGCTCCTTGCAGAAGGCGCCGGCGGGATTGTCCTCCGCGAGCGGGATGCGGATGCCCACCGAGCCGTCCTCGGCCACCGCGTTGGGGGCGAGGTACTGCGCGCCGGGATAAATGATGGTCATCGGCGCGTCGTTGACCTCCACCAGGTCGATGGCGATCGAGGGGATCTCCTTGACGTGCTTCGCCACCATGTCGAGGTCGCAGGCCAGCAGGACCAGCGATTTGGCCTCGGAGCGGCGCTTGATTTCGAAAACGCGCGCGACCGCCTTCTCGTTGGTCGCATCGCAGCCGATGCCCCACACGGTGTCGGTGGGGTAGAGGATCACCCCGCCTTCGCGGAGCACCTTCACGGCTTCCTGGATGATGGGAGTACTGTCCATATCAGAGTCGGTTTTGGTCAAACAGAATGCCGCGCTTGCGCCACTGGAGGATCATCAGCCAGCCGATGAGCATGCCGCCCAGGTGGGCGAAATGCGCAATGCCGGAGGCCGTGCCGGTGATGCCGGTCAGCAGTTCGACGGCGACGAACACGATCACCATCCACTTGGCGCTGAGCGTGACGGGCGGGAAGATCAGCGTGATCCGGGACTCCGGGAAGAGCATCGCGAAGCCCATCAGCACGCCGTAGATGGCGCCGGAGGCGCCCACGGTCGGGGTCATCTTGATCTCCTGGATGTGCTGGATGGCGACGAGGTTTCCCAGGGCTGCACCCTGCATGTACGACTGCATCTGCAGGTATTGCACCCCCAGGTGGAGCGCCACGGCGCCCAGCCCGCAGATGAAGTAGAAGAGCAGGAACTTCTTGCTCCCGATGATTCGCTCCACTACGCTGCCGAAGATGAACAGCGTGTACATATTGAAGAAAATGTGGAAGACTCCGCCGTGCATGAACATGTGCGTGAGGACCTGCCACCAGTGGAAGTAGGGCGATGTCGGGTAAAACAGGGCGAACTTCTCGAGGAAGAGTCCCTTATTGAGGAGGTAACCCACGAACACGACCACGTTGATGATGATCAGGTTCTTGGTCACGGGCGGCAGCGACGAGAGGAATCCTCCCCGGCGGCCGTTGTCGTATGAGTAATAAGCCATTTCAGAATTTTTTGTCGATATCTGCCAGGGGGACGATGCTGACGATGCGGCGTCCGCCCGGCGTAAGTTCGGCATTGTCGCTTGCAAAAAGCGTGTCAATCAGCTGCTGCGCCTCCGTCGGGGAGGCGGGCGGGTCGGCGTGCGAGGCGCCCAGGGTGGCGAATTTCTCGGCCAGACGCTGCTGCATCAGCTCCGGCAGGGCTTCGCGCTCCTCTGACAAAATGTACACAAGGTCGCTGACAAGCTGCAGGACCTTGCCCGGCTCGCAGCTGTAGCCTTCCGGCACGCCGTTCACCACCACGGTGTCCGTGCCGAACGGCGCGATGTCGAATCCGAGGCGCGCGAGGAGCGCGGCGTTGTCCTCGAAGAGGAGCCGCTGCTGCGCGCCCACCTCGACCTGCACCGGGAAGAGGGCGGTCTGCGTGACGTGCGCTTCCTGGCCCAGGGCGTGAAGCGCCTGCTCGTAGAGGATGCGCTCCCGGGCGCGGGCGATGTTGACGATCATCAGGCCGGAAGCGGCCGGCGTGAGGATGTATTTGCCCTGGAGGACGAGTGTGCGCCCCTGCGGGAGCGTCTTCTCCTCGAAGAGGCGGCCGTAGTCCTCGTGGCGGTCGATGTGGCGGCTGTAGTCGTAGCCGCCCGGCGCTGCGGCCGCTGCGGCCGCGGCGGGCGCCGGAGCGCTGTCCGCCGCCGGGAACGCGCCGGCGCTGAACGGGTCGTAGGACGGGTCCGTCTCGATGGTGGGCATCTGGACGGGGCCCTTGTATTGCTCGAAGCTCTGGCCCAGCTGGGGGATCTGCACGGCGCCTTCGGTGTTGAAGTCGATGCTGGCGCCGAAGCTGTTGCGTCCGAGCGTCTCCTTGACGCAGGCGTAGAGAATCTGGAAGATGACGGCGTCTTCCTCGAACTTGATCTCCGTCTTGGCCGGGTGGATGTTGACGTCCACGGCGTGCGGGTCCGTCTCCAGGAAGATGAAGTAGGAGGGCGTGACTCCGTCGGGGATCATCTCCTCATAGGCCTTCATCACGGCCTTGTGCAGGTAGGCGCTGCGGAAGAAGCGCCCGTTGACGAAGAAGTATTGGTTGCCCAGGGTCTTGCGGGCGGTGTCGGGGCGCCCGACGAAGCCGCGGACGCGCACCACGGAGGTGTCGGCCGACAGGTCGACGATGTCGCCGGCCACGTTGCTGCCCATCAGGTCCAGGATGCGGAATTTCAGGGATTTGGCCTTCTTCAGGACAAAGATGTCCCGGCCGTTGTGGGAGAGGGTGAAGGCGATGTCGGGGCGCGTGATGGCCACGCGCGTGAATTCCTCGAGGATGTGCTTGAGCTCGACGTTGTCGCTCTTGAGGAATTTGCGGCGGGCGGGCGTGTTGTAGAAGAGGTTGCGGACCGCGAAATTGGAGCCCGCCGGGGCGGCCACGGTCGCGGTCTTCGTCTCCCCGAAGGCGCCGATCTGTACTTCGGTGCCCGTCTCGTCCTGCGGCCGGCGGGTGCGCAGGGTCACCTCCGCCACGGCGGCGATGCTCGCGAGGGCCTCGCCGCGGAAGCCGTAGGTGAGGATCTGCTCCAGGTCCTCGGCCGAGGCGATCTTGGAGGTGGCGTGCCGCTCGAAGCAGAGGACGGCGTCCGCCGCGCTCATGCCGCAGCCGTTGTCGATGACCTGCAGGAGCGTGCGCCCGGCGTCGGTCACGACCACGTTGACCTGGGTCGCGCCCGCGTCGACGGCATTCTCCATCAGCTCCTTCACCACGGACGCCGGCCGCTGCACGACCTCGCCCGCGGCGATCATGTTGGCAATCTGTGCCGGCAGGATCTTCAACTTGCCCATCCGCTACAGCATCGAGTAGAACTTCGCGATGTACCAGAGCACCGCGACGACCAGCAGCAGCGTGACGATGCCGATGACCGTCTGCGTGCGCCTCATCGGGGTGCGCGTGCGCGATCCCTCGCGGAAAGCACCCTTGATGGCGGCGCCGGGCACGTACGTTCCCTCTTTCTTCTCTTTCTCTTCCGTGCCGTCCACCGCACCGAAGCGGCGCTTGCGCTCGTCCTCCTCGGGGTTGTAGTAGATCGGTTTGTAATTGAAAACGCGGTGTTCGTTTTCACCGAAAAAATTAAATAATCCCATAGTTTACAAATGTAGCCATTTTTCTTTATTTTTGTAGTGATATGGACTTCAGAATAGGACAAGGCTACGACGTACACGCCCTCGCAGAAGGCCTCCCGATGTGGCTCGGAGGCGTGCAGATTCCCTCTCCCACGGGCTTCGTCGCCCATTCCGACGGCGACGTGGCGCTCCACGCCCTGTGCGACGCGCTGCTCGGCGCGCTCGCCGTCGGCGACATCGGCCACCTCTTCCCCGACACGGACGACCGCTGGAAGGGCGCCGACAGCAAGGAGCTGCTCGCCGCGGTGCTCGCCCGTCCGGAGTTCGAGGGCTGGCAGGTCGTCAACGCCGACATCACCATCGCCCTGCAGGCCCCCAAGCTCGCCCCGCATATCGCTGAAATGCGCCGCACGATCGCCGGAATCATGGGCGTCGGCGTGGACCGCGTGAGCGTCAAAGCCACCACGACGGAGCGTCTGGGCTTCGTCGGACGCAGGGAAGGATGCGAAGTGTGGGCAATTGTTCTGATTGAACGCAAATAAATTTTGCTAATTACAAAAAGTGTTGTACATTTGCAGTCCCAAAACCGCGAGGTGTGGGAATATTGAGATATGGTGTAATGGTAGCACTACAGATTCTGGCTCTGTCAGTGAGGGTTCGAATCCTTCTATCTCAACAAAGCTTTAAGGCCTGATGGCGGGGTAGCTCAGCTGGTTAGAGCGTCGGATTCATAATCCGGAGGTCGTGGGATCGTGACCCACTCCCGCTACCACTCCTTAGCACCCAAAGACAAGAATCACTATATAGATCCGGCGCATACTTGCGGCGGTTTTTTTGTTTTATATCCGGGTTTTTGCGTATCTTCGTCAAACTTTTCCCGATGATAACTGTAAAAACGCTCTCCCGGCTGTATTTCCGCCAGCTCTTCCGGTATCGGAAGTCCGAGCTTTTCGCCCTGATCGCCTTCTTGATCTATGGCTGGGTAGGGGTCCTGGCCCTCAGCCAGCACCAGGACCGTTTCCCTTTGTGGCTTTTCTTCCTCGTCGTCATTCTTGCGGATTTCGTCATGTTCAAGCTGCTGAGCCAGAAGGACAGCACGGTGATGGACGCTTTCCTCAAGACGCGGCCCGTCCCGCGGCGCCGCTGGTTGGTCTATGTGGTGCTCTGCCAGTGCTGGAACCACTTCAACCTGATGATGCCCCTGATCCTGCTGCCGTTCTGCCTGTCGGTCTTCCCGACCGGGACGGCTTTCCTGGCTTTCGCCGGACTCTACGTGGTGTCCGTCGCGGGCGGCCTGCTGAACATCCTGATCAAGCGGCGGGGACCGTATGGAAAGGAGAATGCGGTGCGGGTGAATTCCCGCCAGTCCCTCTGGGGTAGCCGCTTCGGATCGGGCACCTTCGGCATCCAGGTCAAGGGTTTCCTGCGAAGCAAGCTGGTCCTTCCGGAGCTGGTCATGTTCGGCGTTTTCCTGTACCAGTTCTTCCTCAGGGGGCGGATGGATGCGTCTTCCGGCGACATCTATCTTTTCATGGCACTTTTCTGCTCCGTGTTGTCCTTTCCGCAATACGGACTTGCAATCGAGGCCTGTTTCTTCAACGGCATCTGGACCCGTCCCGTTCCGGTCCGGCGGATCCTGACGGACAAATACATCTTCAGCCTGATGTGCACGGGCATCATGTCCCTGGTCTGCCTGCCGGTCGTCCTGATCGTGCACGTCCCGGTCCTGAACCTGCTGGTTGATGCCATTTTCTGCGGCGGGTTCTGTACCCTGGTCGTGTTGGCGGACGCCTTCTCCTGCCGGCCGTATGATCCGTTTGCCGTGGCCTCCTTCAAGGGCGGCCGGAACGGGCAGAGCGCGTTCCGCTTCTCCACGTTCCTGCTCACCATGGCGATCATGATCGGCTACGTGGTACTCCGGCTGACTGTGTCGAAACCCGTGTCGACGGGTATCCTGCTCGGCCTGGGCATCCTGGCCCTCTGCATCCACAAACCCTTTTTCGCCAGACGGGAGCGGAAATTCCTCGCGAACAGATATTATTATATGGAAGATTACACCAATCGATGATAACGCTATCCCAACTCACCAAACAATATCGGGGCGTGACCGTGCTGGACGTGCCCGAACTGACGCTCAATGAAGGTGGAATCATCGGCCTGGTCGGCAACAACGGCGCCGGCAAGACCACGATGATGAGCCTGATCCTGGACCTGATCAAAGCGACAAGCGGTCAGGTGACCATCGACGGGAAACCGGTCGACGAAGACCCGGTCTGGAAGACCTTTACGGGCTCCTATCTGGACGCGACCTTCCTGATCGAGTTCTATACGCCGGAGGAATTCTTCGCGTTCGTCGCTGAGGCCTACGACATCTCCCGGGAGGAGCTCGCCCGCCGTCTCACCCGGTACGAGACGCTGATGGACGGCGAGATCCTGGGCAAGAAGAAGGTGATCCACGACTTCTCCAACGGCAACCGCCAGAAGATCGGCATCATCGCCGCGATGCTCGTCAATCCGCGCTTCCTCGTCCTCGACGAGCCGTTCAACTACCTGGACCCGAGCTCGCAGATCGTGGTGGCCAAACTGATCTCCCAGATGAACAGCGAACTGGGCACGACCGTGCTCGTGTCGAGCCACAACCTCAATTCCATCAGCGACATCTGCGACCGCATCCTGCTCCTGGAGAAGGGAAAGCTCCTGATGGATAAAGCACACGTCCCGGGCGAGAAGGATGCAGAGCTGGAAGCCTACTTCCTCGAAGCCGCGGGACGCTAGCGTGATTTAGATATTCAGATTATCGGGCATCCCGGACGGGAATGCCCGATAGGGGTGTGTCAGAACGAATAGCGGAGACAGACCTGCAGGTTGAGGTTGGACAGGTTCTCGCGCTCTTCCTTTTTCAGCTCGACCTCTTGGGACCGGCCGTTCGCAGAAGCCTTGCACTTGGTCAGAACGCCCCGATAGATGGAGAACTCCGCCCCGAGGGACAGACCCCCGGTCAGCCTGTATTCGTAGCCGAGATCCGCCGCCTGCCCCAGGGTGCCGCCGGTGACGCTGATCGGGGCGATCCGGGTCATTTCGTCGTTGTATCCCAGATATCCCAGGCCGATGGATACGTAGGCGGTGGATTTGCTGTTGAGAGCCGCGCGGAGGGCGAAGACGGGACCGAGGAACCAGATGTCGATCTTGTCTTCCTTGAGTCCGGTCCTCATCACACCGTCGATTTCCATCGTGGCGTTCTCCTGCCGGGAGGCGGTATGGAGATTGTTGAATTTGATGCCAATGCCGTATTCGCGGTTGAAGAACCAGGTGGCGTCCGCTCCGAAGGAATAGCCGCGGAGCAGGCCTTTCAGGTAACTCTTATCGTCAGCGCTGAGATTGGACGAAATCCTTCCGGCACGGAATCCGAGACCGGCCCGTGCGGTGAAGCGGAATGAAGGATAGTTCAGTTCGACGTAAGGTTCAGGTTCGGGTACGTAACTGACGGTCTCCTGGGCGTGGGCCGACAGAAGGGCCCCCAGCATAAGGAGAGCGGAGATGAGAACCTCTTTCATGTTCGTTTATTGATGATAATTTATTTGGTCTCGTAGCGGAAAGCGCGGTAGGTGTGCGGCGGAAGCGTGAGGGTGACGCGCGGATCGGGGGCGCGGCGCGGGCCGAAGCCGCCGAAACCGCCGAAGCCGGCAGGGGCCTTCGGCACGGACGCTTCCAGCGTCTCGCCGTTCTCCAGGTCGGTGAAGGCCTTCAGGCCGGCGCCGATCAGGCTGATTTCCACGGGCGTGTCGTTGAAGTTCTCGACGATCGCGGTCTGGTTGTCATACAGGAACAGGCTGACCTTGGCCGGGCCTTCGAGGCGTAGGCCGAAATCGGCGCCCGCGACGCGGCGCAGCTCGTTGAGCACGGGCGCGGGCAGGTCGTAGAGGTTGCCGAAGTCGTCCGGGATGGCGACGACGTAGAGACTGCCGTTGGAATATTTGGCGCGGTGCAGGAAGGGGTAGCCCGACACGCCGCCGCTGAGCGGCCGGCCGGCGCTGATCACTTCCCAGCTGTCGTTGGTCAGGTACTGGATCTGCGGGATCAGGATGTCCCGCTCGGTGCGGCCGTAGCGGCCGAAATCGTTGACCAGGGCCTTGAGGCCGGTGCAGCGCAGCTCGCAGATGTCGGCGATCTTGTCGGGGATGGCCTCCAGCAGGCCGGAGGTGATGATCACGTCGCCGCCCTTGCGCAGCTGGCGCTTCATCTTCTCGACGATGTCGGGATCGGCGGCCGCCTGCCGGGTCAGCAGCACGATCTTGCGGTCCTCGGGGAATTCGGGATACATGTCCATCGGCAGGCCCACCATGCCCAGGTAGTTCTGCAGGAAGTCGTCGCCGACGGAATGGTAAGGCTTGTAGGCCCAGATGCCAACGGGCGTGCCGAGCTTGCCGACGAGCTCGTCCGCCTGGCGGAGGACGACGTCGGCGATGCGCGCCATCGTGGTCGGGGTCACGGTCTCCTTGCCCTTCTGGAAGGGAGCCGTCATCTCGTCATAGTTCCAGCTGGTGCCCGTGCCCTGCCAGGGGGCGCGGAACATCGGGTTGAGGCGGACCTCCAGCAGCTGGTTGTAGGCGAAGAGCATCACGTCGCGCGCCTGGGCGATGGCCGTCAGGTGCAGCTGCTCCGCGTAGCGGTCCATGCTCATGAAGATGCCGCCGGCGTCCACCCAGCCGCCGCCGTTGCGGCCGCCGGACAGGTGCTCGAAGTAGCGCATGATGTTGTAGCCCAGATAGTTCTGGAGGTGCTGGGCGCTGGACGGGTCGCGCGTCTCCGTGCCGGTCCACACGCCGTCGAAGATCTTGGGGCCGTCCTCCAGGCTGAAGCCCAGGCCCTGGAAATGGTCGTACCAGTTGGGGTATTTGATGATGACCTTGACCTTGGGGTTGACGGCCTTGGCCGGGTCGACGACGAGCGTCTTGCCGGCTTCCTTGAGGAGTTCCAGCCGGTATTCGGTCCAGCTGCGGTCGCCCTTGGCTTCGATCTCCACGTCTTTCTTGCTGCTGGTGAAGAAGAAGTCGTCCAGGATGAATTCGTCGAAATGTTTCGCCGTGTGCTCCGCGATGCGGCGCACCATCTCCCGGTCCTTCGGATCGGAGTAGCTGAAGGTCTCGAAATCGTTGGCTTCGTTGATGGTGTATGTGATGCCGCCGGCCACCTCGATGCCGCGCTTGCGGAAGAAGGCCTTGGCCTGTTCGAGCGTCTCATCGTCGACGATCAGCAGGTCGCGGTGCGTCTCCAGGTAGATCTTGTCCACGTCCAGCTGGTCGGAAATGACCTTCCAGGTGGACTCCAGCCAGGCGGGGTCCTTCATCTTCTGGACCTCGTAGGCGCGGACATAGACGGAAACTTTGAAATGCTTGTGCGCGGCCTGGGAAGGCACGGCGATCAGCAGGGGCAGAAGCATTGCCACGATGCGCAGGAAGAAAGCTTTTCTCATCGGATACTTGGTTATAGTCTATAGCAAGACGAAGGTACGCAATTTTTTTAGAATTGCGTACCTTCTTGCAGGATATATGGAAGTACGTTCAGGTCCTATTTCATACGGTCTCTTGCATCCTTGCCGGCGCCCGTTCCCTTGTACTTGCTGGCCGCGGTGTTGAAGCGGTAGCGGAGGGAGACACCGACCCGCTGCGTGTCCATCCGGTTGCTCTGGATGATGTGGTAGTTGCCGGTGTTGCTGTCGACGTTGTAGTTGGCCAGGCCGGCGAGGTCGTTGCCCGTGATGCGGAGCACCAGGGAACCGTCGCGCAGGAGCGTCTTCTGGATGGCGGCGGAGACGTTGAGGTAGTGGTTGGTTAACAGCACGTTCTGCGAGTAGCCCTTGGAGTGGTATTCCGCGCCGAGTTCGAACTGCCAGCCCTTCGGCAGGGTGAAGGTGTTGTTGAGCTGCACGAAGAAGAACGGCTTGTCGTTGAAGGAGAGGGAGCGCACGACCTTCCCGGATTCGTCCTTGACGTCGATGTTGAGCCATCCCTGCTGGACGCCGCCGGCGAAGTTCAGGTTCCAGATGCCGATGGTCGGGTTGGCGACCACGTAGGCGGACAGCAGGCGGTAAGGCTTGTCCAGGTTGTGCGGCTTCAGGAGGACGACGCCCTCGTCGTTGTAGATGTTGGCCCAGGAGATGATGGGATCGTTCGTGCGGTCGTAGTTGACCACGAAGGTGAAGAAGTTCCAGACCGTGGTGGACGAGAAGGAGTGCGTGGTCTGCGGCTGGAGGGCGGCGTTGCCGCTCTGCAGGGTGTAGCGGTTGTTGTAGCGGATCGCGTTGGAGAGCGCCGAATAGTTCGGGCGGGTCGTGCGGACGCTGTAGCTCAACATCTGCTGGACCTTGCCGAAGACTCCGGCGAAGGAGACCGACGGGAAGAAGTTGTCATACTGGCGCGTGAAGCTGTTCTTCCCTGCAAGGTCGTCGTAGGCATAGTTGACGTGCTCGTAACGCAGGCCTGCGCTCAGCTGGCCGAACTGGCCGAGGACGAAGCCGTAGTTGGCGAAGGCGGCGATGTTGTCTTCACGCACCTTGGCGGAAGAGGCCGGGATGTCGGCACCCGACAGGAGGTAGTCGTCTTTACCGCGGGTGAAGGTCTCTTCGGTGCCCACCTGCAGCATGCCGCGCCAGATGGGGTAGGAGAGCACGAGTTTGGCGGCGTAGAGGTTGAGATTGGAAACGGACTCCGTGTTCACTGTCGCCCCTTCGATGTTGCTGGTCTCGAGGGCCGTGTTTTTTTTGCTGTCGGCAACATTGTAGTAGTCCAGGTTAAGGTCGATGCCGAGCTTGCCCACGGAGCCGTTATAGTATGCGTTTCCGCCGAAAGTGTAAGGATTGGAGCTGCCGTTGGAGCCGGAGTTCTCCGTGCGGATATGGTCGAGCAGGGAGCCGTTCACGAACATGTCCCCTTCCATCCAGGTGAATTCCTTGTGGGAAAGATTTCTGTTGTAGTCCAGTTTGAAGCCGGCGAAGTGGTTGTTGGCGATCTGCCAGTTGACGCCGCCGTTGACACCGGCCCGCTTGTCGCTGAAGGAGCCGTACAGGTCTTCTTCCTGGCGGTAGTTGACCTTGCCGACCGTCTCCTGCGTCAGGGTGCTGGTCTGGCTCTGGTTCGAGGATGCGTAGGTGGCACCGGCGAAGATGTCCACGCCGCCCGTGCGGTAATTGACGTTAAGGTTGGCGTTCGGATCGTTGAAGTCTTTGTTCCGGAGCGACTGCTCGTCGGAGAGGGCGACGTTGAAGCCGAAGCCTTCACCCTGGCGGCGGATGGTGCGGATGCGCACCACTGCACGCACGGAGGCGTCATACTGGGCACCGGGGTTGGTGATGACCTCGACGCTCTGGATCTCGTGGCTCTGGAGGCGGTCCAGCTCCGATGCGTCGGTCATGCGACGGCCGTTGATGTAGATACGGGGTGCGCCTTTGCCGACGACCTCGAGGCCGTCGCGGTTCCTGATCAGTCCCGGGACCTTGCCGAGGACGTCGCGGGCCGTGCCGGCGTTCTCCAGGACGGAGCCGCGCACGGACGTCGCGAGGCCTTCGCCGGTGAGGCGGGTCTTGGGCATCACGGCGGATACGCTTGCCGCGCCGAGCATTTCGGCGTCTTCATTGAGGGTAATGGCGGGGATGTCCATCACCGGGCCGGCCAGTTTGACTTCTTTCTTGACGTCGCGGTAACCGACGAGGGATACGGTGAGGGTATAGTTGCCTTCGGCGGCGCGCAGTTCGAAGCGGCCGTTCTCGTCGGCGGTATTTCCGGTGACGATGGTGCCGTCAGCGGCGGAGAGAAATACGGTAGCGAAGCCGGCAGGCTCGCCCGTGGTGTCTACGATGGAGCCGCGAAGAAGGGTTTCTCCCTGGCGGGCGGCGAAGGCTCCGGTGCTAAAAGTCATCGTGCAGAGCAGCAGGAGCGCGATTTTGATAAGTCTTTTCATTGTGTTTCTGCGTGTAATAGTATATTAGTACACCGCAAAGGTAATCACATTTTTCATATCTCCAAAACTTTTTTCACTTTTTTCGTCATTTACTTTTTATACCTATTTATATAATGCAAACCCCTGGCCGCTTCGTGCAGATGCTCATTGCGTGTTGTCAAGGCAGAACTGCCCCTGGCAAACCATGCCACCCTCGGCTTAGAGGGAGGGGCCCGCTTCCGCAGGAAGTGGGAGGGGGAGCGAAGCGACGTTTGCAGGGGGCAGTTCTGCCTTGACAACCGTGGGCCTGCCTTGTGGGGAAGTTCTACAAGCTTGTTTTTAAAAGCGGCTTTCTACGCGTGTGAGGGGCTTTCCGCAATTTTAAAAACTCTACAATAACACTGCAAATCCTGTAGAGGTCTTGTTTTTGTGCCCCTTTAATTAGTACCTTTGGCCTGATAACCACAACAACCGGATGAAACTGTTTGAATTGTTTTCTACAAAGAGGTCTTCCCGCTTCGTCGAGTCTGTAGACAAACTCCTCAACGACGTGGATACAGCCTTGATTATCTTCAAGGATGGCATCCGCTGCTACCTCTACAATGATACGGAGGGCTTTGCCGAGAACCTCTCTACAATGGCCCGCCTCGAGGGGGAGGCCGGCGCCCTGCGGCGCGAGATCGAGAACATCCTCTATTCCCGCGGCACGCTGATCCGGTACCGCGGCGACATCATGCGCCTGCTCGAGCGTTTCGACCACATCTTCACGATCCTGTCCAACGACCTGATCCAGTTCGAGATTGAAGCGCCGAACGTGCCGCAGGAGCTGAAAAAGGAATTCATGAAGCTCACGGAGCTGGCCACGACTGCGGTCGAGACCACCATCCCCGGCACCAAAGCCTATTTCACCGACCCGGACAAGGTCTCCGAATCCTCCCACCGGGTCTATTTCTATGAGAAGGAGGCGGTCAAGCTGGCGCAGTCCATCAAGCGGACCGTCTTCCACGACATGCAGCACCTGAAGCTGAGCGAGAAGTTCCATCTCCGGTATTTCGCCTTGCATATCGAAGACCTCTCCACCGCCGCGGTCAAGGTGGCGGAGCAGCTTTCCGTCATGGCCATCAAGCGAAGCCTGTAAGCCATGACGTTCCGGATCCTCTTCCTCGCCCTTGTCTCCTTCCTGGCAGTCTGGCCGGTGATCCGGTTCGAGCTGCCGGCGGTGATCGGGCCGGTCTGGGCGTCCGGAGCGAACGAACGGTGGTCCGTCAAGCTGCTTCTGCCGCTTCTCTTCGTCGGCGCGTTGGCGTGTGTCGCATGGGGTGTCCCGGCGTCGTCCGGCATCCTTCCGGTTTTCTCTTCTTCCGACCTTCCCTCGCTCTTCGTCATCGTCCTGTCGACGGGGGTTGCCGTGTCGGTCGCTTCCTTGATCAGTCCCTCCACGGCCGTGCCTTTCGCGTTCCTGGGCTCCGTCGCCGGCTTCCGCCTCATGACGGAGGGGGCGCTGGACTGGACGCTGGTCGCGCGCACGGCCGCGTCCTGGATCGCCGCCCCGCTGCTGTGCGGGCTGCTTGCCGCCGGCATCGTGGCGCTGACGGTCCGCCGTGCGGGCCGCCGCCCGGTCCACCTGGCCATTTCGGACCACCGGCTCCTGCTGGGCTGCACCCTGGCCGCGTTCCTGCTGGCCGGCGCGGCGGCGTGGAACCTGGGCTCCATCCTCGCTTTCTTCCCGGTGTCCGCCCTCGGCGCGGGCCCGGTGTCCGCAGCCGTGGCGGCCGTCCCCGCCCTGCTGCTTTTCCTGCTGGTCCGCCCGGAGTTCTCGGCCAAAGCCTGGAGCGTCGCGGACCAGGACCTTGATTTCACGTCCGGCCCTGTCTTCGCCATCCTGGCTGCGATGGGCCTGACCTATCTGGTCTTCTCCCTGCCGGCCCCCGCGCGGCTCGGCCTGACGGCCACGCCGCTGCCTGCTCCGGTCCTGCTGCTGGCGGCGCTCGTGGGCGTGAGCCTGGCCCGCCGCAAGGCCCTGGTGGAAGGGGAGAAGGTGCTCAAGTGCGCCCTGTCCGCCGTCGTGTGCCCGATCCTCGGGCTGCTCGTGTGCTACAGCCTGTCGATGATCCTGAACGTGTCTCCGGAGGATGCCGGCCGGACGGACTGGAACGCCCGGATCACCCCGACCCTGATCGTCCTCGGCATCATCGTCATCGCGGCGGCCCTCACCCTGTATTTCCGGAGCCAGCGGCGCCGGGACCTCCAGAAGGAGATCCTGCTCTCCCGCCAGCAGCAGATATACAATGCGCAGAAGACCCTCTCGGCGCTGGAAGTGAAGGCCGAGATGAACGAGCGCGACCTGCTCAACAAGCTGGAGATCAAGCGCAAGGAACTGGTCGATTTCGCCGTGGGCGTCAGCGAGCAGAAAGAATATATGGAGAGCGTCTACGAGCGGCTTTCCCAGGTGCGGAGCCTGACGGACCCTGCCGAGAAGGACGCCGCCACCGACGAGCTCCTGAGCTCCCTGCGGGAACGGATGTATTTCTCCCGCGAGATGAACGATTTCTACGCGCAGTCGGAGATCCTGCACAAGGACTTCAACATGCGCCTGAAAGAATCCTTCCCGAACTTGACAGAGAGCGAGCGCAAGCTGGCGATCCTCCTGCGTCAGGGGTTCTCCTCCAAGTACATAGCGACCCTGATGAACATCACGCCCAAGAGCGCCGAGATCAGCCGCTACCGTCTGCGTATCAAGCTGGGACTCAAGCGTTCCGACAACCTTGTACAATTCATCAAATCCATCTGAAACACCAAATACCAAATACCTAATTTTAAAGCACTATGCGTAAGCCAATTTGCATGATTGCAATCCTGCTGACGACCCTGTCAGCGGCATTTGCCCAGGAAGCCGTCAAGTACAACCAGTACGGTGTGGCGGTGTCTTCCGACCGTTTGGACGTGGAAGCCCAGGACGGCATCCTCGTCATAGCCTCCCCGAAGTCGAATTATAAACTCTGGTTCGACATCCGTGTCCAGGCCGACGCCGCCGCCTTCTTCGGCGCCCCCTCGTACGCCGACCCGATCGGCGACGGCATCAGCATCCGCCGCGCCCGTTTCGCCGTGAAGGGCCAGATGGACGAGAACTGGTACGGCGAGTTCGACATGGACCTCGCCAACGGCCTGGTAGAACTCAAGGACGCCATCGTGCGTTATACCGGCCTTCCCAACTGGGAGATCCAGGTCGGTAACTTCAAGGAGAACTTCTCCATCCAGCGCAACACCACCTCCCGCTACCTCCAGTTCATGGAGCGCCCGATGGTCTGCTCTGCCCTGACTCCTTCCCGTCACTTCGGTCTCAACGCCAAGTACGCCAAGGATTGGATCTGGGCCAGCGCCGGCATCTTCGGACCCGAAATCGCCGGTGCCGAGGAGTGGCAGTACATCGCCGACAACAACAAGGACTTCGGCTACAACTCCGGCATGTCCCTCACCGGCAAGCTCGTTTTCCGTCCGCTCTACAAGATGGACAACGCCAGCCTGCACATCGGCGCCGCCGCATCCTACCGCACGCCGAAGGCCAGCGCCGAGAAGTACGGCTTCTACCGTGCCAGCTCCCGCAACTCCACCAGCATCAACCGCAAGAAGTATCTGGATACCAGCGACCTCCCCGACTATGACCACAATCTCGTGTGGACCGTCGAGCTGGCCGGCCACTACAAGGGCCTGCGCTATGAGGCTGCCTACGTCCAGGACAACGTGTCCTTCAAGGCCGATGCCGCGGATCCTGCCCCCAAGATGTTCAACGGCTGGTACGCCCAGGCCGGCTACCTCCTGTTCGGCGGCACCCAGCGCTACGATGCCAACGGCGGCAAGTACACCAAGATCAAGCCCGGCAGGAAGTGGGGAGACATCGAGCTCTGCGCCCGTTATGAGTACTGCAACCTGAACAGCGGCAACGTGTTCGGCGGCGCCGCAGAGGCTTACACCCTGGGTCTCAATTACTGGGTCACCAACAACGTGAAGATGCAGGTGAACTATCAGTTCAACAACAACGACCGCTACGCCAACGGCAAGAACAAGCTCTTCGTCGGCCTGGACGAGTCTGGCGCCCCCACCAAGGACTACGCCAAGGTGGTCACGGAGAAGGGTAAGGCCGGTGTCGACTACCACATGATCGCCGTCCGTTTTGAAATTGACTTCTAATATCTGAAAGCCTTATGAAACAGCTCATTATAGCATCCGTTGCCGTCCTGATGGCCCTTACCGCCTGCGTGAAGGACGACGTGTATCCGTATACTTCCTTCTCCGGCATGGAGAACACCATCGCATACAATGAAAATGACGATGTGACGGTCACCGTCAAGGCCTCGGCCCTGACGAAGATCAACGAGATCAACCTGATCTACAGCGTGGACAAGGCCGCCCCCAAGACGGTCGCCATGACGCTGGACGGCAAGAAATACAAGGGCGTCATCCCCGCCCAGGCCATGGACGCCGTCGTGGAATACTACGTAGAAGCCAAGACGGACGGCGCCGTGTCCAAGTCGGCCGTCGCCACCTATACCGTGGGCGTGATCCCCATCGACTTCACCCCGCTGAAGCTGAACGAGCTCAACGGCAACGAGAAGTTCATCGAGATCGTCAACACGGGCTCCAAGGACATCGACATGCGTGGCGTCTATCTCCAGAAGGACGGCAACACCAAGTGGACCGCCGCCGAGGGCATCACCCTCAAGGCCGGCAAGTTCCTCCTGCTCTACAGCTCGGACGTGACCGCTACGGGCGGCGCCCATGAAGGTTATGACGCCGGACTCGTCTTCGACGGCGGCCTGTCCGCCAAGAAGGCCGTCCGCGTGCAGCTGTTCGACCCCCGCGGCAACAGCCTGGACGACTTCAACCTGACCACCCTGCTCAAGAGCCAGGCTCCCGCTTCCTACGGCGTCAACGACAACGGCGCCTGGTACTACCAGGAGGCGACCCCGGGTGCCAAGAACATCAACGGCACCGACGTAGTTTTTGAATAAACCCTTATAAACATTATTAGTTAGTATTATTTATGGCAGAACTTAAGATTGGCGAGATTTCCAAACCTCGCTTCGAATTCCGCAGCTTCGGACAGTGCTTCTGCGAAGCGCACAAGCGGATGGCACGCCTTTCCGTTCCCGTCCCTGAGAAGGTCTGGGAGCGCAGCAGCGACGAGATCTACATCATCTCCGCGAAAAACGACATCAACAACACCAAGATCCGTGACGGCAAGATGGACATCAAGACGTATGTCCAGACGGTCGACGGCCTGGAGCAGTGGAACCCGCTCATGAAGGGCGAATTCCCGATCTCCCGCGAGGTGCTCGAGAAGGAAGTCTTCCCGGCCTTCATGGTGGAGATGCCCAAGCTGGACAAGGACACCTATACTTTCGAGGAGTTCATCGCGATGGTGAAGGCCAACCCTTACCTCGCGGCGGTGCGCGTCCACAAGCAGCGCTTCGGCTACATGGTGAACAACACCATCTGCGAGGTGGGCAACGTGCTCATCAACGGCGCGAAAGTCGTCACCATCAACTCCGAATCCACGGAGATCGAAGACATCAAGAAAACCATCGCGGACTGCGGTCTCGAGGGTGTGGAGAACATCAACTATCTCCAGGCCATCAAGCGCGTAATCGGCATGAGCGACAAACCCCTTGCAAACGAATAAGACCATGGCACAGGAAATCGAAAAGAAATTCTTGGTGAAGGGCGACTTCAAGGCTGAGGTCAGCAAGGCCACCCGCATCACCCAGGGCTATCTCTGCAGCGTGCCTGAGCGCACCGTACGCGTCCGCGTGAAGGGCGAGAAGGGATTCATCACCGTCAAGGGCATCGGCAACGCCTCCGGCGCGGCCCGCTTCGAGTGGGAGAAGGAAATCCCCGTGGATGAGGTGAAGTCGCTGCTCGAGCTCGCCGAACCCGGCGTGATCGACAAGACCCGCTACCTGGTGAAGAACACCGACGGCAAGCACACCTGGGAAGTGGACGAGTTCTACGGAGACAACGACGGCCTGACCGTCGCCGAGATCGAGCTCGCCGACGAGAACGAGCCTTTCGACAAGCCCGCGTGGCTGGGCGAAGAGGTGACCGGCGATCCCAAGTACTTCAACTCCATGCTCATGAAGAACCCCTACAAGAACTGGAAGTAATCTTATGACGACAGAGACCAAGACAAAGGCGGCGTTCGATCCGCTGGACATGGGCAACTACAAGGTTGAGAAACTGCCCAAGATGCAGAAATCGAAGTTCGAGATCTGGATGGCCCGGCTGGGCGGTCCATTGGCGGTCGTCGCCTTTGTCTGGATCTGTTGGTTCTGCCACGTCGGCTTCATCGACAACCTGGACACGGGCCTGCTTGCCTCCACGGCGCAGAAGCGGCTCGACGCCCTGGGGCTGGCCGGATTCATCCGGGCCAACTATGCGATGCTGGCCATCTTCGTGGCGAGCCTCATCCTGTGGATGACGGAGGCCATTCCCAATTACCTGACTTCCCTCGTCCTCATCCTGCTGACGGTCCTGTTCAACGTGACCACGCAGAAGGAGGCGCTGGCCCAGCTGGGCCATCCCGTGATGTGGCTCAATATCCTGAGCTTCGTGCTCGCTTCGATGCTCGTGAAGACGCAGTTCGCCAAGCGGCTGGCCCTTGCCTTCGTGATCCGCTTCGGCAAGAGCGCCAAGGGCGTGCTGTGGAGTTTCCTGGTGATCAACCTGGTGCTGTCGGCCTTCATCTCCGCGACGACGGTCAAGGCCACGATCATGCTCCCGATCTTCATGGTCATCTGCGCCATCTACGGCGCGTCCGGCGGCCACCGCAACAACTTCGGCCGCAACCTCGTCATCCAGAACCTCTTCCAGGTGAACATCGGCGCCAATGCCTTCTATACGGGCTCCGGCGCGCACCTGCTGGCCATTTCCCTCATCGCCGGGTTCGTGGGCTCCTGTGACTTCGGCTACAAGGACTGGCTGGTGGCCGTCGGACCGATGTCGGTCATCATCCTGGTGGTGGGCCTGCTCCTGGGCATGTACGTGTTCTTCCCGATGAAGAAGGAAGAGCAGGTGCCCCAGATCGAGGGCGGCATCGAGCGCCTGAAAGGCGAACTCGCCGCCATGGGCAAGATGTCCGCGGAGGAGTGGAAGGCCGTGGGCATCTTCCTGGTGGTCCTCTTCCTGTGGGTCACCAAAGGCAGCTTCCACAACATCGACGAGACGATCGTCGCCCTGATCGGCGCTGTCCTGGCCCTGATTCCGGGCATCGGCGTCGTGAAATGGAACGACGTCGACATCCCCTGGCACCTGATGCTCTTCTCCGCCGGCGCCTATGTGCTCGGCAGCGGCCTCAATGCCACGGACCTTCCCAACACGATGGTCAACGCGGCCTTCGATTCGCTGGGCATCACCGCCGACACCCCGTTCTGGGTGCTCTATGTCATCCTCACTTTCCTGATGATGTACTCCGGCCTGGTGTTCCAGTCCAAGACCATCCGGACGATGGTGTTCGTCCCCATCGCCCTGGGCGTGGAGAAGCGTTTCAACTTCCCGCCCATGAGCCTCGCCCTTCCGGTGGCGATGCTCATCGAGCACTGCTACGTGCTCCCGTTCAACAGCAAGCCCGCCGCGCTGCTGTACAACACGAACCAATACAGCCAGACCGATGCCTTCAAGTACGGCATCACGATGATGACCTTCTCCTGGCTGCTCATCCTGGTCTTCGGTGAGACCCTGCTCAAGTGGCTGCAGATCACGCCGGGACTGTTTTAAAATGATTGAAGTTATGGATTTTGATTGGGATTTGATTCTCCGCCTGTTCATGGGCGGAATGATGGGCGGCCTGATCGGCCTGGAGCGCGAGTTCCGCGCCAAGGAGGCCGGCCTCCGTACGCATTTTATCGTGGCGCTGGGCAGCGCCCTGTTCATGATGATCTCGCAGTTCGCGTTCAACGGCCGCTTCGACGCCGCCCGCGTGGCTGCGCAGGTCGTTTCCGGCATCGGTTTCATCGGCGCCGGTGTCATCATCTTCCAGAAGAACGTGGTCCGCGGCGTCACGACCGCGGCCGGCCTGTGGGTCGCCGCCGCCATCGGCCTGGCCTGCGGCGCAGGGATGTACTGGCTGGCCGGAGCGGCCACGCTGATGACCGTCGTCTGTCTGGAAATGATGCACTTGGTGCACCGTTATGTCGCCGAAAAGGTGGTGGAGGTCACCCTCTCTTCCGACGGGGAGACCGACCCGCTCTCGGTGCTGGAAAAGGTGAAGGCATTGAAACTGAGGGCGGAATCCTATTCTTTCACCGGCGGCAAGATCCACCTGTCGCTGCGGATGCGCCGCAAGGACAGCCTGCAGACGCTCCAGAACCTCGTCAACAAGCTGGAAGGCATCCGGATCGAAGACCTGAACTGACCAAGACACGCTACACAGACACTAAAACCAGATTATGGCCACACTTTTCTATCTTGTTCCCGCCGCTTCGGTGGTGGCGCTCCTGTTTGCCTGGCTCTTTTTCCGCCAGATGAAACGGGAGAGCGAAGGGACCCCTACGATGAAGGAAATCGCCCAGTACGTCCGCGAGGGCGCCATGGCGTATTTGAAACAGCAATATAAGGTCGTCATCATCGTTTTCGCGGTGCTGGCGTGCCTCTTCGCCGTCCTGGCCTATGGCTTCGGCGTCCAGAATCCCTGGGTGCCGTTCGCCTTCCTGACGGGCGGCTTCTTCTCCGGCCTCGCCGGTTTCGTGGGCATGCGCACGGCCACGTACGCGTCGGCCCGCACGGCCAACGCGACGATGCGCTCGCTGAACGGCGGCCTGCAGATCGCTTTCCGCAGCGGCGCCGTGATGGGCCTGACGGTCGTCGGCCTGGGCCTGCTGGACATTTCCATCTGGTGGCTCATCCTGCGCGCGTTCGTGCACGGAGCCTCCGACGCCCAGACGCTGGTGGTCATCACCACGACGATGCTCACCTTCGGGATGGGCGCATCCACCCAGGCGCTGTTCGCCCGCGTGGGCGGCGGCATCTACACGAAGGCCGCCGACGTGGGAGCCGACATCGTGGGCAAGGTGGAACAGGACATCCCCGAAGACGATCCGCGCAACCCCGCGACCATCGCGGACAACGTGGGTGACAACGTGGGCGACGTCGCGGGCATGGGCGCGGACCTGTACGAGTCCTACTGCGGCTCCATCCTGGCGACGATGGCGCTGGGCGCCTCGGCGTTCTTCCACGCCGGGACCGACGTCCAGATCCGGGCGATCATGGCGCCGATGCTCATCGCGGCCATCGGCGTGGTGCTGTCGGTCATCGGCATCTTCGCCGTCCGGACGAAGGAGGGCGCTTCGCTGAAGGACCTCCTGAAGTCCCTGAGCGTGGGCACGAACCTGGCCGCCGCCCTCATCGGCTTGCTGACCTTCGGCGTGTTCTATCTGCTGGGCTTCAAGGCGGAAAACGGCCTCCCGGAGTGGTGGCGGCTGTCCCTGTCGGTGATCTCCGGCCTGCTCGCGGGCGTGGTCATCGGCAAGGTCACGGAATACTATACTTCCCATTCCTATAAGCCGACGCAGAAGCTGGCGGAGAGCTCCCAGACCGGCCCCGCGACCGTCATCATCAACGGCGTGGGCCTCGGGATGATCTCCACGGCGGTGCCGGTGGTGACCATCGCGGCCGCCATCCTGCTCGCCTTCGGCTTCGCGACGGGCTTCCAATTCACCTCGGAATCGCTGTCCCTCGGCCTGTACGGCATTTCCATCGCCGCGGTGGGCATGCTGTCCACCCTGGGCATCACCCTGGCCACCGACGCCTACGGCCCCATCGCGGACAACGCCGGCGGCAACGCGCAGATGTCCGAACTGGACCCGTCCGTGCGCGAGAAGACCGACATCCTGGATTCGCTGGGCAATACGACGGCCGCGACGGGCAAGGGCTTCGCCATCGGCTCCGCCGCCCTGACCGCCCTGGCCCTGCTGGCCTCCTATATCGAAGAGATCAAGATCGGCCTCGGGCACATCGGCAAGGATGTCCTGACGGTCGGCGGCCGGGTGGTGGAGACCGTCTCCGCCACGATCACGGACATCGTGGAATACTATGACATTACCCTGATGAACCCGCGGGTGCTCGTGGGCGTGTTCGTCGGCGCGATGATGGCCTTCCTGTTCTGCGGCCTGACGATGAACGCCGTGGGGCGCGCGGCCGAAAAGATGGTCGTGGAGGTCCGCCGGCAGTTCCGCGAGATCGCGGGTATCCTGGAGGGCAGGCAGCGGCCGGACTATACGTCCTGCGTGCGCATCTCCACCAAGGCGGCCCAGCACGAGATGATCTTCCCGTCGGTCCTCGCCATCGTGGTGCCGATGCTGGTGGGCGTGCTGCTCGGCCCGGCCGGCGTGATCGGCCTGCTGGCCGGCGGCCTGGGCGCCGGTTTCGTCCTGGCCATCTTCCTGGCCAATTCCGGCGGCGCCTGGGACAACGCGAAGAAGTATGTGGAGGAAGGCCACTTCGGCGGCAAGAACTCCGCGTCCCATCACGCCACCGTCGTGGGCGACACCGTGGGCGATCCCTTCAAGGACACCTCCGGCCCGTCGCTGAACATCCTGATCAAGCTGATGTCGATGGTTTCCATCGTCATGGCCGGCCTGACCGTCATGCTGCACTAGCCGATCGGGCAGCGGGGCGGGCAAGCGGATTGGTTTTGCCCGGGATGCTATAGATACGGATTTTTCGTATCTTCGCATCTCCAGCCAAGATTGATTCGTCAATGAAGAAACTGATAACCGCTTTCCTGATCCTTATTCTGTGCGTTCCCGCTGCATTCCCGCAGCAGATCCGCGACATCGACGAGACCGTCGTCCTGCACCGGGACGGCAGCGCCGAAGTCACCCAGGTCTGGGACGTGAACGTCGTTTCCGGGACGGAATTCTATCTCCCGTTCGACCATCTCGGGCCGCTGGACATCACGGACCTGCAGGTGAGCGAGGGCGGCGTGCCGTTCGTCTCCGAAGGGGACGGCTGGGACACCGACCGCTCGCGCGAGCAGAAGCGCGGCCGCTGCGGCATCGTCCGCAAGTCGGACGGTGTGGAACTGTGCTGGGGACAGGGCGATTACGGCGACCACGTCTGGACGGTCAGCTACAGCGTCAAGGGGCTGGTGATGCAGCTGGACAGCTGCGCCGCCCTGTATTTCAGCTTCGTCAATCCCGGGCTGATAGCTCCGCCGCAGCACGTCAAGGTCGTCCTGGTCAACGAGACCGGCGGGCCGGCGTGGACTCCCGACAATGTCCAGGTCTGGGGTTTCGGCAGCGACAGCGAGATCTTCGTGGAGGACGGCGCCATCCGCGCCGAGTCCCTGGGCGCGTTCGGCAGTGACGACCGTGTGACGGCGCTCGTGCGTTTCGACGAGGGCCTCTTCGCGCCGGCGGTGCAGTATGACGAGTCCTTCGAGAAGCTCCAGAAGAGGGCCTTCCGGGGCAGCGACTACACGGAAGACATGTCGGTAGGCGAGTGGCTGTGGCTGGGGCTGCTCCTCATCCTCGGCCTGCTGCTCACGCCCATGGGCTGGGTGGTCATCGCCGTCGCGGTCCTGGCCTGGCAGAGCGTCAGCTATTATCTGTTGGGGAACAAATACAAGAAGCGCATCTTCGGCCGGAGCCGGATCAAGGACTGGTACCGCGGCATCCCGCTCAAGGGCAGTCTCCCGGCGGCCTACTATACCCTGGTCAAGGGGTGCAAGATGAATACGGCCCAATACACCAACAACCTGATCGGCGCCTATTTCCTCCGCTGGGTCCTGTCGGGCCACGTGGGCGTGCTGCCCGACGAGGCCCACCCGGACCGGGTCAACCTTTCTTTCCCGGAGCAGAAGGCCTTCGACGAGGCGCTCGAGAACGACCTCTACCTGATGGTCCGCGAGGCCAGCGGCAGCAACCACATCCTGGAGGCGGGTGAGCTGGACCGCTGGGCCAAGCGCTCGTTCCGCAAGTTCTCCGGCATCCCGGACCGGGCCCGGTCGCTCGGGAAGCAGTGGTATGTCGCCCGTGGCTATATGGGCAAGGGCGACGCCCTCACCCCGGACGGCCAGGAGCGGGCCCGGCAGCTGATCGAGTTCAAGAATTTCCTCGAAGACTTCACGCTGAGCGACAAGCGCGGGGCCATCGAAGTGACGCTCTGGGAGGACTACCTCGTGTTCGCTGCGCTGTTCGGCATCGCCGACCGGGTGGCGAAGCAGTTCGAGAAACTCTATCCTTCCGAGTACCAGGCCTTCACCCAGGCCGCGCGCCTGAACACCGGCGTCTCGCTCTACCGCCTGATGCGCCTCACGAACAGCATTTCCGCCTCGGCGATGCAAGCTGCGTTGGCGAAGCAGTCGGCCGCGTCGATCAGCTCCTCTTCCTCCTCCGGCGGCAGCTTCCGGAGCAGCGGCGGAGGCGGCAGCTTCTCGCGCGGAGGCGGCGGCCACTCCTTCGGCGGCTCGCGCGGCGGCGGCAGCCGATAATGTTTCCCAGACAATCCAACCAATCATGAGAAAGACCATAATTACGATGCTTGTGGCGGCCTGCACCTGCCTGGCGGCAATGGCGCAGACGCCCGACCCCAATTTCTTCATCTATCTCTGCTTCGGGCAGTCCAACATGGAGGCGGGCGCGCGTCCGGCCGAGCAGGACAAGGATTTCAACGACCCGCGCTTCCAGTTCATGGCGGCCGTGGACATGCCGCGCTTGGGGCGCGAGCGCAATCACTGGTACACGGCCGTGCCGCCCATCTGCCGGCAGACCAACAACATGGGTCCGGTCGATTTCTTCGGCCGCAAGATGATCGAGGTGCTGCCTGAGCAGTACCGTGTGGGCGTGATTAACGTCTCCGTGGCGGGCGCGAAGCTCGAACTCTGGGACAAAGACGCCTGCGGGGAGTATCTCGCGATGGAGGCCGCCGACCCTTCGCGCAGCTGGCTCGTGGATATGGCGAAAGAATACGGGATGAATCCCTACCAGCGCCTGCTGGAGACGGCCCGCGAGGCGCAGAAATACGGCGTGATCAAGGGCATGCTCCTGCACCAGGGCGAGTCCAACCCGGACGATGCCGCCTGGCCGGGCCGCGTGAAGAAGATCCACGACGACCTGTGCGCGGAGCTGGGCCTGGACCCGGCGGAGATCCCGCTGCTGGCCGGCGAGCTGAAATATGCCGAGCAGGACGGCGTGTGCGCCGCTTTCAACGAAGTGGTGCTGCCGCACCTGCCGGAGGTGATGCCCAATGCCTATGTCATCTCCGCCCTCGGCTGCGAGAGCGTGGGCGACCAGTTCCACTTCAGCACCGAAGGCATGCGCCTGATGGGCTGCCGCATGGCGGACAAGATGCTCGAGCTGCAGGGCTTCAGGCAGCCCGCGCGCCGCACCCTGATCCTGGAGCCGGAGGAGCTGGGCATCCGCATCAGCCCGACCCTGTCCGGCATCTTCTTCGAGGACATCAACCAGAGCGTGGACGGCGGCATCTGCGCGCAGCTGATCCAGAACAACTCCTTCCAGGCTTACAACGTCCCGGACGGCCCGGAGAATGAATTCTCCCAGTGCGACACCGTCTTCTTCGGCTGGACCGTCGTGCGCAAGGACGGCGCCCTGGGCACTGCCCGCGCCGTGGACGACAAGCCGCTCGTGAAGAAGCTCAAGCGCTGGTACGACTTCGACCCCGCCGACCAGTACGACGACGAGCTGCGCTACAGGCAGTACAGCGTGCGTTTCGATATCGAGAATCCGGGCGCGGGCTTCGGCATCGCGGCCAACGGCTATGGCATCGCCGAGTACAGGCGCGGCCCGGGCGCCGTCTATTCCAACAACACGCAGACGGCCTCCATTCCCGCGAAGGAGGGCGTGAGCTACGACCTGGGCCTGTACCTGCAGGGCAAGAACTACAAGGGCACGGTCTCCGTGTACCTGGAGGACGCCGCGGGCAACCCGAACTCCAACGTCGTCACCATCTCCCGGCTCGGCAAGAAGTGGAAGCAGTACACGGGCACGCTGACCGCGGAGCGCTCCGTCGACAGCCGCCTGGCCATCGTGGCCGACACGAAGGGCACCT
Source organism: Bacteroidales bacterium WCE2004 (assembly GCA_900167895.1). NCBI lineage: Bacteria > Pseudomonadati > Bacteroidota > Bacteroidia > Bacteroidales > Bacteroidales bacterium WCE2004. Next base: position 23,974 of record FUZR01000003.1, on the reverse strand, counting down.
TCTGGCTGGACTTCGTCACCCTCGTGCCGGAGGCTTCCGAACTCTGGAAGGGCGGCCAGTACGGCCCCTTCCGCAAGGACCTGCTGGAGGCGCTGGAAGCCCTCCATCCGACCTTCATGCGCTTCCCGGGCGGCTGCGCCTCCGAAGGCCCGAACTATTTCGGCCAGGTGTTCTGGAAAAACAGCATCGGCCCGCGCGAGGAGCGCATCGGCTTCCGCAACCACTGGGGCTACTGGACCTCGCAGCATATCGGATTCTATGAGTACCTGCTGATGGCGGAAGGCCTCGGCGCCACCCCGCTGCCGGTGCTCAACAATGGCGTCACCTGCCAGTTCGCGGGCCACAAATACATCGCCCCGCTGGCGACGCAGGCCGACCGCGACCGCTTCTACAGCATCTTCGTCAAGGACGCCCTCGACTTCATCGAGTTCTGCAACGGCGGCACCGACACCGAGTGGGGCGCCCGCCGCGCGGCACTGGGCCACCCGGCTCCCTTCAACCTGAAGTATCTGGGCATCGGCAACGAGAACCAGGGTCCCGAGTTCTGGGAGCGTTTCGACATCATGTACAAGGCCGTCAAGGAGAAATATCCCGAGATCGTCATCGTCACCACGGCCGGCGCTGCCGATGCGGGCCGGGAGTTCAACACCAACATGGCCATCATCGACGCCAGGTATCCCGACACCATCGTGGACGAGCACTACTACAAGGGCGACGACTGGTTCTTCAGCAAGCGCGACCGCTACAATCCCGGCAAGGAGCGCGGCAACGAGGGACATACCTACGACCGCAGCAAGCCTACGCGCGTGTTCGTCGGCGAGTTCGCCAACAACCGCGCCAACAACGCCTATTCCTCCGCGCTGGCGGAGGCGGCCTACTGGACCAGCCTGGAGCGCAATTCCGACATGGTCGTGATGGCGGCCTACGCCCCGCTCTTCTGCAAGAAGGGCTTCAACAAGTGGGATTCCAACCTGATCTGGTTCGACAACCGCGGCATGTGGCGCTCCTGCAACTACTACTACCAGCAGCTCTTCTCCGTGGCGGGCGACCACGCCTTCGCCACGTCGGAGGTGCTGGACGGCGCCACGCCGGACGACAGGGTCTTCACCTCGCCGACCATCGACACGCAGACCGGCGAGATCTTCATCAAGTTCGTCAACGCCGAGGCGGTGGACAAGCTGGTCACGGTCGAGGCAGGCAGCGTGACGGCCTACGAGGCCACGCTCGAATTCGTCTCTTCGCACGACACGTCCGTCAAGAACCAGGGGAGCCAGAACTACTACTCCAGCCACCCGGACTACGCCGCGCCGGCGGCCGGTCCGCGTGCGGGCGAGCGCCCCGGCCTGGTCGGGATGGCGTCCCGCTTCGGCCGCCGCGTCAAGTACACCGAGCCGGTGGTGCCGCACACCAAGGCGCTCGGCACCGTCCGGCGGAGCTTCGATTTCACGATGCCGGAGAATTCGATCGGCATCCTGCGGCTGAAACCGGCGAAATAATGTTTATCTTTGCCCCATCATGAAGAAAATTCTCCTTATTATGCTGGCCTTGCTCCCGGCCCTGAATGCCGGAGCCCAGAGCCGTTTCGCGAAATATCTCGACCAGGCGGAGAACGCTCCGTTCGTGGTCGTGGACAAGCAGTCCCTCAAGCTCACCCTCGTGGACCCGCAGGGCGAGCCCATCAAGGAATATGGCATCTCCGTCGCCGTCAACTACGGCCCCAAGAAGGTCCGCGGCGACCACAAGACCCCGGAGGGGACCTTCAAGATCAACCAGCTGCTCAACGCCAAGGGCCTCTCGCACGACTTCAAGGACGGAAAGGGCCCCATTCCCGACGCCTACGGCCCCTGGTTCCTGCGCCTGGACGTGCCGGGTTTCTGGGACATCGGCATCCACGGCACGCCCTTCCCCGAGTCCATCGGGACGCGGGCCACGGAAGGCTGCGTGCGGATGCGCAACGAAGACATCCTGGACCTCAAGTCCCGGGTCAAGGTCGGCACGGTGGTCATCATTCTGCCGGACGCGGCTGAAAAAAGTTGAAATTAACCGTTAACATTTTCTGGACTTGTCCGTCATATTATCGGAACCGGGCTGAGGCGCGCCGCCCACGGTTCCGATATATGTTTTAAAAACCGATGAACACAATGAAAAAGTTACTTGTATTGCTCCTTCTTGTAACGCTGCCGTTGGCAGCTTTCGCAGGGAGACCCGCCAAACGGATCAACAACGCCCGCCTGTCTGCGCTCATCGCAGAATGCCGTCAGTACGACGGCGCCGATGTCGTCACCATCGGCGCCCTGGGCACTTCGCTGATCAAGGGCGCGGTGCGGATCTCCGCCGGCAACGATCCTGAAACCAGGGCCGCCTTGCGGCTGTTTTCCGGCGTGAGAAGTTTTGGAGCCCTGGATTTCAGCGACTGCTCCGAGGCGGCGCGCGAGCGGATTTCTGAAAAGATTGAAAGACTTCTCGCGCGATCGGAAATGTTGGTGGAAGTCAAGGATGAAGACAGGCTCCTGCGCTTCTATGGCCTGACGGACGATGCGTCCGCGACCGTGCGGGACATCGTCCTGTATGACGCAGAGGACTGTGTTTTTGTCTATGCGAAAGGATCCGTCTCGATGGAAGCGGTTGGAGCCCTGATGGCCAATGACTAGCGAACGCTTCCAGACCGAGTACCTGCCCCTGTCCGGGACTTTCTACCAGGTGGCCCACTACATCCTCGAGGATGCGGCCGAGGCGGAAGACGCCGTGCAGGAGCTGTTCCTCAAGCTCTGGGCGGACCGGGATGGCCTGGACGCCGTCCACAACCCCAAGGGCTACGGGATCCGGGTGCTCCGCAACCTCTGCCTCGACCGGGTCCGCCGCCGGAGCAAGGTCTCGGCCCCGTCCGAACTGCCCGAGCCGGAATGGCCGGGCCGGCAGGACGAGGCGGTCGACGACAGGGAGCGGCTCGCCAAGGTGCTCGCTGCCATCAAGTCCCTGCCTGACAGGCAGCGCACCGTGCTCACGCTCCGGACCCTGGACGGCCTCTCCTACGAGGAGATCACCGAACGGACCGGCATTGGAAACCTCACCTTGCGCGTCCTGCTCTCGCAGGCACGCCGAAAAATAAAGACAGCAATCATATGAAGACCCTCGAAGAAATAGAAAGACTCAGCCTCGAAGAGCTGGAACAGGAAGCCACCCGCGCCGCCGCACCCGTCCCCGACGGGCTGCAGGAACGCCTCCGGCAGACGCTCGCCGCCCGCGAACTCGCGGACGCGGCCCGGCCCCGCCCGACCCGCTGGATCCCTTATGCTTCGCTCGCCGTGGCCGCAGCGGCCGCAGCGGTCATCGCCCTGCCGCAGCGCGGCCCGAAGGACACCTTCGACGACCCGCGCCTGGCATACGCCGAAGTCGAGAAGGTCTTCCGGACCATCTCCGACAAGATGAACGAAGGCGTGGCGCTCGTCCGCGAAGCGGAAGCCGCCGCCGAAATCCCCCAGAACATCCTCAACAAGACACAGAAATGAAACGCATATTATTCCTTACGGTTATCCTGCTGATTGTCAGCGCTTTATCCGCTTTTGCCCAGAACGGCAAGTCCATCTACCAGAAATACTCCGACGCCGAGAATGTCTCCGCCATCTACATCTCGCCCGCCATGTTCCGCCTGATCGGCAAGATTCCCGAGCTGGAGATCAATGACAGCGACGTCAACCTCGCGCCCGTGGTCCGCACCCTGACCGGAATGTACATCCTGAACAGTGAGAACCAGGCCATCAACGCCAGCCTCCGCGGCGACGTGGACCGCTTCATCAAGGGCGGCCGCTACGAACTGCTGATGGAAGCCAAGGACGACGGCGAAACCGTCCGGATGTACACGGTCGGCGATAGCAAGACCATCGAAAGCTTCGTGATGTTTGTCGTCGACGGCGACGAGACGACCTTCATCTGCCTCGACGGCCAGATGCCCCGCGAGCAGACCGAGAAACTGATCCTCGAAGCAGCGAAATAATCCGGCGAAATTACATTATATTTGTCCGTATGAAACGGACACTCCTTCTCCTGGCGGCGTTGGTACTTTCCGTACCCGCCGCCTTTGCGCAGTCTTGGGACGGCCCGCAGTGGGCGGTCGTCAATTCTTCGTCCTGCTTCCTGCGGCTCAAGCCGGACTATGAGTCGGGCAACGAGAGCCAGGCCCTGATGGGCACGGTCCTGCGCGTCAAGGGCGCGGAGCGCTACTGGCGGCAGGTGGACGCCCCCGACTACAGGGACGTCTGGACGACGGAGCTCAACGTCGCGTTCATGGACGAAGCCGGCAAGGACGCCTGGATCGCCGCTCCCAAATACATCTGCGTGGCCGAATATACGCATCTCTATGCCGAGCCGTCCCTCGCGGCGGCGCGCGTGTGCGACTTCACCCTGGGCGACCTGGTCCGCCGGGAAGCCGCCCCGCGCTGCGGCTGGGTGCGGGTCTCCCGCCCGTCCGGGCAGGCCTGCTGGGCGCGCGAGGAGGATGTGCAGGAGCTGGAGGCGTGGCTGCAGAGCCGCGTCGCCACGCGCGAGCAGCTCATCGCGACCGCGCGCCGCTTCCTCGGCACGCCCTACATGTGGGGCGGGGCGAGCGTCAAGCATTTCGACTGCAGCGGCTTCACGCAGTTCGTCTACCGCCAGTGCGGGATCGTGCTGCCGCGCAATGCGCGCGAGCAGATCCACACCGGCGAGGAGATTCCCTATGATTTCGACCTGATGCAGCCCGGCGACCTGATCTTCTACGGCACGCCCGCGACGGCGCGCAAGCCCATGGTGGTGGCGCACGTGGCGATGTACTGTGGCGACCGCAAGATCATCCACTCCTCGCAGGTGGTGCGCATCAGCTCCCTGACGCCGGACGGCGAGGATTACTACGAGCGCGAGCCGCTCGGCGTGCGCCGCATCCTGGGCCACGTGGACGACGGCTCCGGCATCCGGAGCGTCCTCACGCGTCCCTGGTATTATTGACCTGACCAATCTGAACGGCTATGAAAACGAGGATCCTGCTTGTGCTGACCTTCGCCGCGGCGCTGCTTGCCGGCTGCTGCAAGGTGAAAGAACGTCCCCTTTCGGGAGAATTCTACCTGCCCGTCATGGAGACGACGGACATCCACGGCTATATCGTCAGCCGCGAGAATGACTTCTTCCACTACCGGATGGCCTATATCGCCGACAAGGCCCGGGATATCCGGGGCCATGGCGCGGAATACCGCAAAGACCGGCTCCTGCTGCTGGACGGCGGCGACCTCTATCAGGGTGCGTCCATCTCCAACCTGCTGGGCGGCCAGCCCGTGTCCGCCGCAGTGGACCGGATGGAATACGATGCCGTCGCGCTCGGCAACCACGAATTCGACTGGGGGATCGAGGCTACGGTCGATCCGGACGCTACGATGCCCGACTATGAATGGGCTGGCAGCCGGCAGGTCAACGATATCCCCGTCCTCTGTGCCAATCTGTATCTGGACGGTGTCCGGGCCCCTTTCACCAAAGACTATGTGATCGTCGAGAAGTCCGCCCGGAGCTCCAGCGGGGAGACCATCCCGGTCCGGATCGGCGTCATCGGCTTCGCGGTGGATTATGCCGGCAGCATCATGTCTTCGAGATTCACCGACCGGGGATTCACCATCCGGGAAGACTACGCGATCGCCGACGGCCTGGCGAAGGAGCTGGAAGCCTCGGGCCAGTGCGACGCCACGGTCCTGCTTGTCCATGGCGCCGCCGACGACGTGGCGGAAAAACTGGCGTGGAACAGCTCCATCGACCTCGTGCTGGGCGGCCACAGCCACGCGCGCAAGAGCGGCCGGCGGGGCTCCGGCCCCGTGTACCTGCAAGGGGGCCGGTATTGCGAGCATTATTCCAGCGCCGACCTCAAGTTCTACCGGGACCGCAAGACGGGCGAAGTCTCTTTCACCAGCGTGGTGAACGCGCAGAACGTCGCCGTCAGCGCCTCCCTCGACCAGCATCGCGCCGAAGGGCAGAACGCGGATGACCTGGACGAAGACGTCCTCGCCGTCTGCGACGCGGCCATTGCGGCCACGTCCCTGGAGGGGAATGACGTGATCGGATATATCGGCATCGGCGCCACGACCTACTATATCAAGGGGAGCGGCGACCGCGCCACGCCCATGTCCAACTGGATGTGCGACATCCTCCGCCGCGTCGGGGAGGCCGACGTCTCCTTCGTCAACAGCGGCGGCGTGCGTACGTCTTTTCCGCTCGACGCGGCATCCAGACGCGACATCACCGTCGCGAACGTCTATGAGATGTTCCCCTTCAACAACCTGACCTACGTCTATGAGATCACGTATGCGGACCTGCTCCGGCTGTTCACTTATTCCCTGACCAACGGCGGCAGGAGCCTGTTCACGTTCATGTCAGGCATTGACTGCGCCTACCGCGACTATTCCGTCGTCTCGCTCGGCAAGGACGGTGCCGTGATCTATCAGAATGGCAAGTGGACGGGCGACTGGGCGACGCGCACGCTGCGGCTCGCCGTGAGCGAGTATCTGGCCACGACGTCCCGGGTCGACAATTATACCGGGATGGAGAATCCGCTGCTGCAATGGAACGGGACGTCGCGCCTGCTGTCCAGCGACCGCGTGGACAATGAATGCGCTGTCGTGGTGCTCAAGGCAGAGGCCGCCGCATCCGGAGGCCTGCTGCACATCGACACCACGCCGCACTTTATCCTGCGCTGACGCGCTCTGGCTAATAATTGCGGATCTCGACGCCGCCGAAGCCGACTTCGCCGGTGAGGACGAGGATCGGCTCGCCTGCGTTGATCTTGCTGAAACGCTTGTCCGTGACGCCGCCGAAGCCGTTGCTCACGGCGGTGGTGACGGCCATGCCTTCCGGCACGATGATCACGACGCCGCTGAAGGAGACGCTCAGGTTGATGACCGCCTCCTTGGCGATCTCGGCGCCCCGCAGGTCCAGCGTCAGGCCGCCGAAGGACACGTTCACGTCGGCGCCGTCGAACTTCTCACCCGCAAAGAACAGGTGCTGCTTACCGAAGGAAGAATCGATATGGCGGATGTCCTTGCCGTCGCGGGAGAAAGTCTTGTATTTGCCCGCATTGCGGCTGCTGCAGGACTTGAAGAAGAGAAGCCGGATGCCGAATCCGATGACCATCAGCGCCAGGGCGAACTGCCACATGCTGCTCCAGGTGATGACCCCGCGGTCGGCCAGCAGGAGCAATACGCCGATGCCGATGCCCACGCACGGGCCGACGATTTCCCGCCCGCTGAGGAGCGCGGAAAGGCAGGGCAGGATGATGAACAGGGTCCACCAGCCTCTGGTGGAGAAGGCGAAACCGGGAACGCCCGCGAGATTCAGGACCCAGATCACGCCGATGATGATCAGCGCGAGGCCCAGGACGATTTTGAAAGGATGTTTCATGGTATTGGAATGTCAGGTTATGCAAAGATATGCTTTTTTCGTATCTTTAATGTCCCAAATGATAACACGATGAAAAAAGTTCTCCTTTTTCTGGCCGGCTGTCTGTTCTGCGCTGCTTCCTTCGCGCAGGAGCCGGTGACCTTCACGGCCGAGCAGGACCATCAGAACATGCTCGACCAGCTCGGGATCAAATCCATCCGCCGCGGTTTCGACGCGGACACGAAGAGCCCCTACGCCGCCAACTACGACGAGAGCAAGGCCAATCCTTTCCCCGTGCTTCCGGAGATCCTCCGGACCAACGCCGGCAAGAAAGTCACCACGCCGAAGCAGTGGTGGGAGGTCCGCCGGCCGGAGATCGTCGAGGGTTTCGAAAGTGAAGTCTATGGCCGTGTCCCGGCCAATGTTCCCGGCGTGACCTGGACGGTCGAGGCCGAGGAGGTCGAGTTCGTCGGCCGGATGCGGGCCAAGGCCAAGCAGCTCCGGGGCCACGTCGACAATTCCGCCTGCCCGTCGATCGATGTCGACATCAAGATGGTCGTCGTGACGCCCGCCGACGCTGACGGGCCGGTGCCGGTGCTGATGATGTTCGGCCCCGCCAACATGCCCAATCCCGTCAAGCCGGGCGGAGACGACATGGCCGTCATCAACAAGGCGCTGCGCCGCATCCTGGAGAGCGACCCGGAGACGGCCGAGCTGATGAAGAAATATCCCGCCTGGCAGCCTTTCGAGCCCGCCAACCCGTTCGCCATGTTCATGCGCCCGGCCCAGCAGACGCCCGGCCAGGACCCGCCGTCCAACCAGCAGCTGCTCGCCGCCGGCTGGGGCTATGCGATGATCGACCCGGGCAGCATCCAGGCCGACAACGGCGCCGGGCTGACCCGCGGCATCATCGGCCTGACCAACCACGGCCAGCCGCGCAAGCCGGATGACTGGGGCGCCCTGCGCGCCTGGGCCTGGGGCGCCGCCCGCGGCCTCGACTATCTCGAGACGGATCCCGACGTCGACGCGAAGCACGTCGGCATCGAGGGCGTGTCCCGCTACGGCAAGGCCGCGCTCGTGACGCTCGCTTTCGAGGAGCGTTTCGCGCTGGGCCTGATCGGCTCTTCCGGCAAGGGCGGCGCCACGCTGCACCGCCGCATCTTCGGCGAGGGCCTGGAGAACCTTTCCAACGCCGGCGAATACCACTGGATGGCCGGCAACTACATCAAGTACTGCGCCGTCGAGTCGAAGACCGGCGCCTGGAACGCCGGCATGCTGCCGGTCGATTCGCATGAGCTCATCGCCCTCTGCGCGCCGCGTCTCGTGTTCATCAGCTACGGCATCCCGGAGAAGGGCGACGACCTGTGGCTGGACCAGTACGGCAGCTGGCAGGCCACCGTGGCCGCCGGCGAGGTGTTCAAGCTGCTCGGCGCGAAGGACCTCGGCTTGTCCAACGATTACCGCAAGGAGCCGATGCCGGCGGTGCTCGAGGGCCTGCTCGACGGCGAGCTGGCCTGGCGCCAGCACGACGGCGGACACACGGACGCGCCGAATATGAAATACTTCATCGAATGGGCATCACGTAAAATTCGGGAAAAATAGCTATCTTTGCGGCAATAAAATTTGAAAGACATGAATCTTAGAGACATCAAAAAGGACATCGAGTATGTGCTGAGCGCCTTCGTTGAGGATTGCTCCGTCGTCGCCTGCGTCAATCCCAAGATTACCGACGCCAACGTCAGCGAGCTGATGGAAGAGGCCATCGACCTCTACAACGAACTCCGCGACAAGGTCAACGCCAAGGTCGAGGGTTCCAAGAAGGCCTACTACAACGACCTTCGCAAGGAGGTCCTCACCAAGACGGACGCCCTCTACTCCAAACTCAGCACCGCCGTGAAGGAAGCGGTCAAATAATGAGAATCACCTTCCCCCTGATATCAGTCGCGCTTCTGCTAACAACATGGAGCGCGACTGCTGGTATTCCCCGGACCCGGGCGCAGCAGGCCGTCGAGGCCGTCTGCGCGAAGGAACCGCTGCGGGCCGGCGTGGCCGGCATCCTGGCGGTCCGCGCGGACGGGGACACGCTCGTCGCCGTCAACATCCGGCAGAAGCTGGTCCCGGCCTCCAACGTCAAGTTGCTGACCACGGGCCTGGCCCTGTACAAGCTCGGGGCAGACTATCGCTTCGAGACGCGCATCGCCTGCGCGGGCGCGGTGGAGGACGGCGTGCTCAAGGGGGACGTCTACATCCTCGGCGGAGGCGATCCCACGACCGGGTCGCGTTCCGACTGCGCGGAGGGGGTCGGCAGGACCTTCGCCACCTGGGCGAAATTCCTGACCGACGCCGGCATCAAGACCGTCGAAGGGCGCATCCTGGGCGACCCCCGCGCCTTCGGCACCCCGACACCGCAGAACCTCGGCTGGACCTTCGACGACCTGGGCACCTACTACGGCGCCGGGCCGACGGGGCTCAATTTCTTCGAGAACGCCCAGAACTTCTACATCACGCCCGGGGCTGCCGGCGCCGCGCCCAACTACCGGGTGCAGTATCCCGGGACCCCCTGGATGCACGTGGAGAACCACGCCGTCACCGGCCCTGCCCGTTCGGCCAATTCGCTCTACTACGTCAATTCCACGCTCGCGCCCTATGGCGAGCTGGCCGGGTCCTTCCCGGCCGACCGGCGCGGCTACACGCTGGAGTGCTCCAACGCCTTCGGCGCCTACACCTGCGCCTGGTATTTCCGCAACTACCTGCAGGAGAACGGCATCGCCGTCCTGGGCGGCTGGGGCGACGTCACGCCGCAGGGCGAGGTCCGCACGGACCTGACGCCCGGCACGCCGCGCACGCCCGCCGCCGCGGCGGATTCGCTCACGGTGCTGGGCAGCAGTTATTCCCCGCGCCTGGCGGACATCGTGCGCGACACCAACGCCGAGAGCGACAATTTCTATGCGGAGACGCTCCTGAAGGCCGTCGCGCTGCGCAGCGGCCTGACCGCCGGGCAGGACGACTGCGAGAAGGCGGCGGAGGCCGGCCTGCGCGCCATGGGCCTGCGCCCCGACGGCGCCTGCCACCAGGTGGACGGCAGCGGCCTGTCCCGCAAGAACTACGTCTCGCCATCCTTCTTCGTCCGCTTCCTGCGCAAAATGATGACCCTGCCCGTCTGGAAGCCCTTCTTCGCCTCGCTGCCGGTCCCCGGCACCAAGGGCACGCTGGAGGACCGTTTCCCGAAGGCGACGCAGGAATTCCGGGACCGGATCCACATGAAGACCGGCTCGATGAACGGCGTGCGCTGCTTCAGCGGCTACATCCTGGCCGCGGACGGCGATCCCGCGCACACCATCGTCTTCTCCGTCCTCGTCAACAACTGCCCGGAGCGCTCCTTCCAGCTGGTTCCGCCCCTCGATGCCATCATCGAGGCGATCGCAGCTGAAAACGAGTAGATTTTTTATTATCTTTGCATATTATGCGCAAACTCTTCATATTGATCCTGCTGCCTGTCTTCCTGGGCTCCTGCCACGCGATTTCCTCGCTGGTGCACGATGACCAGGTGGTGGCCAAGGTCGGCAAGAACAAGCTCTACAAGTCGGAGCTGGAGCGCTTCATCCCCAACATGATCCCTGCCGAGGACAGCATCCGCCTGGCCGAGCAGTACATCAACACCTGGGCGATGGACCTGCTCTACCTCGACGTGGCGGAGCGGGAGCTGTCCAAGGGCGAGCTCGACGTGACCGCCGACCTGGAGGACTTCCGCCGCTCGCTGCTGAAGTACCGCTATGAGCAGCGCTACATCAACGACCGCCTCGACACGCTGGTCACCGACGAGCAGGTCCGGCGCTACTACGAAGAGCACGAAGCCGAATTCGCGCTCAAGCGCCCCGTGCTCAAGGTCCGCTTCGTGGACGTGATGAAGGATTCGCCCAACAAGGACGCCATCCTCAGGATGATGACCTCGAAGGAGTATGACGACCTCCAGCGGGCGGACACGCTCGCGCGCTCCACGGCCCTGCGCTATTTCGACAGCTCGGACACCTGGATGGACGCGAACGAGGTGGCGTCTTCGTTCGGCCTGGACTACCAGCAGATGCTTTCCTACCTCAAGGGCGACCTGATCAAGTATGAGCCGGAGGACCGCGGCGACGTGATGGTCGCGTATGTCTGCGACATCCGCCGCACGGGCACCGCCCCCTTCGAGTATTGCGTGGGAAGGATCCGGGATATCCTGATGAGCGCCAGAAAACACGACCTGATGAACAGTTTGGAACGGGACTTGCTTGAGAACGCGCTCGAAAGCAAACAATTTGTGATTTACCAGAATGAAGAATAAGATGCTGAAAATGGCGGCCGCTGCCGTCCTGATGGCCGTGATGGCCCTGCCTTCGTCCGCCCAGAAATACCGTGGCGTCATCGACAAGTCCGTCGCCCTGGTGGGCGGCGAGATGATCAGCCTGTCGGACATCGAGGCCGAGGCCCAGGCGCTGCGTGCCCAGGGCCTGCCCGCCGACCGCTGCCAGATCCTCGAGGGCATGATGCAAGCCAAGCTTTTCGTGGCCCAGGCCCGCGTGGACTCCCTGGTGCTCAACCAGGACAACGCCAGCGCCCAGCTGGAGCAGTATGTCGCCCAGATGCTGACCCGTGCCGGCGGCCAGGACCAGCTGGAGGAGTATCTCGGCAAGCCGCTCTACAAGCTTCGCCAGGAGTGGCGCATGCAGATCGAGGAGCAGACCCTCGCGCAGCAGGAGCAGCGTGAGATTGCCGGTGCGGTCCCCGACCTGACCCCGTACGACGTCAAGCAGTATCTCGACACGGCCGCGACTTCTTCGCTGCCGATCGTGCCGATCAAATACCAGATGAGCCAGATCTGCGTCTATCCCGACCGGGAGGCTGCGGCGATGGCCGTCAAGGAGCGCCTGCTCGCCATCCGCGAGCGCATCATCAACGGCGAGCGTTTCGCCACGCTGGCGCGCCTGTATTCCGAAGATCCCGGCAGCGCCCGCAAGGGCGGCGAGCTGGGCATGGCCTCCAAGTCCATCTTCTGGCCCGCGTTCTCGGATGCGGCGATGGCCCTGCGGCCCGGCAACATCTCCCAGATCGTGGAGACCCCGGACGGCTTCCACCTCATCGAGGTCCTGCAGAAGCAGGGTGACATGTTCAACGCCCGCCACATCCTGATCAAGCCCAGCTACACGTCTGCCGACCAGGAGAAGGCATTCCACAGGCTGGACAGCATCCGGACCGCGATCCTGGATAGCACGATCACGTTTGAGACGGCGGCCCGCTTCTACTCCGAGGACCCCGCCACCCGCACCAACGGCGGCCAGATGGCCGACCCGGAGACCGGCTCCGCCTATTTCGAGATCGACCAGCTCAAGCCGCAGGACTATGCGGCCGTCCAGGGCCTGAAGCCCGGCGAGATCTCCGAGCCGATCGAGTCGCTCGACAACGAAGGCCGCAACGGCAACCTGGTCTACAAGATCGTCCGGCTGGACCGCATCATTCCCGCCCACCCGGCTTCGTTCGAGAAGGACTACACCGACCTGCTGGAGCTGGTCCAGAACGAGAAGATCACGAAGGCCATCGACGACTTCCTGGACGAAAAGATCAAGAGCAGCTACATTGTCATAGATCCCCTGTTCGGGGACTGTGAGTTCTCCCGCAAAGGATGGTCCACCCGAGTCAGAAAAGACGATTGATCCTCTTCGCGGCCTTCCTGCTTGCCGCGCTGCCCCTGTCTGCCCAAGACAAATCCGGGCAGACGGATTCTTTGGTACGTCTGCTCAACGCCCGCTACCTGGAGCAGGTGGAGACGGGCGGCCGGATGGCGCGCAGGTCCGTGGAGCCGACTTTCCTGCATAACGGCACCTACTTGTCCTGCGATTCGGCCCTCTGGCACGTGGAGGACAAGATCATCAACTGCTTCGGCCACGTCCGGCTCGTGCAGGGCGAATCGGTGCTGACCAGCGAACAGCTGGACTATCTCATCGACGAGAGCCTCGCCCAGTTCCGCGGCGGGGTGGTCGAGCTGCGCAACCGCCAGGACAACATCCTGCGCACGCGCATCCTGGATTACAACACGAAGGACAGCCTGGCCATCTTCCGCGGCGGGGCTGCGATGATGAGCTCCGACGGGCAGATCATCGAGAGCGACGAAGGGACCTACGCCAACGCGCGGGGCCTTTTCACTTTCTCCGGCAACGTCAATATGTTCACGGACTCCGTGTTCGTGCGCACGAGCCTGCTCAATTACGGATCCGACACCGAGCGGGCGGACTTCCTCGAGCCCATCGATTTCTGGAAGGAAGGGAACATGCTCTCGGCCGGGCGCGGATGGTATGAGCGCCGGGCGGACACCTTCTTCTTCCAGGAGGCCGTGCACGGCCTGGGCGAGACGGCGGAGTCCTGGAGCGACAGCCTTTTCTATTACCGGATTCCCAACGACGTCCTGATGCTGGGCAGCGTCCAGATCCAGGACCAGAGCCGCAAGGTGGCGGCGATGGGCGACCGGCTGCAATATGTCGACTCGCTGGCGCGCGTGACCCTGGAGGAGCGCGCTTCCGCGGCCCTGTGGGACGACGGGCGCGAACAGCCCGACACGACTTATCTGGGTGCACAGCGTTTCGTCTACTGGACGGTCCCGCGCTGCGACGTGGACGGGCAGGAGGTCAAGCTGGCCGACAAGCGGCGTGAGGAGATGCTGGGCGACCCGGTCTCGGAATACCGCCGCCGGGCGGCGAAAGAGGCCGCGCAGGCCCGCGAAGAGGCCCTGCGCGACGATCCGCAGGCGCAGGCGCAGCGGCAGGCCCAGGCGGCGCGCCGCAACGCGGCCGCCGGGCGCAAGCCCGGGGAGCCGGGCCAGCCTACGGCCTCTGCCCCGGCCCCGGCGGCCGCCCCGGACAGCCCTGCGCTGCCCGACAGCACGGTCCTGGCTGCCGACACGCTGCAGGTCGCGGTCGACACCCTGCCGCCGCCCAAGGATACGACCAAGGTCGGCTTCCTCCTCTCCCGCGGCGACGTCCGCATTTTCCGCAAGGACATGCAGGTCCGTTGCGACTCCCTGCGCTACAGCGACCTCGATTCCATCGCCCGGCTCTACATCGATCCGGTGGTGTGGAACGAAGGTCGGCGCCAATACAACTCCGACAGCCTTTTCGTCCTGATCCGCAACGACAGGATGGAGCGGGCCAACCTCCTCTCCAACGCGTTCATCCACACGGAGGAGCCGGGCGGCTATTTCGACCAGATCAAGAGCACGGACGTGATCGCGTATTTCAGCGATTCCACCTCCCTGCGCCGCTTCGACGCGCTGGGCGGCGTCACGGCCCTGATCTATCTGGAGGAGAACGAGACCATCGCCACCGTCAACAAGACGGAGAGCAAGATGATGATGGCCACCTTCGACGGGGAAGGCAACGTGGAGCACGTCTACAATTTCGATTCGCCCAAGAGCGACGCCTATCCGGTGGTGCAGCTCCCGGCCGCCGAACACAAGCTGCGCGGCTTCAACTGGCAGCCCGAGCGGCGCCCCAGGGACAAGTTCGACGTGACCGCGATGGTGGTCCGGGATTCCGAACGGGAGGCCTACGAGGCCCGTCCGAAGGCGGAGTTCAAGCAGACGGACGTCTATTTCCCGGGGCACATGACCGAGCTCTATGCCGGCCTGGAGAAGGCCCGGGAGGCGAAGCGGACCCGGCGGGCGGAGCCTGAAGGGGACGAGATCCTTCGCTCCGCGCAGCATGACACCCTGGCGGCCCGGCATGACACCCTGGCGTTGCGGGATTCAACTGGCGCGTTGCGGGATTCTATTGTCGTTCTGCGGGATTCTACTGTCGTTCTGAGCGAAGCGAAGAATCTCCCCGACACCCTCTCCAATGCGCCCCAGGCCCCTGCGGACACCACGACCTATATGACCGACCGCGAGCTCAGGCGCGCCCTGCGCATCGCGCGCCGCGACGCCCGCTGGGCGGAGCTGGATGCGCGCGACGCCGCCAAGGCGAAGGCCAGGGAGGCGCGCAAGGCGGCCCGCAAGGAGCGCGCTGCCGCCCGGGCCGCGGCCCGCGCGAAGAAACAGGCAGAGATTGATGCGGCCAAGCTGCAGAAATACATAGAACGCTATCAAAAACAGAAAGAGCGCCATGAAGCAAGAAAACAAAAACCTGTCCCTTCCGGAGAACGCGCACCGGCCCCTGAAGCCGGGCGAGAGCTACCAGCCCCTCCTGAAGGCGAATGAGAAGCCGCTGGAGGTCACGCCGTACAGCGTGACCGTCGGCCTGTTGATGACCATCCTCTTTTCCGCCGCCGCGGCCTATCTCGGGCTGAAGGTCGGCCAGGTCTTCGAGGCCGCCATCCCGATCGCCATCATCGCCGTGGGACTCACCGGCGCCCTGAAGAAAGTGGGCGGCCTGGGACAGAACGTCATCATCCAGAGCATCGGAGCCTGCTCCGGCGTGGTGGTGGCAGGCGCCATCTTCACCCTCCCGGCCATCTACATCCTCGGCCTGGACGTCAACTTCTGGCAGATGTTCCTGAGCTCGATGCTCGGCGGTTTCCTCGGCATCCTGTTCCTCATCCCGTTCCGCAAATACTTCGTGCAGGAGATGCACGGCAAATATCCTTTCCCCGAAGCGACGGCCACCACGCAGGTGCTCGTGAGCGGCGAGGGCGGCGGCAAGAGCGCCCGCACCCTGCTGGCCGCCGGCTTGATCGGCGGTCTGTATGACTTCGTGGTCGCCACCTTCGGTGCCTGGGCCGAGACGCTCAGCACCACGGTGATGCACTGGGGCCAGGTGGTCTCCGACAAGGCCAAGGTGGTGCTCAAACTCAACACCGGCGCCGCCGTGCTCGGCCTGGGCTACATCGTCGGCCTCAAGTATTCCTTCATCATCTGCTGCGGCTCCTTCCTTGTCTGGCTCGTCATCATCCCGCTGATGAACCTCATCTGGGGCGGCAACGTCATCGACCTGATGGGCACGGGCATCTCCCAGACCATCGCCGAGATGTCCCCGGACCAGATTTTCCGTGAATACGCCCGCCACATCGGCATCGGCGGCATCGCCACGGCCGGCATCATCGGCATCATCCGGAGCGCCGGCGTGATCAAGAGCGCGGTGGGCCTCGCCACCAGCGAATTCAAGCGCAAGGGCGGCGCCGCCGTCGGACAGGCCGAGCGCACGCAGGCCGACCTCCCGATGAAGACGGTCGTCTGGGGCATCGCCATCGCCCTGCTCGCCGTGTTTGCCTTCTTCGCCTTCGGCGGCATGGTCCACACGGTCTGGCAGGCCCTTGTCGGCCTGGTCATCGTGGCCGTGATCGCGTTCCTCTTCACGACGGTGGCCGCCAACGCCATTGCCATCGTGGGCACGAACCCGGTGAGCGGCATGACCATCATGACGCTGATCATCACGGCGCTCGTGCTCGCGGCCGTGAGCCTCAAGGGCAACGCCGGCATGGTGGCCGCCATGGTCATCGGCGGCGTGGTCTGCACGGCGCTGAGCACTGCCGGCGGCCTGATCACCGACTTCAAGATCGGTTACTGGATCGGCACGACGCCCAAGAAGCAGGAAGCCTGGAAATTCGTCGGCATCGCCGTGGCGGCTGCGACCGTGGGCGGCGTGATGCTGATTCTCAACAAGACGTATGGATTCACGGGCGACGGCGCCCTGGTGGCCCCGCAGGCCAATGCGATGGCGGCCGTCATCCAGCCGATGATGAGCGGCGGCAGCGCCCCCTGGCTCCTCTACGGCATCGGCGCGCTGATCGCTGCCCTGCTGACCGTGTTCAAGGTACCGGCCCTCGCTTTCTGCCTGGGCATGTTCATCCCGATCGACCTCAACCTCCCGCTGCTGCTCGGCGGTGCCATCTCCTGGTTCGTCAGCACCCGCAGCAAGGACGCCGCCGTCAACACGGCGCGTCAGGAGAAGGGCACGCTCATCGCCAGCGGCTTCATCGCCGGCGGTGCGCTGATGGGCGTGGTCTCGGCCATCCTCAAGTTCGCGAAGGTGGACTGGTTCCTGGCAGACTGGAATACGGTCGCCGCAGGACATGCCGCTTCCGGCGCGGAGGCCATCGCCATCCTGCCGCTGATCGGCATCTGTGTCTATATGATCGTCTCTTCGATGCGGAAGCAGTCCTAGCTGGCTGTTCCGTTCTCTTTCTGCGCGGCAAGCCACTCCGAAGGGGCCTGCCCGGTCAGGGTCTTGAAGTTGCGGAAGAAGGAGGCTTCGCTCGAGAAGCCGGATTCTTCGACGGCTTCCGTGACTTTCTTGTCCGGGTGCTCCAGCAGCCACTGCTGCACGTAGCGGACGCGGTAGCGGTTCACGAAATCGTTGAACGTGCCGCCGTGGAGATTGTTGATGCAGGATGAGATGTAGGTGACGTTGGTGCCCAGCCGCTGCGCCACGTCTAGAATCTTCAGGCTCTGCCGGCGGAACAGCTGCTCCTTTTCCATCAGCGCGGCGACCTTGTCGATCAGCTCCTGCTCCGCGCGCTCGCTGGCGCTCGGCTGCTCTTGCGGTGCCTTGCGGGGGCGCGAGAGAGCCCAGGCCAGGATGCCTGCGACGGCGAGGACCAGCAGGGCCAGCAGGCCCGTCTGCCGGCCGGAGCGCAGCGGGGCGACGGCCAGGTCTTCGGGGGTGAGCAGGGCGGTGGCCTTGACCGGCAGGAAATTCATCTCCTTGCCCGCCGGGCCGCCGCCGGCCAGGAAGAAACGGCCGTCGGAGAGCAGGTAGGCCGTCTGCAGGCCGGAATACAGCGGCTCCGTGCGGTAGACCGTCAGGCTGGCCTTGCCGCCCTCCAGGGCCGGTCCGTATTCGATGCGGACGAACGAGCAGCCTGGCAGGTCAGATTGATACAGCCATGCGCGGCGGGCGGAGCGGTCCACGAAGAAGGCGAAGCCGGTCTGGAAATCGCCTTGCTGAAGTTCCGCCGGCGTGGGAATCGGACGGTCGGTCTCCAGCAGGGAGAATTCCTCTCCGCGCAGGAGCGCGAGGCGGACTTCCGTGCTGTCGCGCAGGACAGGGATCAGATAGGAATAGTCCCCGGCGTCCGGGTCGCCGATGCAGTATTGCCTGGGGGAGAAAAACCCGCTCGGGAGCGTCATGGGGCGGTATTCGTCGAACAGCGGGACCGTGAAGGAGTCGCCGCGGAGGCGGTCGACCACGGGGTCGCAGGGGGCGCCACGGGGATCCTGCGCGCCGAAAATGATGGCATTGTCAGTGGCCGTGGGGAAGATATAGGGGAATGACCGCTGCACGGCGGAAGCCTTGAGCTGCTCGAAGAGGCCGCCCGGCTGGAAGAGGCCGATGTCGTCGTCAGCATACCAGTTGCCGCTGACCACGATGGACCCGTCCGGCAGCTCGGCGGCCGTGGGGCAGGCGCGCTTGCGGTCCAGGATCGGGAGCGACTCGAAACGGTGCTTCGCGGGGAGATAGCGCTCGACGCCCCAGCTCTGGCCGATGCCGAAATCCTCGTTGCAGCCGCCGCCCAGCAGGATTTCGCCGGAGGCAAGCTCTGTGGCGAAGCCCGAGGGATGGTTGTAGAGCATCGGGATCTGGTGCCATTGTCCCATCGCATAGTATTCGGCGGTCCGGGTGGAGGTGAATCCCGTGGTGGTGCCGCCGAAGACGACGAGCTCGCCGCCGACCTCGCAGATGGCGTGCATGGAGCGCGGGGTGTTGAGGTCCGGCAGGCGCTCAACGAGCATCTTCTTGACCGGAATGCCATTCAGTTCGGGCCCGCTTTCAGGCGCCGAAGGACGGGACGTCCCGGTCGTACAGGATGCGAGAATCAGCAGGGGGAGCAGGTGGGGCCAGGTGTATCTCATGGCGTCTCAAATGGTTAGAACTGTTAAAATCAACAAAACGTCTCTCAAAAATCGCAATTAACTCTCAAAAATACAAATCCTGAAAGATTTCTTTTTTGCGGATTCTACGGACTGTATGGCCCTCCGGACGGGGTGATTCCCGTTTCCCAGATTTGAGAGTCGGTTTCTATGATTTGGTTTTGTGGTGCCCAGTCGAAAGACGAACTTTGATTCAGCCGTTGCGATACTCACCAATAACCGATAAACAAATGAGAGAGAATCCTTTTGAAGACAAATCTTCACGGCTGGCTTATGAGAAGCCGTCCGTCGAAGTGACCGAAATGGTCCCCGAGTCCATCATTGCCGCTTCCGGCGATGCGCCGGACATGGCGCCCGGTTGGGAATGGAATTTTTAACGCATTAAAGTCGATTGAACAATGAGAAAAAGAATGCTTTCCATCTGCGCGATGGTATTTGTCCTGTTTGCTTTCAACGCTTGCAACAAGGAGCAGCTTCCGGCCGGAAAGGCCGGGATCCCGCTGACGATCGACGCCACCGTGGGCGTGCAGTCCAAGACCGCTTATGCCTATGATGCGGAATCCGGAATCATGGATGTTTCGTGGAGAGAGGAGGAGTCCATTTCGGTCATTTCATTCGATGCCTCCGGCATCACGGCCATCGATAATTTCACTTCCACCGGCGAGGAGGGACGCGACAAGGCGGAGTTCACCGGTACCTGGACCGGTAATCCGGGCGACCGGGTGATCTGCCTCTATCCGGCCCTTTCCACCTCGGCGGGAAGCAAACTGTTCGGCACCGTCTCCGTCGGGGACGCCTCCATCGCGCTGAATTCCCTGACGAGTTCCGTGGGGAAGATCGTCAAGGACACCCCGTCCAGCCTGGCGGACGCCGACGTGATGGTGGGCGATGTCGTGATCTCCGAGAGTTCGGCTTCCGTGGACCTGGTCCGCCAGATCTGTGTGTTCCGGCTCACGGTGACCTGCTCGACGACTGCGTGGTATGACGACTATTACGAGCGGGTCAGTACCGTCAAGATTTCCGCGGACAACGCCGGCACCCCGGCTGTCATTGCGACCGCCGGCGCGCTCGACGTGACGACGGACACTTACACCGGATCGTTCGCCGCCACCGCCTACGGAACCATAAAATTCACGCTCAACGACTTCTACAGCAGTGACTTAAACACCAGCGGCGGCCCGAAGACGCAGGTGTTCTATGCACCGATCTTCTCCGACGGAGACCTGGAGGAAGGATATACGCTCCGTTTCCATTATGGCGGACGTTCCAAGGAAGGTTGGGGCGCCTCCTGGGAAAGTGTCGAGACGTTCGGCGGCGGCTGCGTGCAGAACAAGTCCGTCACCGAGAAGAGAACCCTCGAAAAGGGCAAGATATATGGTTTTACGATGACAATCTAATTAACTCTTTCGGCCATGAAAAAACTATTCAAAACAATCCGTGCGGCGGCGCTGGGCCTGTTGGTCCTGGGCACTGCCTCCTGTTGTCTCAAAGACATTCCCGTGACCGGTCTCTCCCTCTCCCAGACGTCCCTGACGCTGATTGAAGGCGAGGAGGCGCACCTGACGGTGACGGTCACGCCGGCCGACGCCACCGATCCCAGCGTCGTCTGGCGCAGCTCCGATGCGTCCGTGGCGACGGTGAACGACGGCCTGGTCAAGGCCGTCGCGCCCGGCACCGCGACCATCACCGTGTCGACGCCGGACGGCCTCCAGACGGCGTCCTGTATCGTTACGGTGAACCGCCAGGCAGTCCCGGTCGCGTCCGTGAGCCTGGACAAGACCTCGCTCGAGATGACCGTCGGCGACGAGGCCACGTTGACGGCCACCGTCGCGCCGGCCGATGCTGAAGTCAAGACCGTCAGCTGGAGCAGCTCCGACGAGGGTGTCGCGACCGTCGCGGATGGCAAGGTGACGGCTGTCGGCGCCGGCAGCGCGACGATCACCGTCACGACGACCGACGGCGGCAAGACCGCGACCTGCGCGGTGACCGTCGCCGCGCCGCAGCCGAAGGAGCTGGCGTTCGTGAAGATGGAGGCGGAGCGGCTGCCCGACATGTTGACTCCGCGGGCCGACTTCGTCCTGTACCCGATGGCGAACGGCGAAATCCTCGCCGCAGGCGGCCATACGACGGGATTCTCTCCGACCAGCAGCGCGGAATACTACAAGGACGGCACCTGGACGGCGCTGGACGGCATGACGGCGCGCCATGATATGCCGTTCTCGGTCGCCCTCCCTGACGGGCGGCTCCTGATCGGCGGCGGGTGTTCCTCTGGCGGCGGCGTCGGCCAGTCCGCGTCAGTGGACGCCTTTGACCCGGCCGGAAAGACTTTCTCCTCTTTCGCGCCGATGTTCAGCGAGCGAGCCCTGACCCGTGCCGTGGCAGTCGGGAAGAATGTCCTGGTTTCGGGCAACTGGTATGCCGGAGACGGCCTTGAAATGTGGACCGAAGGGGCCGACGCCTTCACTTCCGTGAAAGGTGTGTCTCAGGGACGCCATTTCCCCTATATGTTCCAGACTTCCGCGGACAACGCCATCATCTTCGGCTCATACGATACCCATGGCAGCAACCTGTCCGAAATCATCGTCGACCGCTATCAGGGCGATCCTTTCACGCCGGAGTTGTTCGGGGACTGGCGGCCTGCAGGCGTCGGTGCCAACTGGCGCGCTGCGGACTGCGCCGTCGGCGAGTATACGTATCTGCTGATGCTGAGCCGTGCGGATGTCCACAATAACCGGGGCGGTGCTGTCGCACTGCTTCAGGGAGAGGACATCTCCCTGCTGCCGACGGATTATGAAATCCCCGACAGATGCGAGTTCGGCGATATCTACTTCGCCGGCCCCGTGGTGGCAGACAGGAGCAAGAGCGTCGCTTATGCTTTCGGTTTCAACGGCGATAACGCGAATGCGGTCTATTACATCCTGAAGATCGAGTATGCCGATGCGCTCAGCGGCGGCAAGGCGAAGCTCACGATGTATTATTCCGACGTACTGGAAACGTTCGGCGGAGCCTACCAGGGCGGCATCGCCCTGATGAGCGACGGACGTCTGATGGCTGCCGGCGGCATCACGAACAGCAACTATTCTCCTTATAGCACGGTGTACGCCTTCAAACCTTTCTAGTACATGCCCGGCAGCGGCCGGATGTGACGGACAGGGCGACGGATACTTTCTGCCGCCCTGTCTCGTTTTTTTCTTATCTTTGTCGTCTATGGAAAAGATTTTAGACCGTTTTCTCCGCTATGTGGCGGTTGATACACAATCCAATGAGGAGAGCGAAAGCCAGCCCTCCGAAGCCAAAGAGTTGAACCTGCTCCGCATGCTCCGCGACGAGCTGCAGGCCCTCGGGGTCGAGGCGACGCTGGACGAATGGGGCTATGTGATGGCCACCATCCCGTCCAACATCGACAAGAAGGTCCCGGCCGTGGGCTTCATCGCCCATGTGGACACGGCGCCCGACGCTTCCGGCGCCGGCGTCAAGCCGCAGATCATCCCGGACTACGACGGCTCCGACATTCCCCTGAAGGGGGTCCCGGGCCTCGCGCTGCGGACCGCGGAATTCCCGGAGCTGCTTGCGCACAAGGGCGAGACGATCGTCACCACCGACGGCACCACGCTGCTCGGCGCCGACGACAAGGCCGGCGTGGCCGAGATCATGGACGCCGTCCAATATATGATGTCGCATCCCGAGTTCAGGCACGGCCCCGTCAAGATCGGCTTCACGCCGGACGAGGAGATCGGCCGCGGCGTGGTCAAGTTCGACGTGCAGAAGTTCGGCGCCGACTACGCCTACACGATGGACGGCGGCGAGGTCGGCGAGCTGGAGTTCGAGAACTTCAACGCCGCCGGCGCCAAGATTGCCATCCAGGGCAGCAACGTCCATCCGGGCTACGCCAAGGGCAAGATGCGCAACGCCATCCACATCGGCCAGGAGCTGGACGCCCTGCTGCCGGCGGACGAGCGGCCGGAGTACACCGAGGGCTACGAGGGATTCTTCCACCTGATCAGCTTCAAGGGCGAGGTCGAAGCGGCGTCGCTGGCCTACATCATCCGCGACCACGACCGCGCCAGGTTCGAGGCCAGGAAGTCGGCGATGGTCGCCGCGGTGGACGCCATCAACAGGAAGTACGGCGCCGGCACGGCCACGCTGGACCTCAAGGACCAATATTATAATATGCGCGAGCAGGTGGAGCCGCACTACCACGTCGTGGAGAAGGCGGTCAAGGCGATGGAGCTCGCCGGCGTGAAGCCGCACATCCAGCCGATCCGCGGCGGCACCGACGGTGCCAACCTGTCCTTCCGCGGCCTGCCCTGCCCGAACATTTTCGCCGGCGGTCTCAACTTCCACGGCAAGTTCGAATGGGTCCCGGTGGAGAGCATGGAGAAGGCGGCGTCGGTCATCCGGCACCTCATTTCGCTCTACGCGGAATAATTTTTTCATTTTTTTTCGGAAAAGGTTTGCAAGTTTAAAAAAAGTGTGTACCTTTGCCGTCCCTTTCGATGAGGGAAACTTCAATGAAGGGATTTGAGAGATCATTGACAATACTGAGAGAGATAACGAGGTAAAGAAGTTAAAAAGAGATTATAGTCTGTATAAGAGTAACAAATTCGAGTTTTTTCGAGTTGCGAAATAGGGACTGCAATTTCATAAGGCAAAACGAGTAATATTTGAGACGTAAATGTCGCAAATGATTCACTTATAAGTACGAGAAAGAGAACAAGAGCGAACGGAGGATGCCTTGGCTTCCGGAAGCGA